>CALUVS010000005.1 GCA_944324265.1 uncultured Traorella sp.
ATTGACAAACAGCGGCTGCAAAACAACGATTTCTTCTTTTGTATTTTTAGATTTATTCACAGATTCAGTTATGCAATAACTGAATCTCGACATGCAAAATAGTCCTAAATCTAGGGAAAAATGAACATTTTTCAAAAAAATCAAAAATTAATTTTTTCCATTTTTTGGGATAATAAGTAAAAGTATCAAAAAAAGACGAAATTATGCATTTTGTATTGAATTATGAGTAATTTTTATAAAAAAGTTTACTTACACCCATTGCGTTGTTTCCAAAATTTAATAAACTAATCTCAAGTAGGGTATAGTAAATTTAAAGGAGGAAAAGATATGAAAGTTTATAACAAAAAAGCAAAAGAAGTTTACTACAAGACCGGTACATTCACAATTGATCACTCTATGACATTCGCTGATCTGTGTGAGTATTATTTTAAAAAGAGAAGAACAGTTCGTAAGAGCACCTCTCTTCAAAATGATATGTATTCTCTTAAAAAATTTGAATCACTTAATGATATGCCTATCTTTATGATTAAGCCTGATGATATCAAAGAAATACTTGATGAGATGGAACGTGCAGGAAAGAAGCCTTCCTATATTAATAAGATACATGCAACTATTTCAAAAGTATTTTTATTTGCAATCGATGAAGAACTTGTATATGTAAATCCAATGAAAAACGTTCCAAAATATGAACGTCCTGATGAATTGCTGCCAGAAATGCAATACTGGACTTATGATGAATTTTCAACGTTTATTCAAGCCGTTGATAAAGTTCAAGACCTAGAACATTACTTGCTTTTTAACTTCTTGTATTTTATGGGCTGTCGAAAAGGGGAAGCGATAGCCCTAAAATGGGAAGACATCAATTTCGTTACGGGTGTGGTACGTATTTACAAGACCATTACCCAGCAATTAAGAGGATGCAATTTTAAACTTACTCCTCCTAAAACAAAAAACAGTGTTCGCAGTATTAAAATGCCATCACAGCTAAGCGAAATGCTGAAAGAAAGATATGATCAAGTTCGATTAGATCCATTATTTTCACCAAACGACTTCGTATTTGGTGGCAAAAGACCTATCGGTTTAAAGAATGTCGGAATTAAATTCAGAGACTATGCCATTGCTGCTGGTGTAAAAACAATCCGTATTCATGATTTGCGTCATTCACATGCTTCATTGCTTATCAATAACGGGGCAAACATCAAAGCCATTTCCTCACGTTTGGGGGATAATGTCGATACGGTATTAAGTGTTTATACCCATTTATTCCAAGAAACAGAGGATGAATTAGTGCGAATTATCGAAAAAGTTACTGGTGCAGGTGAATAATTTAGATAGAATTTACCAAATTCTTTAATCTTCTTTAACTTTCTATGATAAAATTAATAAGTATGGAGGCTATAAAATATGTTTCTTAAATTACTTGAAAAAAAGGGGTTTACTTTAAAGGAAAGTAGTTGGATCTTATATGATGTTGCAAACTCAGCGCAAACATTAACCACTATGACTGTTTTATTTCCTTTATTAATTGATTTTATCTCACCAAATGAGCTGGGAAGTATTTATGTAGGATGGGCTAATACAGGTTATGCTGTTTTATTGGCATTCTTGTCACCGGTTTTAGGTACTATTGCTGATTATAAGGACAAGAAAATGAAATTCTTTAAATTCTTTTTAGCAATGGGAATTGTTGGCGGCTTTTTGCTTGCATTGCCTGTTTTCGATTATATTCAATGTGTCATTATTTATGTCATTGCCATGATTGGCTACACAGGGGCAAACATTTTCTATGATGCTTTTTTGGTTGATGTCTGTGATGATGATCGTATGCACAAGGTATCTTCTGCCGGATATGCTTATGGATATATTGGTTCTGCCGTTCCATTTATGCTATTCATCATTCCGTTTGCTTTAGTCACATTATTCGGCGATGCTAACGGAAACTTAGTAATCGGAAGTTTTACTTTAACTTATCGTGTGGCAATCATGATTTCCATGTGGGCCGCAGTAATCTGGTGGCTGTATCACTCACGTCATATCATCAGAAATGTAAAACAAGTTCATTATCATGAAGAAGAACCACATGTCATTCGTTCAAGCTTTACACGTTTGATCAATACATTTAAGAACTTGAAAAAAAATCGCAATATTTTCTTATTCTGCTTAGCTTATTTCTTCTATATTGATGCAGTAAACTCTGTCATCTCCATGGCTGTTTCACTTGCAGGTGATATGGGGGTCAGTGATGTATTGTTATTGGCAGTTGTTATTGTCATCAATATTGTTGCTTGTCCAGGTGCTATCCTATATGGCAAACTTGCTGAGAAATTCGGCGGAAAACCAATGATTTTCGCTGGTATTGCAGGTTACTTTGTAGTAGTTGTTGTTGGTTCTCAATTAAGCAGAAATGCTAATATGATTTGGATCCTTGGTTTATTAGTTGGTTTATTCCAGGGCGGTATTCAGGCAGTATCCCGATCATATTATGCTTTGATGATTCCGGATAAAGAAGACTCAAATGAATATTTCGGTTTCTTTGATATCTTCTCAAAGTTTGCGGCTATTTTAGGACCATTCATTATTGCTTTAGTTGTACAGATTACCGGCGAACCTTCTTATGGTATTCTTGGCTTGGTTCCTAGTTTGATTATCGGTGCAGTTTTACTGGCATTTGTCAAAGAAGATAAAACAAAAGAATTAGCTTAATATATTTAATAGATTCAATAAAAAAAACATTCCTGAAAATTTTGATCAGTGAATGTTTTTTTATGATTTCATTGTAAGCAGATGATCAATTTTTTGTATTTCATAATACCCTAATGTATTCAAAAATACTTGAACACCTACAATTATTGAACTCTTTATTTCATCTTGGATATGTACTGTACTTATATAATATCTTGTTAGATGATCCTTTGCACAAAAAATCGGAACATAAGAAATTCCTAACAGCTTTTTTTGTGCTGCATTGATGATGCGTATATCTTCAGAATCAGGCAGATGATAATTTAGCTTCTGATGATTTTTAATTGAAATGATTTCAATTTCGGATATATCCTTATGACTGATTAAAAGACATGTAAAATGGTTCTGACGGCCATGACGAGTTGAGGCTATTACATATCTCAAATTATTGTTTGTCGCTGCTGCAAGCGGTTTATAAAGGCGTGAACCTAATTTTATGAGCTTTGATTGATGGAATTTATTTTCTAAGTCATCAATATGCCAATTTTCTTTAGAAAATATAATTTTATTTTGTAAGGGAATGTTTTCATTTCTATTTATAAACATATCTTTATCATACGGTATATTTACTAAATGTAAAGCAAAGCGCTTTAAAAAAGTCAGATAAATCAAATTTACCTGACAAATTTTCTTTTATATATTCTTTTGTGATGTGCTGGCTTAGCAACTGGATATTCAATTAATGGTTCTCTTTCTTTATTTTCCATTGGTTTGCATTTCAAACAAAGACCAATTGCAATACTTAAGAATCCCAAGACAATCAGCTGCAAGGCAAATGTCTGAATTTCTCCGCCTTGTGCAAAGAATTGGGCAAGAGGTTCAAACAGCTGCGGATTGGATTGTTCAAGATAAAGGAAACATCTTAATGCAAAACTGGCAAAGATACCCGGATATATCGAATCTGAGTAAACATAAAGAAGCATCAGTCCTAAACCTAATACCAAACCGATCATTGACTGCATATATAATCCATAAACAACAGTAACGATAAGAATCAAACCAGCTTTATTTGTTTTCCCTTTCAATATATGAGTAAGATATCCTCTAAAGAACAGCTCTTCCATAACGGCAAATCCTAATGTGTAAACTAGAATTCCAATGAAAGAATTGCCTGAAGGCAGTAAAAGATAGTTGCCATTGATCAATACCTTTTGCGATCCAAAAAAAATAAATAATGCAAATAAGAGGGCATATATCAAATTTTTGGGCTGAGATTGATTCAAACTTAACTCCTTAAAGCGATAATGATAATAATAGATGAGTCCGGCAATCATCAAAATCAGAATATATCCATAGCGATATGAAAATAACATAGCTAAAAGAATCATCGCTAAATGAATACTATTGTTTTTCACATCAGACATATAAAGATCTTTCCATTTGATCAGTATTTCTTTTATTTCGGTCATAATTGATTTCATACTTATGTATTATACCATTCATATTCCAATAAAAAAAGTGAATTTCTTCACTTTAATCATTGCACATAGCGCAGTCGATAGCCAAAAGGATCATCACACAGATTTCCTCATATCGATCATCAAGAATATCTAAGCAATAGCAATCTCCCCAAGTAAGAATCTCTTTGGAAATTTGCATGACTGCTAAATCATTTTCATCATAGACTGTATAATTCAAGGAAAAACAATCTCCGTCAACATACCAGCCTTTATATTCCAAATCATATTTCTGTGATAAAAAAGACAGTCGTTTTACAATAGAACCCAATGCTTCTCCTCGTAATTCCATTTCAAACGTCGGCATGAAATTAAAAATCTCCTGTTTGATATAACCGATTTCCATACCGTATTTATATACACGAACTTTATGTCCGATAGTAAAGTTTTCATCTTCTGCATAATAAACTTCATTTCCAAGTTCATCAAAAATGGAAAAACGATCGGCCCATGTGAAAACGGCTTGCTCTACATAAAGTTTCATTTACTTGCTCCTTTGTTTAAGATATACAGCCAATACGGCAATATCTGCAGGATTGACCCCAGAAATACGAGAGGCTTGTCCCAATGTAAATGGCTGCAGCTGTGATAATTTCTGTCTTCCTTCCAAAGATAGATTTTCTACTTCATCATAATTGACATTGATAAGTTTGACTTTATCCATCGCCTGCAGACGCTCTGCTTCTTTTTTTGCCTTTCGGATATAACCTTCATATTTAGCCTCAATTTCAATTTGTTTGGCAACTTGATCATCGATCTCTAATGACAAAAATGGCTTTAATCCTTTTAATGTCACATTAGGTCTTTTAATAAGTTCCAGTGCACTGATGCCTTCATGCAAAGGCTCGTATCCTAATTGAATCAGATATTCGTTGACTTCTGATTTCGGTGTGAAGCGAATTTCGGCTAATGCGGAAGTAATTTTCTTAATATCTTCGCATTTCTTTTTAAATGCATCATATCTATTCTGAGGAAGCAATCCTGCTTCATAGCCTTTTTCACTTAAACGCATATCTGCATTGTCATGACGCAGAAGCAAACGATATTCTGCACGGCTAGTCAATAATCGATAAGGCTCTTTGGTTCCTTTTGTCACTAAGTCATCAATCATAACACCAATATAAGCTTCATCACGGCCTAAAACCAATCCTTCACGTTTTTCAAGTTTTAATGAGGCATTGATTCCTGCCATCAAGCCTTGTGCAGCTGCTTCTTCATATCCGCTTGTTCCGTTGATTTGTCCGGCGCAGAATAAATTTTCTATATCACGGACTTCTAGTGTAGGCTTCAGCTGAAGCGGATCAATAGCATCATATTCAATTGCATAAGCATATTTCTTGATACGGCAATTTTCTAGCCCAGGTAAACTTCTTAACATTTTCTCTTGAATATCATGAGGCATTGAAGTAGAGAAGCCTTGAACATAGATTGTATCTAATTCTCTGGATTCAGGCTCTAAAAATATTTGATGTCTTTGCTTGTCTGCAAATCTGACTAACTTATCTTCAATAGAAGGACAGTAACGCGGACCTACACCTTTTACTAAGCCTGAATACATGGCACTTTCTTTTAAGTTAGAATTAATAATTTCATGTGTTAAAGGCGTTGTATAAGTTAAATAACAAATTTCCTGTTCCTTGAAAGGCAAGATCTCATCTGGTTTTGTGTCATTTGAGAAACAGACAAAATCATCCGTTCCTGGCTGAGGTTCCGTTTTACTGAAATCAATGCTGTCACGATAAATTCGTGCAGGTGTACCAGTCTTTAAACGGAAAGTTTTCAATCCAGCCTCTCTCAAACTTTCTGACAGATGATAAGTTGTCGGCTCATTGTCTGGACCGCTTGGTGTTGAAGTATGTCCTACAAGAACATTTGAACTCATAAAGGTACCTGTAGTTAAAATCAGCGCCTGGCATTGAATCACACTGCCATCCTGCAGTTCAACACCAACTACTTTCTTATTTTCAAATAAAACTCTTTCTACAATAGCTTCTTTTACAGTTAAATGCTCTGTATGAAGGCATGTTTGCTGCATATAGCGCTTATAAGCCATCTTATCACTTTGCACACGTAAGCTTTGTACTCCAGGACCTTTGGCCATATTCAGCATTTTAAACTGCAGAGCAGTTAAATCAGCAGCACGTCCCATCTCGCCGCCCAAAGCATCGATCTCACGCACAACAATTCCTTTGGCCGGTCCTCCAACACTAGGATTGCATGGCATGGATGCAATCATATCTATATTCATGGTAATCAACATTGTTTCATGTTTTTTTCTAGCACAGGCAAGTGCAGCTTCTACACCGGCATGCCCTCCGCCTAAAACAATTATTTCAACCATTCTATCACCACCTTGAACGCAATAATCATATCATTTTTTTACTTTTTTCGCATCAACAATCAATGAAAAGTATAAAGAAATCAGCCGTTTAATGATAACTTTTCATCAGTTATGAATATTTCTGAACGGAATTATTTTCCATTCTTCACTTATAGATTTTTATCCGTAAAAAAGAGGACCTCTCTTATTGAGAAATCCTCTTTATTTATTATTTTTAACTTAACTTAATTAAGCGTGCCATTCACCGTTAGCATTGATAGTATAACCATCAACTACAGTGTTAGTAACCATCTTACCATCAGCACCTACATAGTACCATACTGATAAGCTAGAATCACGTGCGATCCAAGAGTTAGTTAACATAACTCCATTAGCTCCTGCATAATACCAGTCATTGTTGTGGTCTGCTACCCAAACGTTAGATACTGTACGTCCGTCTTGGTAGAATACCCATTGACCATTTTCAAATACCCACCAATCTTTAGTCACGATGATTTCTGCTTCTGCATTTTCCATTCTAGACCAAATTCTTTCTAAGCGAGTTCTTTCAGCTTTCAATGTACGTTCTTCACGTGCATTCAAGTTGTATGGATCTTCACCAGTGTAATCACCATCAGCATCTGTTGGTAATAATCTTTCTAATGCATCTAAAGCATTAGTAACTAAGTCAACTTCAGTTGTAGTGTAAGTCCATTTCAATTCTACACCTTCAGCTTCTTCAACGATAGCGATTAAATCAGCTTTTGTAACTTTTGTAGTATCTGTATCAACTAATACATCATAAACTGTGTCTTCTGATTTCTGATCAGCGTCTAAGATTGTAGTTAACAGTTTTCTTACATTTGTATTTACATCGTCATTGTCAATGTAAGCAGCTAAATCAGTTCCTTCTTCTCTTACATAGTAACGTCCGCTTGATCTCTGTCTAGTTTCATAAGTATAGAATTCGTTTACAACTTCTTCTACATAAGTCTGAACGTTTTCGATGTCTTCAGCTGTGAATGTATCGATTACTTTCAATGCATCTTCATCAGTTTTACCAGCTAAATTGTTTACTTTGCTTCTTACTGCTCTTAAAGCTCTAGCAGCATCAGAAGAAGAATCTAAGATTTCATCAACTGTTTCTAAATCAGAAATAACAGCTTCAACTGCATCGATGATATCAACTACTTCATCTTCATCACCGTATAATGCATATTCATCAGATGCCATCTCTTTTTCTAATGCAGATTTTAATGCAGATAATGATCTACCTTGATATTTACCATCATCGTTTAATTCTAATTCTTTAGCAAATTTTTCTTCCAAATCAGTGATGTAATTTTCAGCAAAATCATCATAGAATTCATCTTTGTAATCATTTACTAAATCTTCTAATACTGCAGCATCATCTCTGAATTGTTCTTTCTTATCTTCGTCGTACTTAGTTGTAGCAACGTTATCTAAATATGGTAAAGCATTTACTACTTTGTTGTATAATTCTTCTGCATCTGTCCATTCGTCAGAATCAATCACACCATCACTTAAGTCACCGCTTGTTAATTTAGTGTGTAATTCATCTACAATAGTATTCAAATCATTTACTGCAGTTACGAATCCAGCCAAGTAAGTAGCGTCTTCATCTTCACCTGAACAATTGTTTACACGATTTTCGATAATAGTACTTGCAGATCCAGTTACAGTTGTTACTGTATTAATTGGAGATGCTTCTAATACTTCCCAAATTGTAGCTCCAGCAGAAATTCCATCTAACAATGCGCTTGTATTTGTCCAAGCGATTTGTCCATCTCCATCAGCATTTGTAGTTGCATTGTTAGGGATGTTACTTAATGTGTAGCCTGCTGCCCTAACATCTGTAGCAATAGCTTCTACCAATGTATCAGCAAAATCACGTTCTACGATATTACAAGTTGCTGCACTAACGTTTGTACTAACAGCTGGCAATACACTAGTAACCATAGATAATGCCATAGCACTAGCTAATAACTTCTTGAAGTTATTCATAATAATTTTTCCTCTCTTTCCTTTCTCTTTCCCTATTGGAATTCTAATTTTTTTGGATATGTTATGTAAGTCATTGCATAACTATATCCTTGATAGGAATAAAAGAAAAATAGCAGTTCTATATAATCGAATTTACGAACTATAAGGATTTTATGCGTATTGTAGTAATTTTTATTAAAAATCTTCTTTTTTATTAAATTAACTGAAAAAAATTCAAGTCAAATAAACGATTATAATATACATTTTTTGGAAAATGCCAATAAAAGAAAAAAAGAACCCTCAATTTGGGAAATTGAGAGTTCTGATAGGGATTCAATTGTTTGTGCTGAATTGCTTTTCAGCACCTTTCTTTTACTTTCTTAAATTTTGCTTTTTAATTAAGCGTGCCATACACCGTTAGCGTCGATAGTGCATCCATCAACTACAGTGTTAGTAACCATCTTACCATCAGCACCTACATAGTACCATACCTGTAAGCTAGAATCACGTGCGATCCAAGAGTTAGTTAACATAACTCCGTTAGCTCCTGCATAATACCAGTCATTGTTGTGGTCAGCTACCCAAACGTTAGATACTGTACGTCCGTCTTGGTAGAATACCCATTGACCGTTTTCAAATACCCACCAGTCTTTAGTCACGATGATTTCTGCTTCTGCATTTTCCATTCTTGAGTGGATTCTTTCTAAACGTGCTTGTTCAGCTTTTAATGTACGTTCTTCACGTGCATTCAATCTATATGGGTCAGCAACAAATTCAGCTTTTTCTTCTTCAGTAGCATTTTCTGGTAATGTTGGGAATAATAAATCTAATGCATCTAATGCATCTTCAACTAAGTCAACTTCAGTAGTAGTGTAAGTCCATTTCAATTCTACACCTTCAGCTTCTTCAACAATAGCAATCAAATCAGCTTTAGTTACAACAGTTGTATCTGTATCAAGTAATACATCATAAACAGTATCTTCTGATCTTTCATCAGCATCAAGAATTGTAGTTAAAATAGTTAAAACGTCATCATTTACATCATCTTCACTGATGTACATTGCTAATTCAGTTGGTTCAATTCTTACATAATAACGTCCGCTTGATCTCTGTCTAGTTTCATAAGTATAGAATTCGTTTACAACTTCTTCTACATATGCTTGTACTGCATCAATATCATCAGCAGTAAAAGTATCAATTACTCTTAATGCAGCTTCATCAGTCTTGCCAGCTAAAGATCTTACTTTACTTCTAACTGATCTTAGGCCTCTAACAGCATCAGAACTAGAATCTAAGATTTCGTTTACTGTTTCCATATCTGCAATCATGCCTTCAATAGCATCGATGATTTCAACTACTTCATCTTCAGCTCCATAAGTGTCATATGCAGTTGATTCAGTAACAGTTTCAAGTTTTTCTTTTAAACTATCTAAATTGCTTCTATTATAAGAATTAAGTTCAGCATCTTCCAATGCAGCTAATTCTGTTTTAAAAGTTTCTTTTAATGAGTTGATGTATTCAACTGCAAATTCATCATAGTATTCATTTTGATAATCTTCAACTGCAGCTTCCATAATGTCGAAGTATTCATCATATGCTTCTTTGTAAGTTAAGCCTGTGTCTGCCACAGTTTCAGTTGAATTTAAGTTGTTCAAGAAGCCATCAAAATCATTAATTAAATCATAGATTCTCTTTACTTCAGTATAACCTGTACTATCTAAATCTTCGTCATCGTATTTACCACCATCTCTGTAGAATGATACTAATGCATCGATACCTTCAACTAAATTAACAGCACTTTCTGTGAAATTGATCCATTCATTTTTTGCACCAACTAATTTTGTTGCAACTTTTTTCTGTAAATCAGTTCCTTCTCCAGATGCAACTAAGTGTTTTAATTCATTTTCGTGAAGTTCTGCATATTCACCTACTGTCATAGCACCAACTTCATCTTGAATTGTAAGTTGTTCTGTTGTTGTTACTGTGTCAATAGTTAATTTTTCTTCAGTTAAAGCTGCAATTAATCTATTAACGACAGTTTTACCATTTGCAACCTGTGTTTCGCTGATGTAGTCGATTGGAGTATCATCAGTAGCTGTTACAGCTGCGTTTACACCAGTAACAGGCAACACACTAGTAACCATAGTCAAAGCCACAGCACTAGCTAATAACTTCTTAAAGTTATTCATAAATTTTTTCCTCTCTTTCTTTCTCTTTCCCTATTGGAATTCTTATTTTTCGGACACAATCATGTAAGTCATTGCATAACTGAATCTAATGGAAAGGTAAAAGAAAAGAATCTTCAATAAGTTAGATTGAAGATTCTAGATTTTTATTTGCATTCAATAATATTTTCAAGATTAATTAAATACAGATTGTCATAATCTCTAACATATTCTAGTACATTTTCTTTATATCCTGATAATGAAAATAGATAATAGTATTTGTTTTCTTGCGTAAATAATTCTCCTTGTTTTAACAGATCGCTTAATACGATCATATCTATAGGATCTTTATGCCATTTACATTCGCCTATCAAAATATTGTGAGAATCCATCGCGCATATATCAATTTCTTCCTGCTTTTTTGTGATTGGATTTCCGCCCCACCATCTGCCCACTTCAGCATATGCAAATGGGGCATTCTCTATTACACTTGGCTGCAGCAAATACATCATACAGACTCTTTCAAATACCTTTCCCATATAATGATTTAGATTCTTCTCTACAAAAGAATTATATACATACTCACCATTTTGCTGAACAATCAATGAGACATACGGATATACAAATCTATACCAAAATATAAACGCACTATCTTTAATATAATAGGTCGTTTTTTTTGTTGATGATTTTTCTCCTATTGGTATTTCCTTGCCAATAATATCTAAAGATATTAAAGAATTTAAATAATAACTGCATGAAGATGTTGTATCACCAATTTGCTGTGCTATCTCATTGAGTGTATTTTTTGAATGAGCGATTGCATTGAGTACAGAATGATATATTCTTGGCTCTCGTAATTCTTGTTTTAGTAGGTTTGTTGGTTCTTCAAACATACGGCCTTGCGGATTTAAATAAAGTTTAATGATATTCTCTTTCACAGATAAATGATCATCAATAAAAGAAAGGTATTCCCCAATTCCGCCGGTAATAGCATAAATCTTCGTTAGTTCTTCATAAGTGAAATTCCAATGAAATTCTTTTATTTCATGTAATTTGAATCTTTCGATTTTATATTGAGCTGTCCTTCTGCCATATAAAGGACTTTTATATCCTAACACTTGATTTTCCATAAAGCTCATTGAGGAACCGCACAAAATGAGTTTAAGTTTACTGTCTTTCCAGTTTTCGTCAATGTGCTTCTGAATCAAAGAAGATAGAGGTTCATAACCTTGAGCAAGATATGGATATTCATCAATGGCCAATATGATCTTTTCATTTGCAATACCATCAATATAATCAAACAATTGTTCATAACTTTGAAAAGTTAATTGAAGCAGGCTAGGTTGAACAACTGATAAAATACTAGCTGAAAAACCTGCAAGATTATCTTTCTGACCTCCTTCTACACCAATATAATAGAT
Source organism: uncultured Traorella sp. (assembly GCA_944324265.1). Taxonomy (GTDB): domain Bacteria; phylum Bacillota_I; class Bacilli_A; order Erysipelotrichales; family Erysipelotrichaceae; genus Traorella. Next base: position 12,110 of record CALUVS010000005.1, read on the forward strand.
GCTTTTTTTATCTTTGCAGAATTCTTTGATCAAGGTCGATTTTCCTACACGCCTTCTTCCATAAATAACTGCAAATTCAAATTTATCTGTTTCATAAAGCTGTTCTAAACTTTCCAATTCTTTTTTTCTGCCGATGAACATATATCCTCCTAACTCAAATGTAACTAACTTAGTTTATCTTGAGTTTATTTTATCAGATATATCTTTTTCTATCAAGAAAAAGAACTCTCAATTTAGGGGAATTGAGAGTTCTGATAGGGTTTCAATTGTTTGTGCTGACTTGCTTTTCAGCTCTTTCTTTCTTTTATTTCTCTAATTAAGCGTGCCATTCACCGTTAGCATCGATAGTATAACCATCAACTACAGTGTTAGTAACCATCTTACCATCAGCACCTACATAGTACCATACCTGTAAGCTAGAATCACGTGCGATCCAAGAGTTAGTTAACATAACTCCGTTAGCTCCTGCATAATACCAGTCATTGTTGTGGTCTGCTACCCAAACGTTAGATACTGTACGTCCGTCTTGGTAGAATACCCATTGACCATTTTCAAATACCCACCAGTCTTTTGTGATTTCTACATCGGCTTCTACTTCGCCTAATCTATCATCAATAACATCTAATTTTCCTTTCAATGTTTCCAATGTACGTGCTTCTCTTGCAGTTACTTCGTATTGTGTTCTATTGTTAAGAAGAACGTTTACTGCATAAACTGCATCCCATACCTTTTCTGCTTCAGAAGTTGTATAGTTCCATTTTAATTCGATGTTTTTAGCGGCATCAATCATTTCCATTAATTCCTCTTTTGTAGTTACGCTTAAATCTTCTTCAACTAAAACATCATAATAAGTATCTGATACTTTTTCTTCAAAGATTTCTTTTAATAATTTTCTAGCACCTTCATGCACATCATTGCTATTTAAGTACATAGCTAATTCAGTAGGTTCTTCTACAACATAGTAATTTCCTGAAACAGAACGTCTTCTAGTTTCGTAAGTATAGAATTCACTAACGACATTTTCTGCATAATTAATGATTTTTTCTACATCTTCTTCAGTGAAGTTTTCAGCAATGTAATCTAATGCTGCATCATCAGTTTTTTCAACAAATGCTGTAACTTTATTTCTTACTTTTCTGAATTCCTTTGCATCATCTGAACCCAGGATTTCATTCACTGTTTCCATGTTGTCAATCATTGTTTCAATTGCATCGATAATTTCAGCAACTTCATCTTCACCGCTGTATTCAGCATATTCATCTGAATCCAATTCTTTCTCTAAAGTTTCTTTTAAATCTTCTAAGTTATCTCTAGAATAAGATTTTTCATCTTCTAATGCAGTTAACTCTTCAACAAATGTCTTAGTTCTTAACTCTGTTACATATTCTTCTAAATAAACATCAGAATAAGCTTCTTTATATTCAGCTACCATTGCTTTCAATGCATCAGCATCGTCATTGAAATCTGACAATACTTCAGATGACCATCCCATGTTGCCTAAATATTTTTCATTAGCAATCAATGATTCATAATGTGCCTTATAAGTAGTATCGTAAGCATCTGTATTTTTGATTTCACCATCATCTGCTAATTCAGGAAGTTTAGTTAGCAATTCCTTTAATGCATTTGTACCAGCATATAAGCCAGCCAAATATTTACCTTCTTCACTTGTTGCAGCTGATACAGCAGTAGTTAAATTCTCTTTACCACTTGCTTCCTTGATTTCTTCAAATGTAGAATCGTAAATTGTTTTTTCTTTTTGTGCTAAATTATAAACAATTTCATTTACTACTTCTTCTGCAGCTTGCACTTCACTGTATGATGCCGCAAAAACGCTAGTTGCTGCTGTAGGCACCACAGATGTTACCATAGTTAATGCCATAGCACCAGCTAATAACTTTTTAAAGTTATTCATAAATTTTTTCCTCTCTTTCTTTCTCTTTCCCTATTGGAATTCTTATTTTTCGGATATAATCATGTAAGTCATTGCATAACTGAATCTTAGAATAAAGTAAATAAATAACATTAAAATTACCACGTTAATGTATCATTCATACACTTTTGTGATATAATGTTGTCAGGTGATCTCATGAAAAGAAAGATAGAACAGAAATTATTGGATTGGAAATTAAATCGATCAAGTTATCCGCTTATTTTAAATGGTGTCAGACAAGTAGGGAAAACTTATTCATTAGTTGAGTTTGGAAGTAAAAACTATGACAATTATGCTTATTTCAATTTTGAAGATAATCGACCTTTAGCTGAGCTATTTGACGCTGACTTCGATATACCGCGTTTAATTAAATCATTGGGAGTTTTAAATAATCAGACAATAACAGAAAACAACACTCTCATTATTTTTGATGAAATCCAGTGTTGTGAAAGAGCGCTCACATCTTTAAAATACTTTAATGAGCATTCATCAAATTATCATATTGTGGCTGCAGGCAGTTTGCTTGGAGTGGCAATTAAAAGAGATTTATTTTCTTTTCCAGTTGGTAAAGTTGACTTCTTGAATATGTATCCTTTGGATTTTGAAGAATTTCTCTGGGCAAATGATCAATATGACTTAGCTGAAATGATTCGCACTTACTACGATAGAATGAGCGAATTCCCATTACATTTGAAAGCATTAGATTGGTATTATAAATACATTACTGTAGGAGGAATGCCCAATGCAGTCAGCACATATATTCATCAGGATAACTATATCTTTGTACAGAATATTCAAAAAAATATTAATCTGAGCTACACAGCAGATATGGCAAGATATGTATCTGCACAAGAAGCCAATAAAATTATGGATGCATGGGATAGCATACCTGCACAGTTGGCGAAAGAAACAAATAAGAAATTCCAATATGCCAAGATACGATCCGGTGCAAGAGCATACGATTATATTTCACCTATCAATTGGCTTAAGAACAGTGGAATCATATATAAATGCACTCGTGTTACAGAATGGAAAACTCCATTGATAGCCTATGCGGATAATGATCAATTTAAGATATATATGTCAGATATAGGTTTGTTATTTGTGCGTTACGGTATTTCTGCAGACAGTTTCTTATATGATCGTAATCTTTCTGATATCACAAGAGGAGGTCTTACAGAAAACTATGTTATGCAGGCACTTAAAGCGAATGAATATGAACCATATTATTGGAGTATGCCTAGCGGAGGCGGAGAATTAGATTTCATTCTACAAAATGATAAAGGTGACCTGATTCCGATTGAATGCAAATCAGGAAGACATGTACGTGCAAATACATTGAAGAAATTTATGGAAACAGTAAATCCACCTTATGGAATCAGAATTTCAGAAAAAAATTTCGGATACGAGAATAACATTAAAAGTATTCCTTTATACGCAGTCTTCTGCATAGATATAAACAGTTAGCTTTGACACTAACTGTTTTTTGTATGACGGGCATGCCGTTATACAAAAAACATCTCATTCCTGAGATGTGAATTAGATTTCAGATTTTTTCATTGACGATTAATTTTATTTACTTTTTTACTAGAGGATAAATTCAGGGCTGATCTGAGTCTCATAATTTATTTTCAAATTTCATTTAATTTATCAAATAATTCTTCTCTTAGTATTTAACATTTCTCAAATTTCTTAAATATGTTATGCTCTAAAATTTAATATTTACAAAGAAAATTAAATTTCTACATTGAAATATGAAAATATCTATCTTTTTGAGAAGCAAAAGCTAATATGATTCATAGCAAGCATGGAATGCCGGACGCATATCTTCTATTTTGTTTTTGGGAATATTGTAATGATTAGCTAACTTTTCCCAATTATTTTTTACTATTTCTATGATATCATTTGCCATTATTACGGCATCTTCTTTTTCGATACCAAAATAGCGAGCTGTTTCAATTGCTAAAGGAATTGAAATGCTATTATCATTTTCATTCACATTTAGAGAAAGTTCATCACCGTAAGGTACTGGATTAACGTCATAAAGAGGGGAAAGCTCCCAGCCATTTTTTCGTAGAATGAAGGAATGATTTCGTAAATGATCATCTGTATTTGATACAGCCATATTGAAAACAATTCGTTTCCATAATTCAATTAAATCTTTTTTGGGATGACAGCCAACTGAATTTAAGATTGATACAAGATCTAAGTAACTTACTCCATCTATTGCTGAAGCACCATCCTTTTTTCCCAACAATGTCATTGCGCTGGCAAAATGAATTCTTTTATTCCCAATACGATCAAATCTCTTTACGAGAAAGGTACTGCCCAATTTCGAAAAAGTTTCAATTTTTGAATCAGGTACATTTAAACCGCACATACGTGCCAAATCATGAACAACCTTTTCCCATGCTCCAGTATTATTATCATCGTTTTTTGATGGAAATTTTGCAATCCATAATTGACCGCTTGGATCAATTATTGTTGCTTTTGGCCGTGCACCGCCGAGCGATGAACCCGGTTTAAGCAATTGATTGATCCATTTTTCGTTGAAAGTGGAATCATCATTTTCAAATTGTCTTGAAGCTTCTTCCAATGCGCGAAGTGTTTCCCATGGCGGTACAGCAGTATCTTTATCATCGGCTAAAAAGGGACCGTCTTCATTCAGTTTAAATCGAATGCCTCCCATACGTGTTTCATCATAGACACCGAGAAGATAATCACTATCGTTTAGTTTTCTAGGCTTACGAGATTCTTTTTGAGCATTGATTCGTTCTTTTTTATTTATTAACATTCGTCCCCAGCGATCCGGAGAAGCATCAGCAAACACGCCAAAAATTGATCTGTTGCTGGGATGCTGTCTTCCGCCGTATGGAAATAAATCAGGATCTAGAGCAACGGACATTTTCTTTGATTTTAACCATTTATCATCATATTCGAAAGAGTAGCTTTCTGTTCCTTTAATTACATCTATATATAGTTTTCCTAACAGAATAGGATTTTCTTCACTAAAATCATCATAGACAAATACTTTCTTTTGATTGATTTCCATAATTAATCATCCTTTCTAGGTGCTCGTTTCCTTGTAATTAAATTTAAATCTTGCATTTTTCTTCCCATAGCGTCATCTTTTGCAACCAGTAATAGATCCTTATCCATTCGATTAAGTGCATGTAATACAGCAGCGTATATACCAATTGCAACAGAAGGACTGCCTTTTTCAACATTCCAAAGAGTTGTTCTGCTGATTCCTGCACGCTCTGCAACTAATTCGACAGATAAATTACGGCGAAGTCTTGCCAATTTGATTTGTTCACCCAATGTTTTTAATATATCTTCAGTTTGGGGCAATAGATTATATGATGTTTTTTTCATATGATACCTCTTAATGTTTATAATTATAAACCAATTGATTGATTTGTCAATAATTATGAATATTAATAAGAATGTAAAAAAGAACTCTCGATTTTATAAGAATTGAGAGTTCTGATAGAATTTCAATTGTTTGAGCTGAATTGCTTTTCAGCTCTTTCTTTATTTTGTTTTAATTAAGCGTGCCATTCACCGTTAGCATCGATAGCATAACCATCAACTACAGTGTTAGTAACCATCTTACCATCAGCACCTACATAGTACCATACTGATCCACTAGAATCTCTAGCAATCCAAGAGTTAGTTAACATAACTCCGTTAGCTCCTGCATAATACCAGTCATTGTTGATGTCTGCTACCCATACATTTGACTGTGGTAATCCATTCTTATAGAATACCCATTGGCCGTTTTCTTTAATCCACCAATCTTTAGTTACTGTACCGTTTAAGATTAATTTTGCATATAATGCTGAAATTAAATCTTCATTTGCTGAAACTGCACGTCTTTCTTTAGAAGTCATTGCTGAATAGTAAGGACCTGTCTTATCCATTAATTCATCATAAGCTTTCTTTGCTGCTAAGATTTTTGATGCATCTGATGAAGTGAATGTGCTGTTCAATGCAATTCCTTCAATGTCAGTTGTTGCAGCTTTGACCAACTTATCTAATTCACCAACACCTGCAGTTAATTCGTCATAAACGCTTTCTTCAGATCTTACATCAACGTTAGTAGTTAATAAGACTACAACTGCATTACTTTCTGCGAATTCTTTTTCATTTTCATTTAAGTAACGAGCTAATTCAGTTTCTTCTAATCTTAAAGAGTAGTTTCCATTAGAACGTTGAACTGCATCAACTGTATAGAATTCATTGAAGAAATCAGTTACATATGTCTGTAAAGCTTCGATTTCATTAGTATTTACTTTATTCAATTCATTCAGATATTTTGTTTCCTTAGTGTCGTTGTTGTAATCTGCTTTGAAATCAACTGCAGCATTTGCTAAAGAAGTAAAGCTCATTCTGCGGATAGCTTTATAAGCATCAGATTTAAATAACTCATTTACATCTTTTACATCTTCAACGATAGCATCCAAAGCATCCAAAATATCTTCTACATCTGGATCTCCTTCAACTTGGCTGTAGTAAACTCCGTCATAAGCAACTTTGTCATCTCTGATATCAGAAAGAACTTTTTCTAATTTAGATAAATCTTCACGGTGGAATGCAGCACCATCAACTAAATCCTCAACAGTAGCATCTCTATCATAAGTAACTACTACTTTTTCTTCCAATGCCTTTACAAATTTATCTGCAAAGACATCAGCATAAGTTTCTTCATAATCCTGTACAGCATCTTCCATTAATGAGAAGTATTCATCATAAGCATCTTTTAATGAAATTTCAGCATAACCATCATTTACAGTTGCTGTTGTATTTCCAATAAATCCAACATAAGCGTTGATCATATCATAGGCTTCTTTTACTTCTGGATATGATTTTCTATCTAAATCTACACCATCATATTTGCCTTCATTTTTGTAGTAATCTACTAAGGTTCCAATTCCTTCATAGATATTGTCTACACTGTTATCAAAGCTAATCCAAGCTTTGTTTTTACCAACTAATTTTTCTGCAACTTCAAGTTCGCTGTCAGTTGCTTCACCTGAAGCTACTAACATTTTTAATGTCGCTTCAACTGTTGTCCCGTTATAAGGTGTTTTTAATAAATCACTAACTGTACCAGTAGCAATAACGCCCCAAGTATAAGGATCTTTTGTTGTGATGTTATTTAAACTAACATCATCTTTCAAGGCAGAATTAATTTCCTTTACTAAGTTCTTTGCAGCTGCAATTTGAGCATAATCAACATCGATTGTTTCATCTGTTGGGTTTTGATATGCTTGAACATTAGTCGGCAATACACTAGTAACCATAGTTAAAGCCATAGCACTAGCCAATAACTTCTTAAAGTTATTCATAAATTTTTTCCTCTCTTTCTTTCTCTTTCCCTATTGGAATTCTTATTTTTCGGACACAATCATGTAAGTCATTGCATAACTGAATCTAGTGAAAATAAAAAAAGTAAAAAATTACCAGTCCCGAAATCATGGGCTTTATTGAAGCTTTTCTTTTTCATTTTATATTTCACATAATTCAAAGAGAATTTTCGTGTTAAAATTATAAACAAGAGGTGATTTGAGATAATGAAGAAGAAGTTAGGAATTATATTTGCACTGGTCATGATGCTGTTTAGTCAGCCTATGCCTATTCACGCAGAGCCATATTATGTAGAGGGAGACTACATTTTATATATTGATGAGGAAACTGAGGTTGGCGATGAACCATTTATTGGCGGCAGAATTCTTGGTTCTGTGCCTGAAGGGGTTTATTATGCAGATGCAATTAAAGACAATTTTTATCGTTTAGTCGGATATGATAATACATGGGTTTATAAATACAATCGTATTGACGCTAAACAGATTCACAAGATGAGCAATGAAGTGATTGAATTGAATGTTGAAGCAGAAGCTTACACAATGCCTTTTGAAGAGGAAAAATTTGAGGCAGGCTTTACTTTCCAGCCAGGACAATATGATGTCTCTAAAAAAGCGTTTAACTGGTTATTGATTACAGATGGTACAACATCCGGATGGATCATGAATAAAGAAGGAGAAGCAACCTTATTGGATTCCAAAGGTGTTTTAGATCTTACATTTGATGGTGTTGAATATAAGACACAGATTATTGATTACAGTCCATATAAACGTGTAGGATTTGTGATGCGTCCAGATTCCATTACGATTCACAACACCGCAAATGGCAATCCAGATTCAGATGCACAAAGACATGCAGATTTGTTATCGAATCCTACTGCACGTGCTTATACATCATGGCATTTCACAGTGGATGATCATCAAATCATTCAAAGTATGCCTGTGAATGAAGTCGGTTATCATGCCGGAGATGGACAAGGTTACGGAAATGGAAATTCAGTTGCTATTGAAATGTGTGAAAACGCAGGCGGAGATTGGAATCAAACGGTAGCCAATACACAAAAGCTCGTTGCTCGTTTGTTGATTGAATTGAATTTAACCATTGATGATGTGAAACAGCACAAAGATTTCTCTGGTAAGAATTGTCCTCGTCAATTGATGGATGAAACGGTATGGGCAGAATTCTTAGCTGGAATCCAAGAACAGTATGACATTATGCGATTGAATGATGGTGCTCACACAGATTGGAATGATTTAGGCAACGGCTGCTGGGCTTATTATGAAGCAGACGGAACACCTGCAAATCGCTGGGCACAGAGTGCCGGAGGTCAATGGTATTATATCGTTGACGGAATTATGCAGAAAAACATGTGGATCGACGGAGGTTCCGGCAGATGGTATTATGTTGGCCATGATGGTATGATGCTTACAAATACTTGGGTACAAGAAGACGGCACTTATTACTGGATGGGTGCTGACGGACTTTGGGTAAGATAAACCAAATAAATAGAGATGGGGAAACCCATCTTTTCATTTGACTTCATTTTATGTTCAATTTTTGAACAAACTTCTTGCATTTTTCTCAAAAGAGTTTAAAATGAAACTATCAAGGAGGCATTATGGAAAAGATTTATCAGCTTCTTAAATGTATTAGAGACAATGTGAATGCAACACAGCGCCAGATGGCAGAAGTCAGCGGCTATTCTTTGGGAATGGTCAATTCATTGCTGAAGAGCATGGTTGATGAAGGCTTCATTACAGTTCATCAGCGCAATCGACGTAATTGTTATGAACTGACTCCAAAAGGAAATGAATGCATGGAAAATGTCATTCGAGAACGTCAGATGGATAAATTAAATGTGAATAAAGATTCTTTTGTAAAAACGGCAGTTATTTTAGCTGCCGGAGCGAATTCTGTGTTTGACAGTCCTATTGGCTGTTTGATGCTGAAGTCACAGACTATCCTCGAAAGAATTGTGGATACTTGTTTTGAAAAAGGGATCGAAAAAATTGTTATTGTTGTCGGTTTTCAAAAAGAGAAAATCAAGGCTATGTTTGAACATAACAAGAATATCGTGATTGTTGAAAGCAATCGATATAAATGGACAGGATCAATGGATTCATTAGCTTTGGCAAAAGATGAAATCAAGGAGGATTTCTTATTGATTGAAAGTGATTATGTATTTGAAAAAAGCATTTTATCTCTTTTGCTTGAAAACAGTGATTCCACCTGCATGTTTATGAATTTACCGAAAGGCAGAGCAGATGAAGCTTATGTGGAATTAGATGAACAAGAGCATTTATTTAAAATAAGCAAGGATATTCATGAATTGAATCGTATTGATGGGGAATGTACAGGCATCAATAAGATTTCCTATCACATGTATGAAAGAATGCTGAAAATATATGCCAATAATCAAAATCCATATATCAATTATGAATATGTATTGGAAAATCTTTCACGCATTTATCGTATTCCGGTTATTACAGCTGATGACTGTGTGTGCATGGATATCGATAATGAAAAACAGTATGAAGATATGCTGAATCTCTATTATCCAAAGCTTCGCAAAAAAGAAAAGGAAAATGATGCACAGGAATTTAGAAAATTATTCATGAAGGTCATGAATATGAACGAAAGTGATATTTACAGCATTGGAACTGCCGGAGGGATGACCAATTCCAATTATAAAGTGAAGACAGCAAAAGGGAATTATATTTTAAGGATGCCTGGAAAATGCACCGAAACGATGATTTCCAGAGGCAATGAAAAGGTAAACGGCAAGCTAGGATTTTTATTGGGACTGAATGTCGATACGGTGTACTTTGATGAACAAAGCGGTGTGAAGATTTCTCGTTATATTGAGGATGCAAAGACAATGACGCATGCCACAGTCAAGCAGGAAGAGAATATGATGAAGGTGGCAGACTTGCTTTCGCGCCTGCATAACAGCGGTATAGAACTGAAGGGACGATTTGATCCTTTTGTGGAACTGGAAAAATATGAAACCATCATGGAGCAATCAAATGTCGTTCCATATCCCGGATATGATCAAGCTCATGAGTTTTACATTCAATCCAAAGATCGCTTAGATCAAATGGGCTGGAATCTGAAACCTTGTCATTGTGATTTGGTCAGTGAAAACCTTATTTTGGATAAAGAAGGACGTATGTATCTTATTGACTGGGAATATGCCGGATATAATGATCCAATGTGGGATCTGGCAGCTCATTTCATTGAATGTGAGTTTACTCCGGTAGAGGAAGAACTGTTTGAGAGTTATTACCAGGGAAATATTCATCAGCAGAAAATTGAATTGTTTAAAATATTGCAGGATATTATGTGGAGTGCTTGGACCATGGCAAAAGAAGCAAATGGGGAAGATTTTGGCACTTATGGTGAAGATCGTTTGAATCGAGCGTTACATTCTATGGAGGTATACAAAAATACTTATGAAAAATAACACGATTGATTGGGGCATTACATTAATACCATTGGCTTTGATTTTATTATTATCTGGTTTGATCTTTGTCTTTCCGGAACAGAGCAGCAGTATCATTGCTTTATTGCGTAATTTCTTTGTCAATGATCTTGGGTTCTTTTATATTTTATTAGGATTGGGCATTTTGATTACAGCAATCATTATTGCCTTCAGCAAATATGGTTCTATTCAGCTGGGGAAATTGGATAAACCTCGTTATTCTACTTTTTCATGGGGAAGCATGATCTTTACTTCTACCATGGCTGCGGATATTCTTTATTGGTCATTATGTGAGTGGAGTTATTATTATGATGCCAATATTTTTGGACAAGGAACTTTATCTTTGGTAGAAAAACAGGATTGGGCCAGTGCGTATCCGCTGTTTCACTGGGGACCTATTCCTTGGGCATTTTATATATTACCGGCTTGTGCTTATGCCTATATGATGTTTGTCAAAAAGAGAAAAAGACAGACATTGTCAGAAGCATTGCGTCCTTTATTGAAAGATAAAAGTGATGGCATATTCGGGAAAGTTATTGATATTTTTGCTGTTATAGGTTTATTGGCTGGTACTGCTACCACCTTCTCATTGGCGACTCCGTTGTTAAGTGAAGCGTTGGCCAGCTTATTAGGAATTGAATCCAGCAAAGCTATATCGATCTTCAGTTTATGTGTAATTGGTCTTGTTTTCATGGTTGCGGTATTAAAGGGAATGAAAGCAATCAGTTATTTAGCGAATTTCTGTGTCATTGTGTTTATACTATTAGCAGCTTGGTTCTTCCTGTTCGGGCCAAAAATTTATTTGATTGAAACAGGAATTACAGCGATTGGTACGGTGATCAATAATTTCTTCAGTATGGCCACCTGGATGGATCCGACACGTTCCAGCGGATTCCCGCAGGATTGGACAATCTTCTATTGGGCCTATTGGATTGCTTGGTTTGTAGCTACTCCGTTCTTTATTGCTAAGATTTCTGAAGGGCGTACAATCAAACAGACAATTTTAGGAGGATTGTGCTGCGGTATGGCGGGTACATTTACTTCCTTTATTATATTCGGCGGATATGGTTTGTACTTACAAGTAACAGGAGCATTGGATGTTGCTGGCATGATTGCGCAGGGCGTGAATGTGTCTACAGTAATTCTGATGATCTTTGAGACATTGCCGATGCATCAGATAGCTTTGGTCATCTTGATTGTAGCGATGATTGCTTTCTATGCTTCAACCTTTGATGCCATTACTTTGGTCATTGCTTCTTATTCTGAAAAGGAAGAAAAAGAAGAACCAAGCAAGAAACTTCGGGCCTTTTGGTCGATTGTATTCCTGCTGCTGCCGATTGCCTTATTGTTTGCTGAAAGCACCTTATCAAACTTGCAGACAATTTCCATTATTGCCGCATTCCCGCTGGGATTGATCATGATTGGAGTAGTCGCCAGCTTTATCAAAGAATTAAGAGAGGATACAAGAGCATGAATGCGATTATTTTAGCTGCAGGTCTGGGTTCACGTTTTCATGAGATAACGCAGAACAATCACAAAGCATTATTGCCGATTGACGGGATTCCGAATATTGAAAGAACGATTGGCTATCTGCATGAATTTGGTATTGAAGATATTACGATTGTTGTCGGGCATATGCATCATCTGTTTGATTACTTGAAAGACAAGTATCATGTAAGATTGATCTATAATGAACATTATGCTGACTATAACAATTTATATTCTTTTTATAAAGCAATGGATCATTTCAGTGATACGTATATGATTGATGCAGATGTTGTGCTTTTCAGAAATATATTTGAACGGCATATAGACAGCTGTTATTACGTTGTTCAAAGACCGAAAAGTGAGGCTAAGGAATGGTGTCCTCGTGTAGAAAATGGCCGTGTCGTTGAAATGGAAATTACCAATGAGGAAAAAGAAAGCATGTTAGGGATTTCTTATTGGAAAAAAGAAGACTGTGAATTGATCAAAAAATGTGTCATTGAGAAAATGAACATCAGTGAAAATTATACAAATCCAAAGTATTATTGGGACAATATTCCTTTGGAATTATTCAATCAAATGAAAGTAACGGTGCATTCTGTCAACACGGATGAAGTAGATGAAATGGATACTTATGAAAACTATCAGGATATACAGATAAAACTTGAAAAGTATAAGTCAAAAAGCATATAATGTTGATAGAAACGAGGTATTTTTATGAGAATATTAGTTACAGGCGGATGTGGATATATCGGCAGTCATACAGCGGTAGAATTGCTGAATGCAGGATATGAAGTCGTCATTGTCGATAACTTCTATAATTCACAGCCAAATGTCGTAGATAAGATAAAAACAATTACTCAAAAAGATTTTGCTTTCTATGAAGAAGATTGCTGTGATGAAAAAGCAATGCGTAAAATTTTCTCAGAACAGAAGATTGATGCGGTCATTCATTTTGCCGGATATAAAGCAGTCGGTGAAAGTGTTGAAAAACCTTTAGCATACTATCGAAATAACATTGATTCTACCTTGGTGTTATTGAGTGTCATGAAAGAATTCGGCTGCCGTAAGTTTGTCTTTTCAAGCAGTGCGACAGTATATGGGGATCCGGCTTCATTGCCTATCAAAGAGGATTTCCCTTTATCCACTACAAATCCTTACGGCACAACAAAGCTATTTATTGAGCGTATTTTGACGGATATTGCATATGCAGAAAAAGACTTATCAGTTGCTCTCTTGCGTTATTTCAATCCGATCGGGGCTCATGAGTCTGCTTTATTAGGAGAATCACCGAATGATATTCCAAATAACTTAATGCCTTATATTATGAAAGTAGCTACGAAACAACTGCCGATTCTGAATATTTTCGGTGATGATTATGATACACCGGATGGTACAGGAGTACGTGATTATATTCATGTGGTTGATTTGGCGTTAGGTCATATCAAGGCTTTAGAAAAGCTGGAACATGAAACTGGCGTATTGATTTACAATTTAGGCACAGGAAAAGGCTATTCTGTATTGGATCTGGTCAAGACATGTGAAAGAGTCAATCATGTGGAAGTGCCTTATCAAATTGTAGGCAGACGTCCTGGAGATATTGCGGCATGTTATGCCGATCCAACAAAGGCAAAAGAAGAATTAGGCTGGACAGCTGAAAAGGGCATTGAAGAAATGTGCCGTGATTCTTATAATTTTGTAATCAAAAATATTTAATCCAAAGCCCACAAAAGTGGGCTTTTATGCTATCATAGGATTATGAGTAAATTAGTGTTTCCAAGTGATTACATCGTATTAGATATTGAAACAACTGGATTAAATAGCCGCAGTGATGAAATCATAGAAATCGGGGCTGTCAAAATTGTGGATCACCAGGTTGTCGATACATTCAGCCGTCTGATCAAACCGCAGTTTCCGATATCTAAGTTTATTACCAATCTGACAGGCATTACCAATGAAATGGTCAGTGATGCGGATGATATTGAAACTGTATTAACTGATTTTCTTTTATTTATCAATGATGCCATTTTGATTGGCCATAATGTGAACTTTGACCTTGGCTTTATCAAAAATAACTTTGAACGACATCTAGGGATCTGTTTAGAAAATCAGTCATTGGATAATCTGCGCTATGCCAGAAAAATTCTCCCGCAGCTATCCAGCCATAAACTGAAAGACTGTGTTTCTTACTTCAATATCTTTCAGGAAACAGCACACCGAGCACTGGATGATGCCCAGGCAACCTATGAAGTATTTGAACATCTGCGTCATATGTATGAAAAAGAAAATGGCAGTGAAGCAGATAAGATAAATCTATTGAAGGAAACCATCTTTGAAAAAGAGATGGCATTATTAGATCCAGAAGTCCGTTCAAATCCTCTGTTGATACAAAATTATGTAGATAAACAATTCAGAGAATTTACCAGTTTAGGAATTGTTTACAAATATGAAATCAACGATACATTTGAAGGAAATAAAAATAAAGATTGGCAAATAGAAAACTTCCAGATACAGGAAATCGATAAAAAAACAGTGCTTGCGACATATGTATTACATAAATCATCGCAAAAAACACTGCGTTCTTCTATTTGGATCAAAACAAAACAAGATTGGAAGATGATTTTTCATCAAGGGACACTTACAGTTTGATGAGTCTTCATCTTTTTTTATGCGTTTATATGAATCATGACAATTTCACTGCTGGTAGCAATACGCATCGGAATTTGGAAATAACCGCATCCAGAGGAAACAATACTTTGGGTATTGCCTCTTTTAGCATAGCCATAATAGGATTCTTTGCCATAAGCCAATTCAGTAAATATATTGGCAGGGAAGAATTGTCCTCGATGCGTATGACCGCATAAGATCAAATCAATGTTGTTTTGCATGGCTTCCTGAATGCCGGAAGGATTGTGATCAAGTACGATCGTAGGCTTATGAATATTCTTGTTGATAATAGAATCCAAGGATTTTCGATTTGGATTGTTGCTGATGTCATCACGTCCAATCAGATAGAAATGTTTTGTGTTTAGATCATCATCAATCAGTAAATGAATGTGGGATTTTTTAAAGAATTCACGTATCTTTGTATCTTGGCTGGCAGGATCATGATTTCCAAGAATAGCAAACACCTTAAATTTTGAAGTCAGCCGTTTTAATTGATTCAAAGTTTCTGAATTTCCTTTATTTTCAAAGGCGCCATCATCAAAAGTATCACCGGCCAGCATAACATAATCAGGATTTAATCCATTACTTTTGATATGATCTTATCTAACTGCTTATGATCGACAAATGTGCCGATATGAATATCACTGAGCAATGCGATTGTCATTGGCTGCTTGATATGAGGCAAAGAAATATCATAATTCTTTACTTTCACTGATCTAGCATGAATAAAGCCATAAATTGTCAGCAATATAGAAAGGATAATTGGAATGTAATATCCAGATATATTTTCAAATTGAATGAATAAATTCAATAAATCATATCCTAAAAGACATAAGGCTAAATTAATGATGAAACAAAGAAGAATGCTGCAAAACTCAAATAATTTTGTTTTCGGTTTCTGCCTTTGTTTCTAGTTTAAATGAACCATATATAAGAAAAACAGACATAATAGAATAAATATAATAAAATAAGTGTCTATATTGAACTGATAGTCAATTAGATCACCTAATCGAATTGAAACATAAAACATCAGCAAAAATACAATAATTTCAAAAATAATTGAAAAAGCTTTGCTTCTTACAAATTTACCAAATCACTGATACATATAAATGCTCCTATTCTTTAATAATAAATAATATAACACTGGATTATTGTAAATTTATATAGATAAAATGTGAAATTATGCCAAAAAAGAACTCTCAATTTTAGAGTAATTGAGAGTTCTGATAGGGTTTCAATTGTTTGTGCTGAATTGCTTTTCAGCACCTTTCTATTTAATTAATTTCTAAAATCTGAATTATCTGTGCCACAAACCGTTAGCATCTAATTCATATCCGTTAACAGTAGTTGGTCCGTAAACCATAACACCGTCATCGCCTACATAGTATGCAGAGTTTGCATCTCTCCATACCCAGTAGTTTCTCATCATATTACCATTCTGTACATAGTACCAAGTATTTGGAGCTGTGCAGATCCATTTAGTTGGAGCTGTTCCGTCTGCTTCAAAGTATTTCCAGTCACCATTACCCATTGGAATCCATCCAGTAGTTTCAGCTAATGAACCAAATTTTTCTCTGTATGCTTCGTATAATTCGTCGATTGATCTTTCAGCACGACGAACTACTTTTGCCTCTGCACTTGTTAAGTTATCGCCATAAACATCTAAGAAATCCCATGCATCATCAACTGCAACGATAGTATCACGATCATTAACTGTTAAGTTCTTAGCTACTAATTTATCTAATTCAGTAGATACTAATTCATAATTTTCTTCAACTTCTGCCATGTGAGCAGCTACAATGTCATAACCAAACAAACCTTCTTCTCTATCTACTAATTCATATAAATATGCAGGGAATACATTTTGTAAAGTTTGTTTCTGTGCAGTAGTAACGCTAGAATTCCAATCTGATCTATCTGAATAATAGTTACCAATCTGTCTAGTTTCAAATGTATAAGCTGCATCAAATACTTCTTCTTTCATTTCGCGAAGAATTTCAAATTGTTCCATTGTTAATTCTTCTGCTAATGCTTCAGCTTTTACTTTTGATGTTAAATTAGGTTGCTTGTCAAAGAATTTTACTGTAGTTTCAACAGTTTCTCTTGTGTTACCATTCTTATTTTCACCATAATTTGTATCAGAAGTGATTCTTGTGCGTGTGTAAGCTTCATATGCATCAGATTTTAATAAGTCTTTCTGTCCATCAACAGCATCAAGCATTTCTTCATAAACTTCAATAATTGAAATTACTGCTTCTTCATCTTCAAAGCGGCTGTAGAAAGAATGATTTTTGATTTTGTTAATACGAGCATTGATTGATGATTTTTTTGAAGCATCAACCGGAGCGATACTTTCAAGATCTACAGGACCGCTTAATTTATTGTCAGTTCCTGTATATCCAGTGATTTCTGTGATTGATTTTGATGCACCTTTTGGTGTAGCTGAAACATCTGTATATGCTCCATTTAAATCATTTTGAAGAATTGTATCAAATGCTAAAACAAAATCATTTAAGTCAGAATCATGAGTAACACCTAATGCTTCGTTGATGTTGTACTGCAATAAATCCATCACATCTTCAAATTGAATTGCTTGATCCTCTGTAAGATTTGCTTTATATTGGAAATCGCTCATCTTTTTCAAATTCTTTTGTGCTTCTACTAAATTGTCTGAACTTTCCTTTAAGCCATCAATAGTATAATCAATTGGATCTTTTCCATAAAGTCTATTTTCAACAGTATCTAGCCAAGATTGTGATCCATCTGTTGTAAAAAAAGATAAAACACCTCTATAGATATTGCTTATTTCTCTAGCAAATGTACGGCCTTCATCTAAAACACTTAATCCATCAAATTCATCAACTACAGTACCAATATAAGCGAATGCAGATTCATTTGCGATGTTATCGCCATTTGTGTCAATAAGAGTATCAGAATTTAGAACTCTCCATCCGTTACTTTCTTGTTCTTCAGAAAGTGATGTCAATGAAATCTTTCTAATTTCTAATTCTTCTTTTAAAGTTAATGCTTCGCATGAAACTTCAGAATCACCAGTACATGTAGTAAAATTAGCAGCACTAACATTAGTAGCTGGCAACACACTAGTAACCATAGTCAAAGCCATAGCACTAGCTAATAACTTCTTAAAGTTATTCATAAAATTTTTCCTCTCTTTCTTTCTCTTTCCCTATTGGAATTCTATTTTTCGGACACAATCATGTAAGTCATTGCATAACTGAATCTGATTGTAGGAAATAAAAAAACATCTCATTTCTGAGAATCAGTAATAAGATGTTTTGACTTATTTCGTTTTATAAGTTTGATTTCTGCTGCTAGGTTTTTCAGGAATGCTTAATTTTAATAAACCTCTTTTGACTAATGGATCAATATAAGTTTGAATAGCATATGTACTTGAAGATAATCCTAGATATTTTATTAACTCTTTCCTAGTTCGTGGTGTTTGACAATATTCCAAAATTTTTATTTCATCGTTGTTTAGTTCAATTTTTTCCTCATGTATCTTTTTATAAAAAATTACCTGAAACGTTCCTCTTTCATCAATGAATATTGGATCAGGAAGATCATACTCCTTCATGCTTCGATAGATTGCGGGAATACCGGAATATCTATTTTCTGTTATACCTAGTTTTTCCATAGCAACTGCAATAACTGGATTTCTTGTATCCGGCTGTATTTTTCCTAATTGATCAATTTTGATTCTTCCATATATGCCTCCGGGATTATGAATTTCAAGACGATCTTCAAACATAAATAATTGAATTGGCTTTCCTTCTGTATGGATACTATAATCACGGTGAATTAACGCATTTAACAAGGCTTCTCTGACTGCAGTGATTGGATATTCTGTTTTATCTTCACGCAGTCCTGTCTCAGGATCAATGATTGTACTGACTTTCATATTTTTTCTGACGAATTGCAGTGCTGATTCTAACATTTGAATTAAAGTTCCTTCAATGCGCTGATTATCAATAAATCTTTCTTGATTCTTTCCTAAATCCCCAATCTCTTTTCCTTGAATTGAAACAGCGTTGATAGATAATTGAGGAAAATATGCTTGAGGATATATACCAAACATCAATTCAGAGAATAAAGTAACTTCATTATTTTTCGTAATACTCATCAATTCATAGATTTCAGAATCAGAAAGGGCTGATAGATTCGGACGATTCATTTTGATTTTCAGAAGATATTGCTGGAGGAGATCTTGCTGTAATGATGAAAAGGGTGCTTGTGATATTACACGAATGTCATCTTGATATTTTTTTCTGAAGGCTTCATAACTATATACTTCGTATTCAGTCATGTGTTCATCACTATCACCGCTTCGCACAAAAGAACCTTTCAATCTTCCTTGTCCGGCATAATAGCAAGGTCGATCTGTTATATCAACACTAGGAATTTCTGCGGATACAAAGTATTTGTTGTTTTTTTCAATTACAGTAAATACCGGGCGTATGACTGGAATCATTTGAAGACACTGTTCGTTTACTTTTTTTTGTAAATCATGCGGATCATAAACACCAACTTCCTCATAATTATTTTGTTCATCAATACCGAAAAGGATAATGCCTCCTTCATCTTGATTAGCAAAACTTGAAAGAGTATCATAAAGACGTTTGGGACAACCTAAAGAAGCAGATTTAAGTTCTAACGTTTGAGTTTCGCATCTCAACTTTTGAATTTCATTTAATTTATCAAATAATTCTTCTCTTGTCATTTAACATTTCCTCGATTTCTTAAATATATTATATCCTAAAATTTAATATTTTAATAGAAAATTAAATAGAATTTGAATTTTCAATTTAAATATTAAAAGAACTCTCAATTTTGGAGTAATTGAGAGTTCTGATAGGGTTTCAATTGTTTGTGCTGACTTGCTTT
The DNA here is from genome assembly GCA_944324265.1 of uncultured Traorella sp. Taxonomy (GTDB): domain Bacteria; phylum Bacillota_I; class Bacilli_A; order Erysipelotrichales; family Erysipelotrichaceae; genus Traorella. The sequence goes on from CALUVS010000005.1 coordinate 31,945, forward strand.
TCAGCTCTTTCTTTTCTTTATTTAGTTTTAATTAAGCGTGCCATTCACCGTTAGCGTCGATAGTGCATCCATCAACTACAGTGTTAGTAACCATCTTACCATCAGCACCTACATAGTACCATACCTGTAAGCTAGAATCACGTGCGATCCAAGAGTTAGTTAACATAACTCCGTTAGCTCCTGCATAATACCAGTCAGTAGCATTAGAAGCTACCCATCTATTAGATACTGTGTGTCCATCTTGGTAGAATACCCATTGACCGTTTTCGTATACCCACCAGTCTTTTTCTTCAGTAACGATTACTTCTGCATTGTTGATTCTTTCATAAACATCATTTAAGTATGCTTGTAATGACTTAATTTGACGTCTTTCACGAGCAGTTAAATCATATGGATTACCTAAAGATTTTCCATCATTATCTACTGGCAATAATGTTGCAGCAGCAGCTCTTGCATTATATACTTTTTCAACTTCTACATCAGTATAAGTGAATTTTAATTCAACTTCAGCACCTTCTTCTACAATAGCGATTAAATCATCTTTTGTTGTACCTTCAGAAGCAACTAATTCATCATAATAAGTGTCACCAGTTCTTGATGTTTCATCAACAAGTGTAGTTAAGATAACTTTAATATCTGAACTTTGTAAATCTTCACTTTCAGAAGCAGTTAAGTATCTTTCGATTTCAGTTGGTTCTAATTCTGCAGTATAACGGCCATTAGAACGTTCAGTTTTTCTTACTGTATAGAATTCATTGAAGAAATCTTCTACATAAGTAATTACATTATCAATATCTTCAGCATTGAATTTAGTAATAACATCCAAAACATAAGCTTCTTTATCAGGATCTTCATTCTGCGCATCTGCTAATTGTTCAACTAAATCATCTACAGCTTTTAAAGCTCTATTAGCATCAGATCTAGAATTCATCAAATCATTAACTGCAGTGATATCTTCAACGATTGCATCTAATTCATCCATGATTTCAACTACTTCATTTTCGTCTTCAACTAATTCATAACTTGGTAAGTCAGCAATTGTACTACCATCAGTATCTTTGAATGTGTGCTCATCATTTCTTACATCTTCAAGGAATTCTGTTAATGCTTCTAAATTAGTGCGTGGGAAACGGGTACGAGTATCTAAGATATCATCAACAGTTACCCCATTAACAACTTCTTGTTTCAATAAAGCATCTGCATAGTCATCAGCATAATCACCGATATATGCGCTTCTGTAATCATCAACTAAATCTTTGAAATCAGCCAAGTTATCTTTAAATGTATCTAAAATTTTTTCAGTAACGGTATATTTACCTACAGTTTCTCCAACAGTAACGTTACCGATATATGTTTCTACATCCATGATATCTTCATAAAGTTCACTGATACCTTCATCCCAATCATTAGTTGAAATAATGTCATCAGCTAATCTACCACCATCTTCGAATTCTTTATTCAAATCATAGATTAACCCTTTATTAGCATCAGATGCTAATTCAGTTACACCATCAACAAATCCAGTAATTTTCAAAGAGTCAGCAGTGTGTGCATTACAATCTGTTAAAGCATCTAAAGATGTTCCTAATTGCCCAAGTGCTCCACCAAATGTAACCCCATTCCAGTTTCCAGCTTCACCAACTCCAACAGCTTTTCTAGTGTTTTCCATATCTAATTTTGAATCCATCTTTACGTTAGATAAACTCAATTTAGCATTTGCCAAGTCTTGCTTAATAGCATCTACAACAGCTGTAGCTTCATTTCTTGCAACTAAATCACATGCTGCTGCACTTACAGTTGTAGTTGCTGCTGGTAGCACACTAGTAACCATAGTCAAAGCCATAGCACTAGCTAATAACTTCTTAAAGTTATTCATAAATTTTTTCCTCTCTTTCTTTCTCTTTCCCTATTGGAATTCTTGTTTTTCGGACACAATCATGTAAGTCATTGCATAACTATATCCTTGCTACTATTATATCATTCATGAATAGAAAATCAACATAAAAATGAAAGTATTTCGTAAAATCATGCAAAACACTCTGCATTTTTCAATCAAGCCAAGGCTGGTTCAGGGAATTGTTCGCCAAATAACCTTGATCTGATAGTTTTGCTAGTCTCTCTAATTAATTAGAAAGATGCATGAAATTAAACACTTCTCTTTCTGTCGACTAGCAATTCATGGATGATCATTGTATTCTGACAGCCCATTATTCCTAACATCGGAAAGAACCGTCATCAATTCCAATACACACATATTATACCATAATCTTGTTTCAGGTAAAGGCTTTTTGTTCAAAAAGTCCCTATTTCGTGCCTTTTAAATTACATCTTTCACTTATCTTGCGCTTTTATAGGCTACTTATTCACTCTTTGCAAACAACACTTTCATGCAACTTTATATCCGATTATATTTTTACTTTATCCAATTTATGGTATGCGCATACATTAAATCGCTTTCATTATTATCGTTCTTATTCCTATCCGCCTATTTCCTATAATATATAATAAAAAAGCAAAGCCTTCTGAATTACTTTGCCTTTTCTACTAATATATCCTTATTTTTAATCTTATGTCCTTTCATTCCTTTCAAGACAAGATCTCCTTTGTTATTTAAGATTTCCACATAACTTTGATAATCCAAAATCTCAATGATACCGATATCTGTTGGCTCTACCCCTTCAATCTGCGTAAATGCGCCAACAATATCTCCTGCTCTCAGCTTCTTATTTTTCCCCGCTTTCAGATAAAGCTTGTTTTTTTGACTTTCAAGCACCTCTTCCTTCAACACAATTGGTTCTGAAGTCGATAAAATCGGATCCATTTCTTTTGGTACTATATCTTCCACTTCAATAAATCGGCAGTCCATTTCATCTTGAATCAGATCCAGATATTTCATCTGTGTCGGAAGCACTAATGTATAAGCTTCTCCTTCATTATCCACTCGACCGCTTCGTCCAATGCGATGAATGAATCCTTCAGCGGTTGTCGGACAATCATAATTATATATATGAGAGATATTGGCAATATCAATTCCTCTGGCAGCCACATCACTGGCAATCAGAAATCGAAACATTCCCTTTTTAAAATCGCGCATGTTTTCCAATCGCTCATCCTGTGTTAATCCGCCATGAATCATACAGCAGCTGTATCCGCCATCCAAAAACGCATCAAATACATTTTCCACTGTTTCTCTGAAATTACAGAAGATAATTGCACGCTTAGGTAGATGATAATGGATCAGGTCAAATAAAACATTCAATTTGTTTTCTTTTTCTACCCTTATATAATAAGGAGTGATATTTTCATTATATGGCTGGTTTTCTTTTATTTTGATGATCACTGGATCTTTCAGATAGCTTTTTGCCAACTCCAAAATACTCTGCGGCATCGTAGCCGAAAACATTGCACGTGTGCAGTCAGGCAAATAATTCAATATCTTATCTAAATCTTCCTTAAATCCAAGATTCAAGCATTCATCTGCTTCATCAATAATACAAGTCTTGATCTCACTCAGATCCAAAGTCCCTCTTTCAATGTGATCAAGCACCCTTCCGATAGTTCCGCTCACCACATGAACCTTTTGCTTCAATTCATTTATCTGTGATTTAATCGGCTGTTTTCCTAACAAAGCCACTGCATTGATTCTCTTATAAGAACCTAAAGTTCTGAAATCATTCTGCACCTGTTTCGCTAATTCACGGGTAGGTGTCAAAACAAGTACCTGCGGTGAATTGATCAGCCAATCAATCTTTTCAATCTCGGGTATAGCATAGCTGGCCGTTTTCCCGCTGCCTGTTTTTGACTGCACCAATACATCCTTTCTATTTAATAATTGCGGAATCACTTTTTCTTGTACCGGAAGTACATTTTCATATTTTAAAGCCTGTATAGCTTTTAATAACTCTTGGTTTAATCCAAATTGTTCAAATTGCATAATACTAACCCCTTTCCTTAGAGTATTTCATTTTGTCAAATGTGAAATAAAATGGTAAAATGAAATAGGTGATTGCGATGATTTTTATTAATTATAACAGATGTTCGACTTGTATAAAGGCTAAAAAGCATTTAATCAGTTTAAATGTTGATTTTGTTGATCAGGATATCACACAGGGTATCCCTTATGATCAACTGAAACAATATGTAGAAAAAAGCGGTTTAGACATTAATAAATTCTTTAATACAAGCGGCAATATGTATAAAGAAAATAATTTTAAAGAAAAGATCAAAACGATGAGTTATGAAGAAAAACTCAAGACCTTATCTGAAAACGGCATGCTGATCAAGCGCCCTATTCTAGTAGGAGATGATTTTGTTTTGGTAGGCTATAAGCCAGAAGTTTATGAGCAGGTGATAAAACATGAATAAAAGCAATGAAAGTACAGAAATGTATTTGGAAACCATCTATTTATTAGAAAAGACAGGCAAAATTCGTTCTGTTGATATTGCCAGAAAATTGAATGTTTCTAAACCAAGTGTCAATAAAGCTGTCAACAACCTGAAGGAATTGGGTTATATTACACAAGAAACTTACGGCGATATTCATATGAGCGAGACCGGAAGAGCGATTGCGGCCAGTATATATGACCGTCATGAAACATTGACTCGTTTCTTGCATGAGGTTCTGCATGTTTCTTTCGAAGTTGCAGAAAATGATGCATGTAAGATGGAACATATTGTCAGTGAAGAAACATTGCAGAAAATAAAGGAATATTTAGGGCAAAAGCAGTAAATCTGCTTTTTTCTTTTTTCAGATAAAAAGTCAGAGATGTCTGCCATCACTGACTTATTTTCTTATTCAATTGTTTCTCGCCAAATATTAGCTCCCAGTGCTTTTAATTTGCCGTCCAAGTTTTCATAGCCGCGGTCAATGTGATAAACGCTGTGTATTTCTGTAATGCCATTGGCAATCAGTCCGGCTACAACCAGGCAAGCTCCGCATCTAAGATCAGTCGCTTCTACCACGGCTCCATATAATCGGCTTGGCCCATTGATGAAAGAACTTGGAATTCTCACATCAATATCTGCTCCCATTTTATTCAGTTCATAGCAGTGCTTGAAACGTTCCGGATAAATTGTTTCAGTAATGACAGATTGACCTTGAGCCATTGTCAATAATGCTGTGATCGGCTGCTGCATATCGGTGGCAAAGCCAGGATACGGCAATGTTTTGATATCTACCGGCTGCAGTTTTTCAGCACGCCCGCGAATTTTCACACGATCTACTTCTACTTCCATATCAATACCGATTTCCTGCAGTTTGGATAATAAACCTTCTAAGTGTGTCGGAATAACATTTTCAACAATCATTTCTTCGGCAGCGGCAGCGGCTACAATAATATAAGTAGCTGCTTCAATACGGTCCGGAATGATTTCATGGAAGCATCCGCTCAGATGTTCAACGCCGTCAATTGTGATGACATTCGTACCAACACCGCGGATCTTGGCTCCCATTTTATTCAGCAAGGTGGCCACATCAATAATTTCCGGTTCTTTTGCGGCATTTTCAATCGTTGTACGCCCTTTGGCATAAACGGCAGCCATCATAATATTAATCGTTGCACCGACAGAGGAAACATCCAAGAAAACTTTATTTCCGACCAATTCCTCGGCTTCTATAATAATTGTCCCATTATCATCTGTGACAGTAGCTCCCAATGCTTCAAAGCCTTTCAAATGCTGATCAATTGGACGAGGGCCTAAGTAGCATCCTCCCGGCATACGCATGGCTACTTTTCCGTATTTTCCTAATAATGCTCCCATAAAATAATAAGAAGCTCTTAATTTGCTGACAGTTTCCTGTACCATCGGAATATTCTTCATATTCGTGGGATCAATGACGATATGATCTTGTGCTACAAACTTAACATCGACATCCAAGTCTCTTAACAAGGATGCTAATGAATTGACATCAGAAATTGTCGGCACTCCAACAATAGTTACCGGCCCTCCCGCTAAAATTGCAGCCGGAATCAAAGCTACAGTTGCATTTTTTGAACCGCTGATCTTGACAGTACCTTTTAATTTCTTTCCGCCTTCTATCTTAATTACTTCTTCCATTGTAGCCCTCCATTTTATCTGTTTTTTACAATCTGCACAGGCAGACTTCACGCGTTTCTTCTATACCTATTATATATTATTTATGTACATCGTGCTACAACTAATTATTGGCATTCAGTTTCATCACTCCGATCGCATGCTTTTAAATTTTTTGAATTTATTTTTGCCTCTTTTCAACTTCAGAAAATATGCTAAAATAGATTAAGTTGAAATCGGGGGTTTTATTATGAACAAAATCGGCTTTGATAATGATAAGTATTTGGAAATGCAGTCAAAACACATCATGGAACGTATTAAAATGTTTAACAACAAGCTTTATCTTGAGTTTGGCGGTAAACTTTTTGATGACCATCATGCTTCTCGTGTCTTGCCTGGTTTTCAGCCAGACAGCAAGCTGAAAATGCTTTTGACTTTAAAAGAACATGTGGAAATCTTAATTGTCATTTCTTCCTTTGACATTGAAAAAAATAAAGTTCGAAGTGACTTAGGCATTACCTATGACATGGAAGTCTTACGTCTGATTGACGCTTTCAGAGGTGTTGGCCTTTATGTGGGAAGTGTTGTAGTAACACAATACCAAAACCAGCCATCTGCCGATTCTTTTATGAAGCATTTAAATAAAATGGGCATCAAAACAGCTCGTCACTATCAGATCCCCGGCTATCCAAACAACGTAAAGTATATCGTCAGTGAAGAAGGCTATGGAAAAAACGACTACGTAGAAACAACTCACCCATTGGTCGTTGTGACAGCACCAGGTCCCGGAAGCGGAAAAATGGCAACATGTCTTTCACAGCTTTATCATGAACATAAAAGAGGCATTAAAGCGGGATATGCAAAATTTGAAACATTCCCAATCTGGAATCTGCCATTGAAACACCCAGTCAATTTAGCTTATGAAGCTGCTACAGCTGACTTAAATGATATCAATATGATTGACCCATTCCACTTGGAAGCTTATGGTCAAACAACAGTCAACTATAACCGTGATGTGGAAATCTTCCCGGTACTTAATACTATGTTAAATATGATTGTTGGTGAATCGCCTTATAAATCACCGACCGATATGGGTGTCAATATGGCCGGCAACTGCATCATTGATGATGATGTCTGTGTAGAAGCCAGCAAGAATGAAATTATCCGCCGTTATTATCAAGGACTTGTAGATCTGAGAAAAGGTTTGATTGATGAAGAACCAATCACTAAAATTGAAATGGTCATGAGTCAGGCAAATATTACACCGGAATTCAGAAACTGTGTCCTGCCTTGTTTGGAAAGAGCAGAAAAAACCGGTGCTCCTGCTTGTTCCATTGAAATGCCGGATGGTACGATCATTACCGGAAGAACTTCTTCCTTACTGGGTTCAAGCAGTGCCGCTTTATTGAATGCATTGAAATATTTAGGTAAAATTGATCATTCCATCTTTTTGATTTCACCGAATATTATTGAGCCAATTCAGAAATTGAAGGTTGAGAATTTAGGCAATAACAATCCTCGTCTGCATACAGATGAAATATTGATCGCTCTTTCCATCGCTGCCACAACAAATCCAATCAGTCATACAGCTTTATCTCAACTGCCGAAACTGAGAGGATGTGAAGCTCATTCATCTGTTATCTTAAGTGATGTCGATATGAATGTATTCAGAAAATTGGGCGTTCATATTACTTGTGAACCAAAATATAATACGAAAAAATTATATCATAAATAAAGCAGAGAACTGTCCGCGACAGTTCTTTTCATTTAGCTTAAATATTGAAAATCTACCATTCCTGTGTATAATAAAAATCAAGCAATCACAATAGCAGTTCGGCATTTTGCCCTGCTATTTTTATGTACACAGCATGTAACAATAGAAAGGTGAGTCAAGCTCTATCAGCTTGTCGCTCAATGGTGATGCAATGACAAATGACATGAAAGAAAAAATCGCAAAAGCAGCCCGTAAGCTTTTAGTAGAAAAAAGCGGCAAAAAACTGACTGTTACCGACATTGTAGAAGAGTGTCAGATTACTCGTCAGGCATTTTATTATCATTTTGAAGATATTCCGGAATTATTTCGCTGGGCTTTGGAAAAAGATACTCAGAGAATGCTGCAGGAAGCACATGCTCAAAAGGATCCGGAACAAGGATTGCTTTATTTTTTCAAGGTTGCTGTGCAGGCAGGTCCTTATATCAAAAAAGGAATGCAGTCGAAATACAAAGATGAAATTGAACGTCTTTTGATTCAGAATGCTTATGTCTTTTTTGAACAAATTGTGGAAGCAGAAAATCTTTATCAAAACTGCACACATTCCGAATTGAAATTTATTTTACGTTATCACAGCCATGCAGTGATCAGTCTTATCCAGGATTGGACAGATGAAGATACCAAAAACATCGAACAAATTGTGCATATGCTGTATTTATTGATGGTCGGAAAATTATCCCCTTTATCTTAGTAAACGCTGAAGTGTTTTTTACACTTCAGTTTTTTTGTCTATACATAATCAAAACTATAACTATTGTATAAAAATGATACGAAAACTAAAATATATTTCGAGGAGGATTATGATGACCCACGAAGTACTTTCAGTCAAATTATGTGAACTGGATGAAAAAATCAACACGATCCATCAACATATTTATCAAAGCGGTTTTGCCAAGCATAGCCAAATAAAAGAAGAGATTGAAGCGCTGCAGAAAGAATGCGAAGAATCGGATATGATCTTATGCGATAAACTGCAGTTTCCAAAGCAGAATCTGTAGCTTCTCTTTATAAAGTTTATGAAAAGGTCACACAGATCATCAAAGATGCCAATATAAAACAGGCAGTTGATGAAAATAATGGAAATGCTGTAGAAGAAAAAATATTATTGGCAGAGTACTCGCTAGACTTTGCCATACAATTGGTCAATCATGCATTATTAACTTCTTTGGAAGCCATTGATGCAAGATGACACAACAAGAAAAGGAAGAACGCTCATGAAAGAAGTAAAATCACCGAAGAAACCTCTCATTTACTATTATGGAATTGCCCTTTTGATTATTCTTCTTTTCAACTTGCTGATTGCGCCTATTTTAGTGCAGGGACAGGTTGTGGAAGTTGATTACGGTACTTTCATGGACATGATCGAAGAAAAGATATCGGCAGTGTCCAGGTAGAGGAAACACAAATTATATTTACAGATAAAGATGAAGAACAAATTTATAAAACAGGTGTCATGGAAGATCCTACCCTAACGGAACGTCTGCATGATTCAGGGGCTCAGTTTACGAAATATATTCAAGAACCTATGTCACCGTTGATGAGTATTTTCCTAACACTGATCTTGCCGATGCTGATATTTATTGGATTAGGCCAATATATGAGCAAGAAATTAATGGATAAGGTCGGCGGCAAGAATTCAATGTCCTTCGGCAAAAGCAATGCCAAGATTTATGTACAGTCAACACAAGGAATTCATTTCAGCGATGTTGCCGGTGAAGCCAATGTGCCATTCTTCTCTATTTCTGGTTCAGAATTCGTTGAGATGTTTGTCGGCATGGGTGCTTCGAAAGTACGTGATTTGTTTAAACAAGCCAAAGAAAAAGCACCTTGTATCGTATTTATTGATGAAATTGATGCCATCGGTCAGAAACGTAATTCCGGCAGCATGGGCGGCAATGATGAACGTGAACAGACATTGAATCAGCTTTTAACTGAAATGGATGGCTTTGAAGGAAATACCGGTGTCATCATCCTTGCAGCAACAAACCGTCCGGAATCTTTGGACCCTGCTTTGACTCGACCTGGTCGTTTTGACCGCCATGTTCCGGTTGAATTGCCGGATCTGGCAGGAAGAGAAGCTATTTTGGAAGTTCATGCAAAGAAGATCAAAACAGCCGGTGATGTTAATTTCCATACCATCGCGCGTATGGCAGCCGGTGCTTCTGGAGCAGAATTAGCCAATATCATCAATGAAGCTGCTCTGCGTGCCGTCAGAAACAGAAGAACCATTGTCAATCAATCCGATCTGGAAGAAAGTGTTGAAGTTGTTATTGCCGGATATCAAAAGAAAAATGCCGTTTTATCTGATAAAGAAAAAATGGTTGTAGCTTATCATGAAATCGGTCATGCTCTGGTTGCGGCTTTGCAGACACATTCAGCTCCTGTACAATAGATCACCATTATCCCAAGAACCTCTGGTGCATTGGGTTATACAATGCAGGTCGATACAGGAGATAAATACTTATTGACAAAGGAAGAAATCGAAAATAAGATTGCGACATTTACCGGCGGACGTGCTGCAGAAGAAGTTGTCTTCAATGAAATTACGACAGGTGCTTCCAATGATATCGAACAGGCAACCAAACTGGCACGTGCGATGATCACTCGTTATGGTATGAGTGATGAATTTGATATGGTAGCAATGGAAACGGTCAGCAATCAATATCTTGGTCAAGATACGTCCTTGGCATGTTCTGCCGATACACAAAAAGAAACTATTACAGGGGAAGAATTTATGTCTATTCTAAATGCAGGAGGCGAAACATTATGAGAAGAAAATTTGGATTTGGCTGGCTGGAATTGATTTTGGGAATTTTGCTTGTCATACTTGGCATCTTCTCTATGATCAATCCAAATACTGCTTTGACAGGAATTGTCATTGTCTATGGCATAGCCGCAATTGTTATAGGTATTTCTGATATCATGATGTATGTACGTGTAGAACGATATACTGGTTTTGGTCCGATGGTATCTTTGATCGGCGGCATTCTCAGCGTCATGAGCGGTGTCATGCTCTTTGTTTATCCAAATGCAGGCAAATGGATTTTATCCTTGCTTTTCCCAATTTGGTTTATTGCTCATTGTATTTCTCGTTTAGCACATTTAAGTTCAATGCGTATATACATGGAAAACTTTGCCTATTATCTGACTTTGATTCTGAATATCCTTGGTCTGATCTCAGGATTCATGATGATCTTCCATCCATTTGTTTCATTGTTATCTGTCAGCTACATTATTGGTCTCCATCTGATTTTATTAGGTATTGATTGTATTGTAATTGCTTTCAGCAAAATAAGCTCAAATCATTAATCTCTCTTTCAGACAGTGTGCATATATGTACACTGTTTTTATTTACACTCTTTTAAAGTTAGAGTAAAATAAAAGAAAAATACGAGGTGATTTTATGGAAGATCGAGTTTTATTATCTTTGCTTGAAAAAAATGCTCGGCGCAGCGTTACGGATTTAGCCGCAATTCTGAATGAAAGCGAAGAAAATGTATTGAATATGATGACACAATTAGAAAAAGATAAAGTCATCAATGGCTATCATACTGTCATCAACTGGGATAAGACCAATGTGGATCATGTTACTGCTGTCATTGATGTTTCCTGCATTCCTGAACGTGATAATGGCTATGATCGTATTGCAAGCATGATCTATGCTTATCCAGAAGTTGATACGATGTATCTGATGAGCGGCAAAACTGAATTTCTAGTTATTGTCAGCGGCAAGACCATGCAGGAAATTGCTAATTTTGTAGGCTCAAAGTTAGCTACTGTTGAAAATGTCACCGGCACAACGACCAACTTTATTTTGAAGCAATATAAAAGCGGCGGCATCGTTTTTGACCAGATCGACGATGATGAAGATGACCGCATGATCGTAACACCATAGTATGTACGAAGAATTATTAAGCACGACCGTCAAAGAATTGAAGCCAAGCGGAATCCGTAAGTTTTTTGATCTGGCCAACACCAAAGAGGGAGTCATTTCTTTAGGGGTTGGAGAACCTGATTTCGCTACACCTTGGAGTATCTGTGAATCGGCTATTTATTCTATCAAAACAAAGAAAACACACTATACGGCAAATGCCGGTTTATTGCCATTGCGTCAAGAAATCTGTAAGTATTTAAAACGTAATTTTTCCTTGGATTATGATCCGCAGACAAACTGCATTGTCACTGTCGGCGGTTCAGAGGCCATTGATATTGCTTTGCGTACGATCATCAATCCCGGGGATGAAGTTATTTTGCTGCAGCCTTGTTATGTTGCCTATGAACCGACTGTATTATTAGCCGGAGGAGTCCCTGTATTCATCGAATTAAAAAGTGAAAATGAATTCAAACTGACTGCACAAATGCTGGAAAATGCTATTACTGATAAAACAAAGGCCATTATCTTGAATTTTCCATCCAATCCAACCGGCGGAGTAATGACCTATGAAGACTATATTCCTTTGATTCCGATCATCAAAAAACATCAATTAGTTGTATTGAGCGATGAAATCTATGCAGAACTGAGTTATGATGAAAAACACTGTTCTCCGGCAAATTTTGATGAAATCAAAGATTTGGTCATCCTGGTTTCAGGTTTTTCCAAAGCATTTGCAATGACTGGCTGGCGTTTGGGCTATGTCATGGCGAATGAAACATTCACCAAACAGATGTTAAAAGTTCATCAATATATTATTATGTCTGCACCGACAGCCGCTCAATTCGGAGCGATTGAGGGACTGAAACATGGTCAGAAATATGTCGATGAAATGGTTGAGCAATACAAACTGCGGCGTAATTTCATCGTCAATGGCTTTAATAAGATTGGCTTGCCGACTCACTTGCCTCATGGGGCCTTTTATATCTTCCCATGCATTAAGTCCACAGGATTAACTTCACTGGAATTCTGTGAAAAATTATTGGATGAACAAAATGTTGCCTGTGTACCGGGAAGTGCCTTCGGTGAAGCCGGTGAAGGCTTTATTCGTGTTTCTTATGCGTACAGCATTGAAGAAATTAAAGCTGCATTAGAAAAGATTGAAATCTTTATGAGGAAATTCCAATGAAAATTACAAGTACTTCTTTAATCAACGATTATTTCAAAGATGACTGCGGCAAGCATGGGCAGGACACTTCCATTGGCTTTGAAATCCACAAAGCCCCTGCCAATACGCAATCTTTTGCTTTCCTATTTGAAGACAAAGATGCCATGCCCGTATGCGGCTTCTCTTTTATCCATTGGTGCGGATGGAACCTCTGCTCTGATTCCATTCTTGAAGGAGCCAGCGAAACAGCTGACTATACAGCCGGACTGCACTCCTTATCCAAAGACCATGTCAAAGACCATTATGTCGGAATGGCACCTCCTGATAAAGATCATACTTATGAATTGCATGTCTATGCCTTGGACTGTATGATCAATTTAGATCCGAATCATCATTTCAATGATCTTTGGTGGGCCATGGAAGGACATATTCTAGAAACGGCTACTCTAAAAGGCAGATACCGTTCAAAATAAACACCATTGAAAAGGAGCTTGATCAATCAGCTCCTTTTTTCTTTATTCATCTTATATATGCTCAAGGCAAATAATACCAAAACCGCTGCGATGGCTGCAGCAGAAAGCAAAGGCTCCCATCTGCTTACAGTGATTAATGCAAGATCTGCATAATCAATCTATAATAAAAACAGTAAGCCTGAAAATATGAGCAAGAATAGACTATGCCATAAGTATGAGATATTCTTTTTCAGTAAGATTGTCCAACCATTGATCACACAATCAATTAATATAAAAAGCCATAATAATTTTATTATCTCCATAAACAAAATAGAGATCTTTCTTCAAACAATTGATGAATGCGAAATATCCCTGCCCTCCTTAATTACAGTTCATAAATGAAAGAAAGTAAACACAGATATAAGAATAACTATTCATTTTAAATTTATTTCAAATGAATCCATTGTTCATGGTCTAAGCAATTCACCTGTGTCACTTCATATTTATCTAATTGCGGCAAATATTCTTTTTCATTGATATGATGTTTCTTGAATCCGAGCTTTTCTTGGACACGGGCAGATTGATGATTGCTTAGAAAATGCTGACACCAAAGTTTTTCTTTTCCTAATTCATCAAAAAACAGCTGCATGATCCGCAAAGATGCTTCCGGCATATAACCGCATCCCCAATAAGGATATCCCAGCCAAAAGCCCAATTCTGCTTCTTCTTTATTTTCAAATTTATACATCAGTGAAATATCCCCGATAATCTTTTGATTTTCTTTACATACAATGGCCCATGTGTTTTCATTCATCAATATATTTTTAAGCACATATTCACTTTCTTTTTCATCTTGATGCGGCTTCCATCCGCACATAGGACCTACATGCTCATCTTTAGCCAATTCATATAAAGCTTTGACATCTTTTTCTTCCCAAGGACGCAGAATCAGACGTTTTGTTTCCAAATTCATATACTTTTCTCCTTTTTGATTATTATACAGCAGGATTCATCATGACGAAATCAAAATCTGGTGTTACAATGAATATGAGGAGTGAAAACATGATTGAATTTCGTTATGATACACAGTTATTAATTGAAGGGCATGATTTAGATGAAGATGCCATCAATGATTATTTCTTAGAAAACTTTAAAGGAGATTGCTTATTGGCTGTCGGTGATGCCGAACTGATCAAGATTCATTATCATACCAACGAGCCATGGAAGGTGCTGGAATATTGTTCAACCCTTGGAGAAATCTATGACATTGTCATTGAAGACATGGATCGCCAATCTCGCGGTTTAAAAGGTTAATTTCATATAAAAAGTGCTGATCATTGCAATCAGCATTTTTTTAACTTAAATTCATAAATATCGAATATGATAAAATAATATTGGAGGAAACACTTATGAAAAAGCTTATCTACTTGCTTTTTTGCCTTCTTTTGATTGGCTGTTCGCCGCAAGCATCACCGGAAGAAACCATTGATCAGGAAGTCACAGAAAATATAGATAATGAACAAGAAGAAATCAAACAGGCGGATGAAATCACTGAAGTGAATGTTAAAATGTTTGATGAGCCTGTTTCTCTTGACGAAGAAATGAGGATCAGTGATGTTGTTGTAGATGGTCTCAGAAAGCAAAAAATATTGGAATGGCTGAATCTTTTTGAGCCAAGAAATTTCAGTGAATATGAAGGATATCTTTGCATGGTAGATGGGATTGTCATAATGAATAATAATCCGTCTTCTCCTTTTGGAGTAATGGCTGAAACATTAACCATCGGTCATACACAGATTCAATTTATCAATCTTAAAGACAAAATAATTTTAACCGGACTTGATCAGCCTTATGCCATTTCTGCAGAGTATTATGGTGAATCTCCAATTCAGTTGGATTTATTGATTTATGATTCTCTAGGTTCTTTTTTCAAAGGTTCATTAGAAATTCCTGAAATAAGCTCGACAACTAAGCAATATATGAGAAATAATTTACCAAATATTACTCAAGATCTTATATTTGCAGATTTAAATTCACAAACAGCTGCTATGAAAAATGATGCTTTGAGACAATTCTTGGCTCGATTGGAAAATCAATTGAATCATTTTGATCCGCTCGATCGTTTGCTTGCTGTCGTGGATCGTTATATCCCTATACCTCTCAATCAAAAAAAACCAAGCAGTTATACAGACACATTTCAAATAAACAATCAAACCATTACTTTGGCACATGAGATATATCCTTATTCCAGATACTATCCTGCGAATGAACTAAAGCAGCTTTATTTTACAGTTTATGGCGAAGAGATGGATTTATCCGCTTATTCAGAATATAAAGATGGTAATATTTATTATGATTCAAATGCCGATTTTGTTTTTGATACCAAAGAGAACAGTTCCAGTTACTCAGATTTTTCTCAATTATATGTCATAAATCAGAGCATAAGCCATCAGCAATTAATTCTTGATATTGCCGCTATTCCAACCCATTATTTAAATGATGGAAAAATCCGCATAGATAAAAATTCCGGCTTGCCGATTCAGTGGTGGCATTTTTCGGAAGAATCTCGTTCAGATGGTATTTATAAACTATCTGAAATCATCCAAGATCAGCCGAATCAATTTGACACTTATCATGTCATTGCGGATATAGAAGAAGATGGTTCTTATTCACTTGTAAGTATCCAGCAATCTAATCCTGCTTTTATTCCCGATGGAGATATCATTTTTTATAACAATTATGAAATAACAAATGACACTTTTCTTTTCATGCCGTTATTCAATTGTTCGTTATGTGATGATTTCAATAAATCAATTCTTGAGATATATTTCTTCAGGGAAACAGATGCCGTTCTCAGTTTATATGAAGATGAACGAATTGCTGCTGTTTTCGTTGAAAGACCTGATTATGGCGATACCATGCTTTATGAGTTATTTGCTTATGATAAGCTCAATCAACAGTTATGGCCTGAGTTATCCGATGAAGAAGCACAGCCTTATCTTGAAATATTAAGAAAGGATAATCCGACTCTTTCAGACGATATCCATATTCAGAAATTTGAAATTATGGACAAGACCTTATTACAGATTTATGGTGAAGGCATCCGCAATCATATTATTGAAATTAATGATTCACATTCATGAAACAATTGAAATAAAAAGGTATTTCTATTGCTGAATTTTTCAGATATTCTTGACAGATTGGCTTTCCAATGTTAATGTTATTGCAATAAAACACGATGAATTGAAGAGTAGTTTTGGAGTATCATGCAGAGAGCTTGTGGCGGGTGAAAACAAGCTGAGATGCCAAAATGAAGATGGTCAAGGAGTGGTACAGGCGACATGTAGTCTGTAACGGAACTGCCCGTTAGCGCAGACAAGTATCAACAGTGTACTTGATGAGGCATTATTCGTGAGAATAATGTGAAACAGGGTGGTAACACGATTCGCTCGTCCCAAACAGGACGGGCTTTTATATTTTTAGGAGGGAAGCACATGATTGAAATAAAAAATGTCACGAAAACATTTGTGACACCAAAGCAAAATGTTCATGCCTGCAATGATATTTCTCTGACGATTGAGGATGGAGAGATTTATGGGATTATTGGGTTTTCAGGTGCAGGTAAGTCAACACTTGTTCGATGCATTAACTTATTGGAAAGACCTACCAGCGGGCAGGTATTGATTGATGGGGCAGAATTGACTGCTATGAGTGAAACTGAACTGCGCAAGGTCAGAAAAAAAATAGGAATGATCTTCCAGCATTTTAATCTGATGCGTTCAAGAACAGTTGCTCAGAATATTGCTTATCCTTTAAAGGGAAGCGGCTTATCCAATGAAGAAATTCAAGCCAAAGTCAAAAGCTTATTGAAATTAGTCGAACTGGAAGATAAAGAAAATGCTTATCCTTCCCAGTTATCCGGAGGACAGAAACAGCGTGTAGCTATTGCCAGAGCCTTAGCCAACGATCCGAAAGTATTGCTTTGCGATGAAGCTACAAGTGCTTTGGACCCACAGACAACACATTCTATTTTAGCTTTATTGAAAGAAGTTAATCAAAAGTTAGGCATTACCATTGTATTGATTACACATGAAATGGCTGTCATTAAAGCTATCTGTGATCGTGTTGCCGTCATGGAAAAAGGACATGTTGTAGAAGAAGGCAAGATTTTGGATGTTTTCTCTCATCCAAAACAAGAGGTAACGAAAAACTTCATTCGTTCTACTTCCTCTGTCTCTCAGATCTATGAAATGGTAGAAAAAAATGATCCGCTTGTTGCAATCAAAGAAAATGAAAGTTTAATTATTTTAAGCTATTCTGCCGGCAATGCCGGTGAAGCCTTGATTTCTGCTATATCCAGAAAATTCAATGTCGATGCGAATATCGTATTCGGCAATGTAGAAATTATCGCTAATCAAGCGATGGGATCCTTAGTGGTTATTATCAGCGGTGAATTATCCGATATCAATCAGGCAGTCGCATATATTCGTGATGCCGGTGTGAAAGTTGAGGTGCTGAAAACATGTTAGATTTTATTGTTCAATGGATGCCCAATGTTGTGTTGCGATGGGATGGCTTAGTACAGGCTTTCTGGGAAACAATCATTTTATTGGTTGTCTGCGGTTTTCTATCATTTATTGTTGGCTTATTTTTAGGGGTTGTATTGATTGTCACAAAAAAAGGCGGAATCCTGCAGAATTTGTTTATCTGGCGTATTCTTGATTTCTGCATCAATATCATCCGTGCCATTCCATTCCTTATTTTGATTATTGCTCTGCTCCCTGTTACACGTACTATCATGGGAATTGCTATCGGTGTCAGAGGGGCTATCTTCCCTTTGGTTGTCGGTACTGTGCCTTTCTTTGCTCGTCAGATTGAGGCGGCGCTTTCAGAAGTTGACAGCGGTTTGATTGAAGCGGCACAGTCTATGGGGGATTCTCCTATACAGATTATCTTCCGTGTATATCTTCATGAAAGTATCCCAAGCATCATTCGTGCTACTACGATCACACTGATTGCTTTGATTGGTTATATTGCCATTGTCGGTTCTATCGGCGGCGGCGGAATCGGTAACTTCGCTATTGCTTACGGACACATCCGTAATGATACGGACATCATGGTCATTGTCGTAATCCTCAGTGTTCTGTTAGTTACTGCTATTCAGTCCATCGGTGATTTCCTCGTTCGCAAAACTACACATTAAGAAAAGAGCTTCATCAGCCTAAATTCGGGCAGCTTGAAGCTCTTTTTTCTATCCTTGATATCTTGCAACGGCATCTCTCAGTGTATCTAAAAATGCATCTTCTCCCCAGGTATTGATCTTGAACAAGACAGCCTGTGATCCTCCTGTCGCCACGCCGATAACATGGGCAATATCTTGATTTCCCACCAGCGTTACTGTCATGGAAACACGATTGCCTCCCGTATAGCTATAACGTTCAAAAGCCAGTACATAGCAGTTCATGTCTTCCATCTTTGTTACTTCTTTTTCTTCCAAGGAGACCGTATTGCTTCCTCGCATCACAGCATTTTCTACATAGGAGGCCAAACGATTGACATCTGTCTTTAATGTTTTAACATATTTAGCCATTGATTACCTCACTTAAAATATCTTTCATACGTTTTGCTAATCCTTTTGTCTTTTCTACACTCAAAGAACATACCGCAACTCGAATTCCTTTATTGACACTGACCGTATAAATATGATGCGCCATCAGTGCTTCATGATACTTTTCTTTCAATGGATTGTCTTCAATCTTGATCGTTACAAAAAATCCTTCTTTGTATGGATAAATGGCTAATCCGCATTCATTGGCTTCTTTTACAAAAATATCACTTCTTTGTCTTAACAGATTAATATACATCTGCTTTTCCATCAAGAAATCATCTAAATGTTCACTCGTTACCTGAGTAAAATTATCCATTGCGGCATTCGGTATATTGCTCCAGATAGCTCTGGCACTCTTTTCCATTACAATTTCTGCATCACGGACACTTTCTTCACTTTGAGCACATATCACAGCTGCACCGCATCTTAAACCATAAGAGGTCATTGTCTTAGAACAGCTGAATGCGATGATGACCATGACATTTTCACCGATAACATCAAAGTTTTTCATATAGTCTCTGGAATGAGCCAGATCATACGCATAATCAATATAAGCAATATCATTCAAGATGACGATCGGTGTTGTCTTAGAAGCTTCATTGATATACTCAATGATCTGTTTCCATTCTTCCTGCGTTAAGGAATTACCGGTTGGATTATGACAAGGATCATTGATGATCAGACAAATGCGATTTTGTTTGCCTAACAATTGATTGATACAGTTTTTCAAAGACTGAATATTGAAATGATCTTCTTCAAACATTTCATACTGCAGAATATTCAATCCTTTATCCTTGGCCATCAAAGCATAAGATCCCCAAGCAATATTCGGAATGATCACTGTTTCATTGGCTTCCAAAATATCACTCAGTACAATTGAAACAGCTCCTGTTCCACCAGGTGTTGCAATGACGCTGCTTTTTAACGTGCTGCCAGCCTGTCCCAATGTCCATTCCTGCACTTTTCTGCGGAAATCAGGATTTCCTCGAAAACTGACAGCATAAGCTCCTTTTGTTTTGGCAGAGATCTTATCATAGTTATCAAATACTGTCTTGAATGCTACAAACTGTCCGCTTTCATCATACAAAGAACCA
The DNA here is from genome assembly GCA_944324265.1 of uncultured Traorella sp. Classification (GTDB taxonomy): domain Bacteria; phylum Bacillota_I; class Bacilli_A; order Erysipelotrichales; family Erysipelotrichaceae; genus Traorella. The sequence goes on from CALUVS010000005.1 coordinate 51,942, forward strand.
ATGGTCGCATCTACGACATTTTCTTCACCTACTGTCTTTTTTGCTTCTTTGGCTTTTTCCACAATTGCAAAGACAGTATCCACAATCGGTTTTTTATCTGCACTTTCTTTAATAAAATTCATCCTATTTTACCTCCTTGTTATTCCTATCACTTTAAAATTCTTGCAGCAAGCTTCACATTCCTCCAGCATTGCCTGCATATTTTCATCATATTCCCCTTCTACTGCAATATAGAAGTAATACTCCCAGCTGCTTTTCTTCAAAGAACGAGAGCGAATATTTTCCATGTTATAGCCATATTTGGCAATAACTTGAATCACTTGAGCCAATCGCCCGGCAACATGTTCCAATGTAAAGAGCATCGATACATGATTTCCTGACTGTTTCAATTCATTGCCAATCACGATAAATCGTGTTGTATTGTCTTTGCTTGTATTGATTTCACTGGCTAAGATCTCAAGTCCATATAATTGAGCTGTTTCTTTTGCCGCAATCGCCGCAATTGTTTTATCCTTTTGTTCACTGACATATTGAGCTGCCAAGGCTGTATTCGGATAAGGAATGCATTCAAAATGGAATGGCTTGAGATAATCTGCACATTGACTCAATGCCTGATGATGAGAATACACCGTCTTGATATCCTGCAATGTACTGCCTTTGATGCCCAATAAATTCTGATCTACCTTTAAATCATAAAAATCCTGTATATATACATCATATTTCAATAAAAGATCCAATACTTCGCCTACTTCTCCGGTATAGCTGTTTTCAAAAGGCAGAATTCCTTTTTCAATTTCATGGTTCAATACTCCCTTCACGACTTCTTCCCAGGTATTGTAGTTTTTCTGCTTTCCTTCCGGAAACAAATGACTGAGCGCTAACTGCGCAAATGCCCCTTCACTTCCCTGATAGCCATACGTTCCCTGATTTAACAGCGCATACTGATATTTCTTGGATATATTCATCAGCTCTGTCAAATATTCTTTATAGTAAGGAATCAGTTTCGGATCCTTGATTTTCTGTATATTTTTTTCAATGACTTCATTTTCTCTTTTTTCATCAAATATCGGCAATTGATTTTCTTTTTTATAAGTGACGACATCAACTGCGGCATTCATTCTTTCCTGAAATAAATCCGCCATCTGTTCATCCACTTCATTGATCACTTGCCTTGCTTTTTCCAGTTGATTCACGTAAGAAACACCTTCTCTCATTGCCTTTATCATAGCATATTTTCCTTTATTTAGAATATTTCATTTACAACTTTCAATTTCAAAGTGATAATTTTACATTATTTTCATGAAAATTTTCATTTTATAGTTGCAAACCGTCATAAAAAGTTATAAACTAGGATTATGAAAATAGTTAACAACGCATTCTTTTACTTTTATCGATAAGCCCCGACAAGCCAATTCTGAATATTGGTTATTTTGTCATTGTGGGGCATAACGGCATCGGTGAGTAACGGATGCTTTTTTATTTCTATGGAGGTTTGTCTTATGCAGATGGAAGTGAATTTAAGTTCAAGTCACAGCAATATTTACATTGAAAGGGGGATCCTGCATCACATTCGTGAGAAGATTGATGGAAATTGTAAGGTCATGGTCATCACAGATGAAGGGGTTCCTGCTCAATACAGTGAAATTGTGTGCAGACAATTCCCTAACAGCACGCTTTATGTCACAGTGCAGGGAGAAAAAGCCAAAAGCTTTGAAGTTTATGAAGCGATTATCCGCAAGCTTTTGGAATTGAATTTTACCCGCAAGGATATGATTTTGGCGCTTGGCGGAGGTGTGATCGGTGATCTCAGCGGATTTGTGGCTGCCACCTTCAAAAGAGGTATGCGCTTTGCCTCCATTCCGACAACAACACTTTCGCAAATTGATTCCAGCATTGGCGGCAAGGTGGCCATCAATGTTGATGAATTGAAAAATATGGTCGGCACATTCTATCATCCGGAAGCTGTTTTCATTGACATTGATACATGTAAGACATTGTCGGCACGGCATGTGTCCAATGGCCTTGTGGAGGCTGTTAAAGCAGGATTGATTGGTGATGAAAAATTATTTGAGCTGTTTGAAACAGAAAATATCGAAGATCATCTGGAAGAAATTATTACGCATTCACTGATGGTAAAAAAGAAAGTGGTAGAAGAAGATGAAAAAGAAACACATCTGCGCAAGATCTTGAACTTTGGTCACACTATCGGACATGCCATTGAAAGCTATTATCATCTGCATGATTATTATCATGGAGAATGTGTGGCCATGGGAATGATGGCTGTCCTTGAAAACAAAGAACTGAAGGAGCGATTAAGACATATTTTAGAAAAAATGCAGGTGCCTGTATCTGCTCCTTATGATCCAGAATCTCTTCTGAAGCTCATTCAGAAAGATAAAAAAGTCAGTGATGATCATATTACTCTTGTTTTAGTAGAAAAATGCGGACAAGCTGAATTAAAAGAAGTAAGCATGGATACAATACGTCAATATTTGAAAGGAGAAGCCTTATGAAAAGCGTCATCGGAAAAAATGTAACTCTCACTCTGTATGGAGAAAGCCACAGTGATGCGATGGGCATTGTGATTGATGGACTGGCCAGCGGCATTCCTCTTGATCTGCAGGATATTCAAGATCAATTGGAAAAGCGCAAAGCTAAAGGAAAAATTTCTACTCAGCGGCATGAAGCAGATGATTTTAAGATCACCAGCGGTTATTTCAATGGCAGAACTACCGGAACTCCTCTGCATATTCAAATTGAAAACCATGCTCAGAATTCCAAGGATTATCATCCTGAGATCCTGCGTCCCTCTCATGCAGATTATGTCGCACACATCAAATATGAAGGCTATCAGGATTATCGCGGCGGCGGACATTTTTCAGGAAGACTGACAGCACCGATTGTGGCTGCCGGAGCTATTGCTCGTCAAATCTTAGCTAAAAAAGGGATTCTTATCGGGACACATATTGCCCAATGCTCGCAGATCAAAGATCGTGATTTTCAAGATCTTGAACAAGATATTCATTTATGCAATCAGCTGGAATTTGCGGCATTGGATGAAAAGAAACGTCAGGAAATGATTGCCTGCATTGAACAAGCAGCTGCAGAAAAAGACAGTGTCGGCGGCATCTTAGAAACAGCCATCCTGCATTGTCCTGCCGGCATCGGCGAACCTTTCTTTCACTCCGCTGAAAGTCAGCTCAGTCAGTATTTATTTTCTATTCCTGCTGTCAAAGGCATTGAATTCGGCATGGGATTTGATTTTGTCAATCATAAAGGCAGTGAAGCTAATGATGCTTTCTGTATTGAAAATGGTGTTATCACAACCATGACCAATCATAACGGCGGTATCAACGGCGGTATTGCCAACGGCATGCCTATTCTATTCCGATGTGTGATCAAACCGACAGCTTCCATTTTCCAAAAACAGAAAACAGTCAATTATGATACAAAAGAAAATATAGAATTTGAATTAAGCGGCCGACATGATCCAGCTATCTTCCATCGTGCAAGAGTCGTGGTTGATGCTATGACTGCCTGCTGCATCTTGGACTTATGTGCTGAAAAATACGGCACAGATTGGATGCGATAATATGAAATGCGGATTAATCGGAGAAAAATTAGGTCATAGTTTTTCAAAAGTGATTCATGAACAAATTCGTCATGAAAACTATGATTTAATTAGTTTAAGTGAAAGTGAATTTCACGAGTTTATGAAAAAGAAAGACTTTGATGCTATCAATGTCACCATTCCTTATAAGCAAAAAGTCATGCCTTACTGTGATGAAATCGATGAGATTGCTTCCAGCATCGGTGCAGTCAACTGCATCCGCAATGATGCCGGCAGACTGATTGCCACTAATACAGATTTTGAAGGTCTGCGGCGTATGATCGTTCATCATCACATTCCGATCGAAAACAAAATTGTGGCCATCTGCGGAACCGGCGGCACCAGCAAAACAGCCCTGGCCGTAGTGAAAAGCTTAAAGGCCAAAGTCATTTATCAGGTAGGCCGCAATAAATCGGCGCCCATCTTAAGCTATGAAGAAATGAAAGAACATCCGGAAATTGAGATCATTATCAATACAACAAGTGTGGGCATGTATCCCAATAATGATGATCAGATCGTAGATCTTCAATACTTCCCGAACTGCTGCGGAGTCATCGATGTGATATACAATCCTTTGACCACAGCACTATGCCGGCAAGCAGAAAAGCTCGGCATTCCTCATCTCAATGGATTGGAAATGCTGGTCGGTCAGGCTGTCAAAGCCAGTGAATTTTTCTATCAGGATCATTTGGATGAGTCTTTGATTGACTCTTTGAGTTCTTCCATGGAACATGATATGCAAAATATCGTCTTGATCGGTATGCCAAGCTGCGGAAAATCTTCTTTGGGTAAATTATTAGCCGAAGAACTCAATAAGAAATTTATTGATTTGGATGATCAGATTGTCCAAAAAGCTCAGAAATCTATTCCGGAAATCTTTCAAGAAAGCGGTGAAGAAGGATTTCGGCAATTGGAAATTGAAATTTGTGCTCAAGCTGCTTCTATGCATGGCTGTGTTATTGCCTGCGGAGGAGGCATCATCAAAAATGAAATCAATATTGAACGCTTGAAACAAAATGGTCTAATTGTTTACATACAAAGAGATGTACAAAAGCTTTCTGTGGATGAAAGCCGTCCCTTATCTACCAGCAGAGAAAGACTGATTGAAATGGAAAAGGAACGCCATCCGCTTTATTTGAAAGCCAGTGACATCCAAGTGATAAATAATGATACAATTGAAAATTGTTTAATTGAAATCAAGGAGAAAGTTTATGAAAATAATGGTTATTAATGGTCCCAATATCAATATGCTGGGAATTCGTGAAAAAAATATATATGGCACTGAAAGCTTTGAAGCATTGATTCAATTAGTGAATGAAACTTGCCGGAAAGAAAATATTGAAGTAGAATGTTACCAAAGCAATCATGAAGGAGATTTAGTTGATGAAATTCAATCTGCTTTGGATAAAAAAGTGAATGGCATTGTGATAAATCCAGGTGCTTATACTCATACTTCCATTGCTTTATTGGATGCATTGAAAGCTGTGAATCTTCCTTGCGTTGAAGTACATATTTCCAAAGTAGATGAAAGAGAAGAATTCCGTCAGATTTCTTATGTGCGATTGGCATGTTTTAAAACCATTACCGGAAAAGGAATCAAGGGATATCAAGAAGCTATTTTAGCTTTAAAAGAAAGATGTGGAGAATAGAATATGATTATTACATGTAAAAAGGGTGCCCCTCAGGCAGAAATAGATAAAATTGTTCATGATTTTGAACAAAGAGGACTAGAAGTGAATTTAATTACCGGAAAGGATTATAATGTCTTCGGTATTGTCGGAGATACGACCAATATTGATGATAAGCAAATGATGAGCAATCCATGGATTGAAAATGTCCAGCGTGTATCTGCTCCATATAAAAAGGTAAACCGTTTGTTTCACCCGCAGGATACTGTTGTTGATGTAGCGGGAATCAAAGTCGGCGGCAAAGAAAAGATTGTGGTGATCGGCGGGCCTTGTTCTGTCGAAGGATTGGAACAAATCTGTGATTTAGCTCATGATGTCAAAGAAGCCGGCGGATGTATGTTAAGAGGCGGTGCTTATAAGCCAAGAACTTCTCCGTATGCTTTCCAAGGCTTAGGAAGCAAAGGCATTGAATATTTGGTCGAAGCAAGAAGACAGACAGGTTTGCCGATTGTATCTGAAATTATGAGCATTGACAAAATTGATGAATTTGTGGAAAATGTCGATCTGATCCAGGTTGGAGCCAGAAATATGCAGAACTTTGATTTATTAAAAGCATTGGGCAAGATCAATAAACCAATTTTATTAAAAAGAGGTTTATGCAATACCATTGAAGAATGGCTGATGAGTGCGGAATATATCATGGCCAGCGGCAATGAAAATGTCATTCTTTGTGAAAGAGGTATCCGTACTTTTGAAAAATATACACGCAATACATTGGATCTCAGTGTTGTCCAGATCGTAAAAAGAAAATCACATCTGCCGATCATCATTGACCCTTCTCATGCGACAGGTGATTGGGAATTGGTCGAATCTATGGCTTTAGCAGCTATTGCTGCTGGGGCAGATGGATTGATTGTGGAAGTACACCGCAATCCGGAATGTGCATGGAGTGATGGTCAGCAATGCTTAAAACCAGAGAAATTTAAGACAATGATAGAAAAAGGGCGAGCAATTGCCAATGTCATAGGAAGAGGAATGTAATATGATCATAACCATAAAAAAAGATGCACCGGAAATAGAAGTGCAGCGTATTATTCATTCATTTGAAGAAAAAGGATTCCAAGTTAATAATTCCCAAGGATCTGATTATCATATCTTAGGATTGATTGGGGATACAACTAGTTTGGATATCAAAAATATCCAGGCTAATCCGTACATTGCGGAAGTAACTCGTATTGCCGCTCCTTATAAAAAGGCAAATCGGATGTTTCATCCGCAGGATACCGTTGTTGATGTCAATGGCATCAAGATCGGCGGACAAGAAAAAATTGTCGTCATCGGCGGTCCTTGTTCTGTCGAAGGAATGGATCAGATCTGTACCTTAGCCAAAGAAGTCAAAGACGCCGGTGCAGATATGTTAAGAGGCGGTGCTTATAAACCAAGAACTTCTCCGTATGCCTTCCAAGGCTTGGAAACTGAAGGTATTTTGGATATGGTCGAAGCAAAAAAGCAGACCGGATTGCCGATTGTCAGTGAATTGATGGATGCGGAACATATTGATGAATTTATTCAGTATGTGGATATTATTCAGATCGGTGCCCGCAACATGCAGAATTTCAGTTTATTAAAAGCTGTAGGCAAAACAAATAAGCCTGTACTGTTAAAACGAGGATTAGCCAATACGATTGAAGAATGGATCATGAGTGCAGAATATATTTTGGCCGGCGGCAATCCCAATGTTATCTTATGTGAAAGAGGGATTCGTACTTTTGAAAAATATACGCGCAATACATTGGATCTCAGCGTCATTCCAATCATCAAGGAAAGAACCCACTTACCGATCATCATTGATCCCTCTCATGCTACCGGCAACTGGAAGCTTGTGGAATCCATGTCTTTAGCTGCTATTGCTGCCGGAGCAGATGGTTTGATTATCGAAGTACACGACAATCCGGAATGTGCATGGAGTGACGGCGCTCAATCATTAAAGCCAGAGAAATTTAAGACATTGATTGAAAAGTGCCGAGGCATTGCACATGTCATCGGCAGGGAGCTGTAAGATGAAAGCCCAAATTTCACCAAGCACACTTCACGGCACGATCAAACTTCCGCCAAGCAAAAGCATGGCGCATCGCCTGATCATCTGTGCCTCCTTGGCAAAAGGCAGAAGCACCATCAGCAACGTTGCTTACAGTGTGGATATCCAAACGACAATTGAAGGCATGAAAGCCTTAGGCGCAAAGATTCAGTGTCTGGAAGATTCTTTGATCATTGATGGCATTGAAGACTTTCACCAATGTCAAGCTTCTGTCATTGAATGCAATGAATCTGGTTCTACCCTGCGATTTCTGATTCCGCTTTTCTCTTTAACAGAAAAGAAAATCACGTTTGTCGGCAAAGGCCGATTAATGGAACGTCCGCAGAAAATCTATGAACAGATTTTTCAGGAGAAACAATTATTTTTTAAGCAGGATAGTTTAGGCATTCAGATACAAGGAGCTCTGCCAAGCGGGCATTACACGGTACCCGGCAATGTCAGTTCACAGTTTATCAGCGGATTGTTATTTATACTGCCGTTATTAAATGAAGATTCTTATATTCATATTCAAGAACCGTTCGAATCCAAAAGCTATATCGATCTGACTCTGCAGGCAATGAGAGATTTCCATGTGCACGCTGAATTCAGGGATGATCATACCTTATATATCAAAGGAAATCAGCACTATCAGCCTTGCAATATGTCTGTAGAAGGTGATTTCTCTCAATTTGCCTTTTTCGGTGTCGCAGCCGCAATTAACCATGATCTGCATATTCAAGGGGTATCCCATGATTCATTGCAGGGTGACAAGCAAATATTGGATATCTTAAAAGATTTTCAAGCTGATGTAAAAGAAACAGATGATGGCTATATGATAAGAAAATCTGAATTAAAAGGAAATCTGATTGATTTAGCGAATTGTCCTGATCTGGGACCGATTGCCTGTGTTTTAGGCATGTTTGCACAAGGAACCACCAAGATCATTCATGCTCAGCGTCTTCGTCTGAAGGAAAGCGATCGTATTTTAGCTATGGAAACAGAGTTGTCAAAATTTGGCTGTCAGATTCAATCTGATGAAGACAGCATCACGATCATCGGCGGCTGTCATGCCCCAAGTGTTCCTTTATCCGGCTGGAAAGATCATCGCATCGTCATGGCCCTGTCGATGGCCTGCACAGTGTTATCCGGTACAATCGAAGGAGCAGAAGCCATTGCCAAAAGCTATCCGAATTTTTATGAGGATTGTCAGAAAATAAACATGGAGGTCACTCTATATGATGAATAATAAAAAATTTTTGATTGTTGGTTTAGGCTTATTGGGCGGCAGCTATGCCTTGGCCTTAAAAAAATGGCATCATGAGGTCTATGCCATTGATATTGATCCCAATGCCATTCAATATGCTCTGGATCACCAGATCATTGATGAAGGTTCCTGTGAAAATGATCCAGCACTGATTCAAAAAGCAGATGTAATCATCTCCGGTCTATATCCAAAAGATATTGTTCAATGGGTCCAAAACAACCAGCAATATTTCAAACCCAACACCTTGATCAGTGATGTCACCGGTGTCAAATGTGCCATTCTTTATGACATTCAAGCTATCTTACGAGACGACTGTGAATTTATCGGCTCTCATCCGATGGCAGGAAAAGAAGTCAGCGGTGTCCAGCATGCCGATGCATCCATCTTCCTTCCTGCCAATCTGATCCTTACGCCTACTGATAAAAATACCCAGCAGGCCATCGATTTTATGTATGAATTCGGCAAGGAACTTCGTTTTAACAATATCTGTATCTTAACTCCGGAAAAACATGATGAAATGATTGGTTATCTTTCACAATTGACACATGTGATTGCTGTTTCATTGATGAATGCCAACGATAATAAGCATTTAAAAGAATACACAGGAGATAGCTTCAGAGACTTGACTCGAATTGCAAAAATCAACGAAAATCTATGGACCGAATTATTCTTGATGAATAAAGAAAACCTGATTCATGAAATAGATATTTTTATGGATGAAATGAAGTCATTTCGGGATATTCTTGAAAAAGAAGATACTCAGGCCATGAAAGAAAAGTTTATTCAATCTACCCAGCGAAGAAAATATTTTGATATTGATTCATAAAAACCATCAATGGTGTCACTTTCAATCAGTCAGACACCATTTTTTCATTTGTCTCTTGCTTAAATCCAAGGCTGTTAAAATAGATGAGAAAAGCTTGAGCTGAACAGCCTTTTTCTATGATTTTAAAATCTTTATACTAAAAGAAAGTATATTGACATACAATGCAGAATAGCGCTAAAATTTACTAGTTAAAAACGATAGAGGTGATTTTATGACATTAGATGAATTAAATGTTGGAGAAAAAGCAGTAATTACAGCCGTCAATGGAGAAGGTGCCTTGCGTCGATTTCTTTTAGGTATGGGCTGCACACCGAAAACAGAGGTAACGCTTCAGAAAATAGCGCCGATGAAAGATCCGATTGAAATTCGTTTAAGAGGTTATACATTGACACTGCGTTTGGAAGATGCCAAGAATATTGAGGTAAAATACTTATGATCAATTTTGCACTTATCGGAAATCAAAACAGCGGGAAAACAACTTTATTTAATCAGCTGACTGGCAGCAATCAGCATGTAGGGAATTTCCCCGGTGTCACCGTCGATCGCAAAGACGGTTATATTTTAGGTTATAAAGATCGTGTTATTACTGATTTGCCTGGTATTTATTCTTTATCTCCTTATACCAATGAAGAAATTGTTACTCGTGACTTTCTTTTGGATGAAAAAGTGGATTGTATCGTCAATATCTTGGATGCAACCAATATTGAACGTAATTTATATTTGACTTTGCAGCTGATTGAGCTGCAGATTCCGATGGTCTTAGCCATCAATATGATGGATGAAATGCGCACCAATGGCGGAACAATCAAGATCAATGAATTTTCAAGAGCAATCGGTGTTCCTTGTGTGCCAATTTCTGCCGCAAAAAATGAAGGGATTCAAGATTTAGTTCATGAAATGATGCGGGTAGCCGTCAATAAGATTCGTCCTGAAAAGATTGATTTCTGTGCAGGAGCGGTGCACCGCTGTCTGCATGGTATTTCTCATATGATTGAAGATCATGCTGTGGCAGCCGGTCTTCCGCGGCGATTTGCGGCAAGCAAGCTGATTGAAGGTGATGAACCTTTAGCCAAACGATTGAATCTGACGCAGAATGAATTGGAAATGATTGAACACAGCGTTGTGGAAATGGAAAAAGAATGTGAAATGGATCGTGAAGCAGCTATGGCTGATATGCGCTATTGCTTCATTGAAAATCTATGCAGAAATACCGTCATTCGACCTACTGTCAGCAAAGAATATCTGCGCAGTGTAAAAATTGACAGTATTCTTACTTCCAAGTATTTTGCCATTCCGGCTTTTGTGCTGATCATGGGATTAATTTTCTATTTGACCTTTGGTCCTATCGGTACTTTCCTAAGTGATGGCTTTGCACTGATTATTGATTGGATCATCAACTATATTTCTGAATTATTGATTCAATTTGAAATCAATCCGGTCGTTCATTCCTTGGTAGTTGATGGTATTTTCGCCGGTATTTCTTCTGTCTTGAGCTTTATGCCAGTCATTGTGGTTCTGTTCTTCTTCTTATCTATTCTGGAAGACAGCGGATATATGGCTCGTGTGGCCTTTATCATGGATCGTCCGCTCAGACAGCTGGGATTATCCGGCAAAAGCTTTGTACCGATGCTGATTGGTTTTGGCTGCTCTGTACCCGCTATTATGGCAACACGTACCTTATCGAGTGAACGTGACCGTAAGATGACAATTCTATTGACACCGTTTATGAGCTGTACTGCCAAAGTACCTATTTATTCGGTATTTGCACTTGCTTTCTTCCCAAATCATGCAGCAGAAGTCATGATCTTGCTTTATGCTACTGGTATCGTTGTCGGCATCGGCTTTGCCATGATCTTAAAGAAAACGGTTTATAAAGGAGCTCCGATTCCATTTGTTATGGAATTGCCGAACTATCGTATGCCAAGTGCAAAAAGCGTATTATTGCTTATGTGGGAAAAAGCCAAGGACTTTATTACCAGAGCTTTTACCATTATATTCTTAGCCAGCATCATTATCTGGTTCCTGCAAAGCTTTGACTTACGCTTCAATTTAGTTGAAGACAGCTCTTATTCTATTTTGGCGAATATCGGTCAGATTATCGCCCCAATCTTTGCTCCTTTGGGCTTCAATGATTGGCGTGCAGCTACGGCTTTGATTACGGGATTCTCTGCCAAAGAAGCTGTCGTTTCTTCTTTAGCTGTTTTATTAAAGACAAGTGCCGATCAATTGCCGACGATGCTTTCAAGCATGTTTACAACTGCCAGTGCCTTTTCATTCTTGCTGTTCACATTGCTTTATACACCATGTGTAGCCGCAATTGCCGCAGTGAAGCGTGAAATGGGCAGTGTGAAAAGCACCATTGCTTTAATTGTTACTCAATGTGCCATTGCTTGGATCATTGCCTTTATTTTCTATACTTGTGCTTCATTAATACTTTGAAATACATTACAGCTATAATCATAAAACACAATAGAGTAGAGGGAAAGTAGCTAGTATTTTCGCCCCTCTCATTGCACCGTACGTACGGGTCTCGTATACGGCGCTACATTTATATGTTGATTTACGACTTATCTTAGATAGTACGCAAGGGGATTGACCAAACCTGGTCTTTCTCCTTTTCTTATCGCCAGCACATCGGCGCTAAGAAGAAAGTTAACCGTCCTCATTCCAGTTTGGCGATATAGTCCCAGCCGTGTATTCGCTACCGCGAAAATCTGCTCATCCGTAAAGTTGTATGGTAGTACTTTGTTTAGCTTTTGAAGATTCTTGTAGATGCGTTCGGGTTTCTTCCATTGTTTGACCAAGATAACACGTATCTTATGTCTCAACCATTGCCCAAACTTATCCATGAATACTTTCATCGCTCCAATGCGAAAATAGTTTATCCATCCTCTTACAAGTTGGTTGATTCGGGTAAATGTCTTGGCATTGGTTTGTGCTACACATTTCTTACGGATTAGTTCTTTACGACATTTCTCATAAAGTCTTTTCTTACTCTTATCGTTTGGTTTGCACTCCCATTTTGTAGTGCCTTTCCAATACGTAAAGCCTAGAAAGTTACTATCCGAAGGCCTCACCACCTTTGTTTTGGTGGCACTGACTTTCAGGAACAGCTTTCTTTCCAGCCATGATGTGACGGACTTCATGACTCGATTGGCTGCCATCTCGCTCTTGACGAAGATATTACAGTCATCTGCGTAACGTACAAAGTGCAGACCTCTGCTTTCCAATTCCTTATCGAACTTATCTAAGTAGATATTTGATAGAATCGGACTCAGTGGTCCTCCTTGTGGCATACCGAGTGTATTCGATTTGACCAGTCCTTTTTCCATGATTCCTGCCTGCAGGAATTTTCGGATAAGATGTAATGTAGCTGAGTCAAACACTCGCTCTCTAAGAATTGAAATCAATTTATCATGATTCACAGTATCAAAATAAGCTTCTATATCTAGATCGATGACCCATTCATATCCTTCATTCAAGTAATCAAGTGTTCTCATGATGGCATTCTGAGCACTTCGATGTGGACGGAATCCAAAACTATTGTCACTGAAGGTATCATCATATATTTTTGATAATATTTGTGCCATGGCTTGTTGGATGACCCTGTCCACTACTGTTGGGATACCTAATGGTCTTTTCTTTCCATTCGACTTTGGTATATAGACTCTTTTGACCGGTTGAGGCTTATACTTCTTTTCCAATATCTGTTTCTTGATCGTTTCTTTATTGGCTTTAAAGTATTCGTCAATTTCATTCACCGTCATCTTATCAACTCCGGCAACACCTTTATTACTCTTGACTCTCTTGATTGCTTCATCAAGATTTTCATCTCTTAGAATCACTTCCATCAATTTCATGTCGTTGCTTCTCCTTCCATTTGTAGATACTCTCGAAAACATTCCATCCTCTTCCATTCCCATGAGATTACGATTCTCAATTATAGAACGGTCCCTGAATTCGAACTATTCGAGTATTGCGTATGGTGAGCTGCACCATATAAACATTAGGTCCTTCAGTATGGGTATTCATACCTACTATGACCTCAGCTGACTTCTTGTGGCAAACCTTTTTTCGACCGATGGTACCATCACTGTTTTTAAAGATATTGGAATTCATCGTCCACAAGATATCCCGGGGTAATTCACGAATTCTGTTTCTTTCACAACGTCCGGATTTACTGTCTTGGTTTTACGTTTACCTTTTTGGACTTCGATTTGTACAGCAACCTTATCCACCATTTAGCCTTATATCCGGTTTCTGTTCGTACGCTCGAAAGAATCGCTACACCACTTCCTCCATCCTTGACATCACTATCAACGACTTGTGGTTCACTACACTTGGCGGTAACTACCTGTGGTCGGTCTATCTCCGACTGAATCCGTGCCATGCCCG
>CALUVS010000006.1 GCA_944324265.1 uncultured Traorella sp.
ATAAATCAACCCTCCAAAATACCGCTATTCATGCGGATATGGAGGGTTCTATTCTTTTCAAACTGTAAAAGACAGGTCAGGAAAAAATTGCCGCAAAAAAACATAGACCTCCCATAAAATATTCAGTTTTTTCAATGTTTTTTTGTGTTATAATATATAAGTTATTAAAAGAAGGGAAGTCTATGGCAGAAAAAGTAATCAGTTTTTTGAAAAATACACTTTCGATTCCATTCATGATATTGGGATTTATGGCCAGTGATTTGATGCTGAGAATGATGACCCAAGAGGTTGGCTTTTATGATATTCATCACAGTGCTCCTTTTTTATTTACCCTTTTTTGGAGCTGTATGCTGGCTTTGATCTTTACTTCTTTTCCGAGAAGATTCGGACAGATCTTATATGGAATTGTTTCCTTGGTATTTAATTTATATGCCTGCGGGCAGGTAATTTATTATCGTATCTTTGATACTTTTATTTGGTTTAATGATATTGGCTTAGCATCTGAAGGCTCTGATTATGCCAGTTATGTTTTGACCTTGATTGATAAATCGATCATTATCATGTTTTTGTTTTCTTTTGTCTGCAGTGTTTTTGCGATTCTTTTATATCCGAAGCGCAAAAAAGGCTTTATTGAATTAGGTGTTCGTTTATCTGTTGCCGGATGTTTGCTTTTGGGCTATGCTCAGATTCCTTCTCGTTTGGGAGAAGTACCGGAAGTCATGGAGTGGGACAGCTGGAAAAATCCGCGTGTGGTGTATGAACAGTTTACCAATCAAGCCTTTATGATGCAGATCAGCGGATTTTATGAATATATGGCCCAAGACTTTATGACGACATTTGTGGAAGGCAATATGATTGATGAATCGTCTTATGCAGATATGGCCAGTTATATGGAAAGCATGGATGAAGTGCAGGAAAACAGCATGAGCGGTATTTTCAAAGATAAGAATGTTATTATTGTCATGATGGAAAGTATGGATGATTGGATCATTTCTGAAACTTATACACCAACCATCAAGATGATGATGGATAATGGGATTAATTTTACGCAGCATTATGCTCCTATTTTCTCAACAGGAGCGACCTTTAATTCTGAATTTGCGTTATTGACGGGCAGTTATTCACCGAACTCCGGCAGTGCGGCATATTCCTATGCGACCAATGATTTTTCGCAAAGTCTGCCGAATTTGTTCAAAGCAGCGGGTTATGAAGTGAATTCATTCCATTACAATGAACCTACTTTCTATAATCGTGAACAGATGCATTTGGCCTTTGGTTTTGATGATTATGTTTCATTATTGGAAGAGACACCGGATTGGCATGAAGCAGTGCTGGATGAATCTTTGGCAAGTATTGACAGTGTGTATGAGAAGATGACTTCCGGTGATAAATTTATGTCGTATGTGATTACTTATTCACCGCATCTTCCTTATTCAACGGATAATTATGTCTGCCGATATGCCGCTGAATTGAAACCGGAATTATGGAATGGCGGTATTGATGAAGAAACCAATTGTTTGGAATTACAGGCCAGTCTGACAGATGATTTCTTTGCGACACTTTTGGAAAGATTAGAAGAAGATGGTTTATTGGAAGACACGATCATTATTGGCTATGCCGATCATTACAGCTATGGCTACAGTGATTCAGATGCCATGCAGGCGTTAAGTGATGCCAGCGGTGCTGCTACTGTGGATGCTGTTCCGTTCTTTATTTATGGAGCCAGCATTGAACCGATGAGTGTAGATAAGGTGAATGCAACCATTGATTTGCTGCCGACGATAGCGAACTTATTTGGTTTGGATGCCAATAAATACTATATCGGCAAGGATATCTTTGATGAACGTTATACAGGCTTAGCTTATTTCAATGATTATTCTTGGTATGATGGTCATACTTACTATGTGAATGGAGATGTTGCTTATACGGATGGTACAAGTGATATCGAAAAGACCAATGAGACTGTTTCAAATAATATACGCATCGGAGAAATGATCGTAACGGAAGATTTCTTCTCGTTCTTTCAGCCTTGACAGTTCACTTCTGTGAACTGTTTTTTATATAGTGCAGGGCTGATGTCATGATCAAAGGTGTCAGGATCATGCCTAAAAAGCCGAATAAACGGGAAGATACAAGCATGCCGGCGAGTAAAAGAACAGGCGGGAGGCCGGTATGCTGACTGAGAAAATGCGGTTCACAGATCTGATGCACCGCTGAGATGACAGCGGCAATGATCAATAAACCAATGGCTGTACTCGTCTGGCCGCTGATGAAAGAAAAAAAGCTCCATGGCAATAAGATTAAAGAAGTGCCGACTGCCGGCAGGGCATCGGCTAAGGCAATCCCTGAAGCCAACAGCAGACTCTGCGGAATTTTCAGCAGGGCTAAACCTATTTGCAGGATGACAAAAGTAATGCTCATCATCTGCAGCATAGCCAAAAACATCTTTGCAAGCAAAGGAAAGAGAATGGTTTTTGCTTGATGGATCTGATACTGAAAGGAAGCAGGCAGCAGCATTTGCATGAAGGAAATGAATTCATCAAAGGAAATACAGAAAAAGCATAAAAAGATAAGGGTAAGAAAAACATTCATGAAAAAAACAGGAATGAATGACGCCAAATGAGTAATGGATTGAAGCAGATAAGAAGAAAACTGAGAACACAGATCCTGAAATAATTCCATAAAAGGCATCAGACTTGATTTCCAGATGGAAGAAGATAATTGGGTTTGAAATTGTATCAGCTTATCGGCCAGCTGATTTTCATAATAGCTAGGGAAGCTGAGCAATAGCTGAAGGATGTGTTCAAATAATTGAAAACCGATAAATAACAGCAAGCTGAACAAGATTATCAATAACAGCACTAATAATACGATTCGAGTAACTTTAACGGGAAATGAAAATCTGTGCTGAAGTTTTTGAGCAATGATCTGAAATCCATAAGCTGCAGCCAGTGCAAGCAGAAAAGGCAAAAGCCATAAAAATACATAACGAAAGAAAAGATAAATCAAGCCGGCGGATAAGAAAACTGCCGCAGACTGAATCAGAAATTGTTTTTGTTTTTCCATTGTTTCACCAAAAAAAGATGGGGGCTTCCCATCTTTTAGTGTATTCATTTTGTTTGAATTTTAGACGATGCCTTGAGATCTCATGGCTTTGGCAACTTTCACAAAGCCTGCAATATTTGCACCGGCAACATAATTCTTTTCCACGCCATAAGCTTTTGCGGTATCAGAAACAGTCTGGAAAATATTTTCCATGATGTCTTTGAGCTTGCTGTCAACTTCTTCAAATGTCCAGCTATAACGCATGGAATTTTGGCTCATTTCTAATCCTGAACAAGCAACACCGCCGGCATTGCTGGCTTTGCCTGGAGCATATAAAATGTGATTGCTCTGAAGAACATGAATAGCTTCAGGAGTTGTCGGCATATTTGCCCCTTCTGCCACAGCAATGCAGCCATTCTTGACTAAGCATTCTGCACTGGCCTTATCCAATTCATTTTGAGTAGCACAAGGCAGAGCAATATCACATGGTACACTCCAGATACCGAAGGCATTTTCGTGATAAGTGCTTTCAGGGTGTGTCTGAACATATTCGCGGATACGTGCACGGCGTACTTCCTTGATTTCCTTGATGCAGTCCAGATCGATGCCGTTTTCATCCACAATATAACCATTGGAATCTGACATGGCGATGACTGTAGCACCTAATTGAACGGCTTTTTCACACGCATAGATAGCAACATTGCCGCTGCCGGAAATGACAACCTTCTTGCCTTGGAAGCTTGTGCCGTTTTCTTTCAGCATTGCTTCCGTGAAGTAACAAAGCCCATAGCCTGTTGCTTGTGTACGTCCCAATGATCCGCCCCATTCCAATCCTTTGCCGGTTAAAGTACCGGTGAATTCATTGCGGATACGTTTGTATTGTCCGAACAGATAACCGATTTCACGTCCTCCGACTCCGATATCGCCGGCTGGTACATCGGTATCAGGTCCGATATGACGATATAATTCAGTCATAAAACTTTGACAGAAACGCATTACTTCCGCATCACTTTTGCCTTTCGGATCGAAATCACTTCCGCCTTTTCCTCCGCCCATCGGCAAGGTTGTCAATGAGTTTTTAAAAGTTTGTTCAAATCCTAAGAATTTGATGATACTTAAATTGACAGATGGGTGAAAGCGAAGACCGCCTTTATAAGGACCGATTGCTGAATTAAATTCTACACGATAGCCGCGATTGACCTGGACTTTTCCTTGATCATCGACCCAAGGAACACGGAACATGATCACACGTTCCGGCTCTGTAATTCTTTCCAATATATTGTCTTCCAGCAATTCAGGCTGTTTTTCTGCAACCAGTTTCAAAGAATCCAATACTTCATCCACAGCCTGTAAAAATTCAGGCTCATGTGCATTCTTTTTCAATAATTTTTCTTTTACTTCATCAAACTGATTCATAGAATGACCTCCATACTATATTTATTATTATAAACATTTCTTTCTGAAATGAAAAGATAAATATTAATTTTCATATTTTGTGAAAATATTTTCAATCAAATTCATTCTGCAATGTTTCCAAAAACTGCTTTGCTGCCGGTGAAAAAAGCTGATATTTCTTCCATACGACATTTACTTCCATCTTCAGTTCAGGGGACAAAGGACGAAAGCATAACATACTGTCTTCACTTGTATTGGCAATTCCCTCCAGACATAAAGCTATCCCTAATTCCTCTTCGACCATCAAGGAACCATTATATAAAAGACTATAAGTAGCAGCAATATGCAATGAAGACAAGCTTTGATGCAGCCAGGAAGACAGCAATGAACTGGAAGCACTTTGACGGGATATGATCAAAGGCTGATCCTGCAGATCCTTTGCAGTAATTGTTTTTTTTGCTGATAAAGGATGATCCTTGCGCATGAGCACACCCCAATTTTCATATACCGGCAAAGAAATGACATGATATTTTGAAGTATCTGCCGGCTGCAGCACTAAACCAAAATCAATCAGACCTTTATCCAGATCTTCCAATACATCTAAACCATCACCGCTGGAAATATGAAAATGAATAGCGGGATATTTTTCCTGTACTTTCTTTGTAATTTTTGTCAATAAGCGGACTCCTTTTGATTCACCGGCGCCGATATACACATCTCCGCTGATCAATGAATCCAAGGATGTGATTTCATTTTCAGCTCGCTGTACAAGAGAAAGAATTTCTTCTGCTCGTTTTCTTAAGATCATGCCTTCTTCTGTCAATGTAACTTTTCGAGATCCGGGCTTTCCTCGAATAAGAAGCTGTTTTCCCAATTCTTCTTCCAATTGCATCAATTGACGAGATAAAGTTGGCTGAGAAAGATGCAGGGAATCAGCTGCTTTTGAAATGCTTTGTTCTCTGGCAACTGCTAAAAAATAATGAAGTACACGTAGTTCCATAAAATATCCTCCTAAGAATATTATAGCTTTTTGTATAGCTTTTATCTATACATAACTATCAATTATAAGTATTTGTAATTCTAATTGGAATCTATTACACTGAAATCAGAAAGAAAAGAGTCGATGGAAATGGAAAATTTATCAGAAATGCTTCTGCAGAATCTAAAGGATGCAGGATGCAGTCATGAAATGATCAAGCAATTTCTTTGTTGCGAAGAAGAAGGACAAATCCAAGAACAGTTGGATTTGCTTTCTGTTCAGCGTCAAAAGCTTCTGGATAAAGTTCACAGAGAGGAAAAGAAAATTGTTTGTTTGGATTATCTGGTTTATCAGATAGAAAAACAAAAGACAAACAAAATGAAAACGATGAATGAACAACTTTTTAACAAAGAAAATGTTTTTGGCAAAGGAGAAGCCAATACAGCTTATGCTCAATATTTCCAAGGAGAGTCTTATTTACATCCTTTGACTGACCCTGAGGCATGTTCCATTTTTTATAGCTAATGTGACCTTTGAACCTGGATGCCGCAACAACTGGCATATTCATCATGCCAAAAACGGCGGCGGGCAGGTCTTGATTTGTACAGCAGGTGAGGGCTGGTATCAGGAAGAAGGCAAAGAATCTGTCAGCCTGACCCCGGGAACCGTTATTGTCATTCCATCAGGAGTCAAACACTGGCACGGAGCGAAAAAAGACAGTTGGTTCAGTCATATTGCTTTTGAACTGCCGGGGGAAGAATGCCGCAATAAATAAATTGGATGCATAGTCTTTTTCCAGAAGAAAAACAATTGAACAGAAAAAAACAGGACCGGCAATATGCAAATCCTGTCATATCATGACTTCCTTCTATTTGTTTAGGAAGTTTTTTTACATCCAAGTAATCTTTCTTTCTGTTCCGTTCAGGATACGGCTGATATTTTCTTTATGGCGATAAATGATCAGCACAGATAAAAGAATGCTTGCCAATAAGATCATGAAGTTGACCTGCAATATGATCAGCATGATCGTTGAAGTAACCGTCGCGACCATTGAGGACAGAGAAACCATCTTACTTAAATAAAGGCACAGGAAGAAGGCTGCTAATGGGATAATGAAGACCCAGATATTGCCGGCGATAAATACGGCAATGGAAAACAGGAAGCCAAACATGCTGGCAGCTGCTTTTCCGCCTTTGAAATTCGCAAATACAGGATAGCAGTGTCCGACACAGACAAATAATCCGCACCAAATTCCTGCTTCTAAAGAAAACTGGGCAAAGATGGCCACCGGAATCAAAGCTTTTAAAGCATCAAATAAAATAACAGCGATACCGGCTTTTTTGCCTAGTACACGTCCGGCATTTGTTCCGCCGAGATTTCCGCTGCCATATTGACGGACATCTTTATGATAGAAAACTTTGCCGATAACTAAAGCAAAGGGAATTGAACCTAATAAATAACCAATAATACACGCAGAAAGTGTAAGCATGAAATCACCTCTCCATCATTTTAACACGAATAAATTAAACTACAAAGTTCTTTTTTCAAATCGCGGAATTGTGCTATAATAGGCGGGTGAAGTGAGGTGTTTTCATGAGCGAAAAGGCTTATGATGCTTCAAGCATTCAAATATTGGATGGTCTTGAAGCAGTAAGAAAAAGGCCCGGAATGTATATCGGCTCTACCGATAGCCGCGGACTTCATCATCTTGTATGGGAAATCGTAGATAATGCCATTGACGAAGCGTTGAATGGACATGGGAATACAATTAAGATTACGATTGAAAAGGACGGCGCTGTCTGCGTTGAAGATGAAGGGCGTGGGATGCCGGTCGGAATGCATGAAAAAGGAATCTCAAGCTTAGAGGTTATTTTTACGATCTTGCATGCCGGCGGGAAATTCTCCAGTGACGGAGGATATAAAACTTCCGGGGGACTGCATGGTGTCGGTGCCAGTGTAGTGAATGCTTTGAGTGAATGGGTAGAAGTAACAGTCTGCAGCGGCGGAAAAATATATCAGATGACGTTTGCAGACGGGGGAACGAAAACCAGTGAACTGAAAGTCATCGGAAAAACAAATAAAACAGGATCAAAGGTTCGATTTAAACCGGATAAAACAATATTTTCAACAGTAGATTTTTCATTTTCTTTAATTGAAGAAAGAGCGAGAGAAAATGCTTTTTTATTAAAGGGACTTCATATGATTGTCAAAGATGAGCGAAAAGATAAGATCGCTGATTTTTGTTATGAAAACGGATTGGAAGCTTTTGTGGAATATCTGCATGAAGATAAAGCAGTTCTGCATAAGCCTGTTTCTTTTTCCGGTGTTGTCAATGATATTCAGATTGATTGTGCTTTTCAGTATACAGATGAATATCAGGAAAACATGTTTTCTTTTGTCAATATGGTGCGTACCGGTGATGGGGGAACTCATGAAGTCGGAGCCAGAAGTGCATTTACCAAAGTATTTAATGAATATGCCAGAAAATATGGCTTATTAAAGGAAAAAGATAAAAATTTTGAAGGCAGTGACGTACGTGAAGGATTGACCGTTATCTTGAGTGTCGGCATTCCGGAAAACTTGCTGCAGTTTGAAGGTCAGACGAAAGGAAAATTGGGTACGCCGGAAGCAAAACCGGCAGTAGAGAGTCTGATAAGCGAAAAATTGGCTTTTTATCTGGAAGAAAATAAAGAGCTTGCCACAAACCTGATCAAAAAGATGCAGAAGGCTAGCTTGGCCAGAGAGGCAGCCCGAAAGGCTCGCGAAGATACGCGGAAAGGGAAGACCAAAGGAAAAGCAGAAAAGATTCTTTCCGGTAAGCTGGCGGCAGCTCAAAGCAAAGATGTCAAACGTAAAGAGCTGTATCTTGTCGAAGGGGATTCTGCCGGAGGAAGTGCCAAACAAGGGCGTGATTCCAAATATCAGGCGATTCTGCCGTTAAGAGGGAAGGTCTTGAATACGGAAAAGGCCAGCATTGCCAGCATTGAAAAAAATGAAGAATTAAATACAATTATTCATGCAGTTGGCGCAGGAGTCGGTGCGAACTTCAGTGTCGAGGATATTAATTATGATAAAGTAATCATCATGACCGATGCCGATACCGATGGGGCACATATTCAGACATTGCTGTTGACTTTCTTTTACCGTTATATGAAAGAATTGATAGAAACCGGTCATGTTTATATTGCCTTGCCGCCGCTTTATAAGATCACCAAAAACAAAGAAATTGTTTATGCGTGGACCGATGAAGAGCTGAACCGTGTCAAAAAGAAGATGGGCCGCGGCTTTGAGATTCAACGTTACAAAGGGCTGGGGGAAATGAATGCCACTCAGCTTTGGGAAACAACGATGAATCCGGAAACCAGAACACTGATTCAGGTCAGCATTGAGGATGCCTTGCTGGCAGAAAAGCGTGTTTCTATTTTGATGGGAGATAAAGCAGATGTACGCCGTGATTGGATTGAAGAAAATGTCTGCTTTACATTGGAAGATGATTATCGGGAGGTGAATATCAATGACTAATGAGAAAAAATCAACGGTTATTGTCACTCCTTTGGAAGAAATCATGGGAGATCGTTTCGGACGATATTCCAAATACATCATTCAGGAAAGAGCTTTGCCGGATGCTCGAGACGGATTGAAGCCGGTGCAGCGAAGAATTTTATTTTCTATG
Source organism: uncultured Traorella sp. (assembly GCA_944324265.1). Classification (GTDB taxonomy): domain Bacteria; phylum Bacillota_I; class Bacilli_A; order Erysipelotrichales; family Erysipelotrichaceae; genus Traorella. The sequence goes on from CALUVS010000006.1 coordinate 9,093, forward strand.
AATGAATTGGGCATTACAGCGAATAAACCTTATAAGAAAAGTGCCAGAATTGTCGGGGATGTTATTGGTAAGTATCATCCTCATGGCGATACTTCTGTTTATGATGCGATGGTTCGTTTAAGTCAAAATTGGAAAACAAGAGAACCATTGATTGATATGCACGGAAACAATGGTTCTATGGATGATGACCCGGCGGCTGCAATGCGTTATACTGAAGCGCGTTTATCTCCGCTGGCTCAATATTTATTGAATGATCTGGACAAGGATACGGTAGAGTTTGCGCCGAATTTTGATGATGAAGAAATGGAACCAACGGTATTGCCGGCCAGTTATCCGAATCTTTTGGTCAATGGAATCAGCGGTATTGCAGCCGGTTATGCAACCAATATTCCGCCGCATAATTTATCTGAAGTACTGGATGCAGCGATTTATCGTCTGCAATATCCCAACTGCTCTTTGGATGAATTGATGGAATTTGTCCAAGGACCTGATTTTCCGACAGGCGGGATCGTTCAGGGTATTGAGGGAATTCGTGATGCTTTTGAAACCGGTAAGGGAAGAATCGTAGTTCGATCAAAAGTGGAGGTTGTTCAAACAAAAACCAATCAGCAGATCATTATCCATGAAATTCCTTATGAAGTGATCAAGTGTAATTTGGTCAAGAAAATTGATGAAATTCGTTTGAACAAGACATTGGAAGGCATCATGGATGTCCGCGATGAATCTGACCGCAATGGTCTGCGTATTGTCATTGATCTGAGAAAAGATGCCAACAGTGAACTGATCTTGAATTATTTGTATAAGAATACAGATCTGCAGATTTACTATAACTACAATGTTGTGGCTATCGTAAATAAGCGCCCAATGCAGCTGGGATTGGCTGCGATGCTGGATGCCTTCATTGATCATCGCAAGGATGTTGTGACACGAAGAAGCCGTTTTGAATTGGATAAGATGGAAAATCGCTGTCATATCTTAGAAGGACTGATCAAAGCAGTTTCTGTGTTGGATGAAGTAATTGCCATTATTCGCCAATCCAGCGGCAAAGAAGATTCCAAGAAAAAACTGATGGAACGCTTTGATTTTACCAATGAACAGGCTGAAGCGATCGTTACTTTGCGCTTGTATCGTTTATCCAATACGGATGTGATGGAACTGCGCCGGGAATTTGCGGATCTGGTCAATAAGATGGAAGTGTTAAATGATATCCTCAGCAATCCAAAATTGCTTGTCAAAGAGATTATCAAGGAATGCAAGCAAGTGAAAAAGGAATTCGGAACACCAAGATGTACGAAAATTGAAGAACATATTGAAGAAATTGTCATTGATAAGGTAGCTATGATCAATGATGAACAGGTCATGGTGACCATTTCCAAAGATGGTTATGTAAAACGTGTATCGATGCGTTCTTTCAATACAAGCTCTAAAGAATTGTGCGGATTGAAGGAAAGCGATGAACTGATCGGCATGATGGAAGTATCAACCTTGGATCATCTTTTGGTCATTACTTCCAAAGGGACTTATGGATATGTTCCTGTCTATGAAATTGAGGAAGCCAAATGGAAAGATATTGGTTCGCATCTGAATAAATATTTTACTATTTCTGCAGATGAAAAGATCATCAATGCTTATGTGCTTTCTGACTTCAAAACAGATGCTTCAATCTTGTGTGTATCCGCTCTTGGTATGATCAAAAAGACAAAAGTGGCGGATCTGGAAGTATCTCGCCGCAATAAGACAATGAGCTTGATGAGCTTAAAGGAAAACGATGAACTGGTTGACAGCTGTATTGTTTATGATGACAAGGATCTTGTATTATGTGCGGCCAATGGCGCAGTCAGCCGTTATTCTACTGATATGATCACAGCTACCGGAACAAAAGGCAAAGGAATCATTGCCATGAAAAATGATGCATTGATCGGTATGACCTTGCTTCAGGACAATATCACTCATGTAGTCTTTGTTACTGAGAATGGACAGATGAAGCGCATCAAGAGCAGTGAGCTTCCTCTGACAGGCAGAGCTGTCCGCGGAGAAATGATCTGCAAGAAAAATAAGAGTCATCCTTCAATCATTAAATATATGAAGGGCAGTGACCTTTCCGATGAATTGATCTTTATGCAGGAAAACATTGTTCGTGTTCCGGCAAAAGATATTTCCTTGATGAGCAGAGATGCGACCTTCTCCAGTGCTGTCAAGCTGGAAGAGAATTTCTACCTATTAAAGGGCATAGAACGCATTGAACATTATGAAGCTCAGGAAGTCAAGGATGAAACGAGTGAACATGTGGAACAATTTAATTTGAATATTTAGAGGAACTGATAAAAAAGTTCCTTTTTTTTCGAATATACGATACAATAATAAGTAACGGAGGTATCTATAATGAAAAAATCTACATTATTATCATTAGCCGTAATCGGCGGTGCTGCTGTCGGCATTGCAGCTGCTTATCAATATGAAAAGATGAAATATTTAGAAAATGAATTGGCGAAAAATCCATTTTATACAGCAAAAAAGAATATTTCTACGATTAAGGAAGGAAAAGAAGTAACAAGCATTGAAGTTCATCACAATGCCAGCCTGATGGAACGACTGCGCATTGCGGCTCATATCTTGAAACGTTAATCGTTTGTCAATCCATTCATGATGCGTTATAATAGAGATAATTTTGGAGGCACATTATGAATTTAGATAAAGAAAATATGAAGAAAATAGCTCTTTTGATCACATATACAGTATGTCTTTTTGTCGGGCTATTTCATTTAGATGTAATTTTAAATCTTTTTGGATTTATCTGGGGCATTGCCTTTCCGTTTATTATGGGGGCAGCAATGGCGTTTGTCTTAAATGTGCCTATGCGTTTTCTCGAAGAAAAAGTTATGAAGAAGCTTAATTTTTCCGGAAAACGTCCGCTTTCATTAACCGTATCAATTGTATTGGTGCTGGCGGTCTTGTTTTTTGCATTTACCGTCATTATTCCTCAGCTGATTGAAACAATTCAGACGATTGCTGTTACTTTTGAAAGAGTGATTCCGCAGATTCAATTGAAATTGGAAGAATTGTTTAAAATGTATCCGGAGATCCAGCAATCCATTGCTTCATTGGATCTTGATTGGAAAAGCATGGTTACTGCATTGGCAGATTTCTTAAAGAATGGAGCGACTTCCGTTGTCAATCAAACGGTGTCTTTTGCATTCAGCTTTGCCAGTGCCGCAACGAATTTTTTCATTGCGTTTATCTTTGCTTGCTATATTTTGCTGATGAAAGAAAAACTGCATCGTCAGATTCGTTATATTCTGATGGCCATTTTGCCGAAGAAACGTTTTGATACGGTGATGAAGGTTGGCTCACTGTCTTACCGCATTTTTTCAAGTTTTGTAGTGGGACAGGTCAAGGAAGCTTGTATTTTTGGCATCATGCTGTTTGCCTGCATGAGTTTATTCGGTATGCCATATGCGATGCTGATAAGCGTATTGGTAGCCTTGCTGGCATTGATTCCGATTGTCGGACCATTCATTTCCTGCGGGATCGGTGTCTTATTGATCTTGATGGTCAATCCGATGCAGGCACTTGTATTCTTGATTCTGTTTCTTGTTCTTCAGCAGATTGAAGGAAACATCATTTATCCAAGAACCGTCGGAAATTCAGTTGGTCTGCCGGCTATCTGGGTCATTTTCTCTGTAACGATCGGCGGAGCCTTGATGGGCATCATCGGTATGTTTATCTGTATTCCTATTTCATCCATCATTTATGCTTTAGTGCGTGAATGGACATATAAAAGACTGGAAGAAAAACAATTGCTTCCGGCAAATCAAGAAGTACAAAATGAAGTATAAAAAAACGGCTGGTTCAGAAATGAATCAGCCATTTGCGTTATTTTTGAATTTTAAAATAAGATCCTTTTTCTTGAGCCGGCGGAAAACGTCTTCCTTCTTCAACATCGATATCTTCATTGACACATTTTCCATCTTCTGTATATTCAGCGTATTTTCCTGATTTTTCGCAATTGGAACCTGGCTTATGCTTTTCATTTTTTGCCATATGTTCACCTCCTGTTTTTATTTTGTTCTTATTTATTCAAATTATACAAACAGGACATATCCTTCGGTAAAGGACAGGTGACATGTATTTTCTCTAAGGTAAGCGGATGAGTGAGAGTGATACTGGAAGAGTGCAGAGCACAGCGCTTGATCAGCGGACTTTTTCGTCCATACAATTCATCGCCGATCAAAGGGTGATGGATCGAAGCACAATGCACGCGTATCTGATGTGTTCTTCCTGTTTCCAAAACACAGCGAATTAAAGTTGTGCCATGAGCGTGGGACAGGGGAGTTACATGTGTAATGGCATCATTTCCTTGAGGAGAAATACGGTATTTATTGGAAACATGACGATCTTTTCCCAATGCTTTATGGATGGTCATGCTTTTTTCAAGATTTCCTTCCGCAATAGCTAAGTATTCTCTTTGAATATTTTTCACAGATAATTCATGATCCAAAAAAGGCTGAAAGAAAGGCTGCTTGCAGAAAAGAATACAGCCGCTGGTATCTTTGTCCAAACGATGAATATGGCGCACAGCATGCTTTTGATGTGTTGCTTGGTAATAAGCACTGACACCATTCGCCAAAGTATTTAATCCATTTTTGTCATCCGGATGAATGATAATGCCGGCAGGCTTATCCAAAATCAAGAGCAATTCATCTTCATATAAAATATTGAATGAAATATCTTGAGCGATAAAATCACATTCTTCTTCCATCATACATTCAATGGATAAAAGATCTTGTTCATGTAAGACAGGATCATGTTGGATCGTTTGGTGATTCAGCTGAATTTTCTTTTCCATACGCAGCTTGTGGCGCATTTTCTTCGAAATATGATAAAAATCAAAAAAATCGTTTAAACGTTTTCCATCATAGGTCTGATCGATATAAAAATGCACATAATTTCCCTGAATATTTGTTTTCATGCAATCAGTATACCATGAATTTGTTTTTTGGCAACTTGTGAGTCCGCAATGTTTATGATAAAATGGGGACTGCAAGTGAGGTGAGAACATGAGTATCAAAACAAATATCGCTCTGTTCTGGAAAACATTTTTAAATGAACAAAAAGAACTGGAAAAAGCATTGGATGCCAATGATACCAATGAAATCAAACGCATCAGTGCCGAATTAAATGATATTCTGATTCAGACAAGCGGCTGTTATCTAAATGTTCATAAAGAAGATGATTTTTATGAATGTACTTTTTTGCCGGAAGAAGATAAAACAAGCCAGATTATTTGCGTTTTCTTGAAACAGTTTGCCCCGAAAGCTGTCAATGAATCATGGCGCGTGTATGACTGCCGTCCGCCGATGAGCGAACAGGTGTATCATATGACCTTTGATGTGAAAGACTTAAGTTATACGATTCAGGATATTGATGTGGCCTTAACGCCTTATAAGGAAATCTCCAGCTTTGATCTGCATGTGGTCTGTGCCGGCTTTGAATGGATGGCTGAACCGGAAATCAAAGCAACTGTTGATCGTATCTTAAAATATGTATTGGGAGATGTATTGGCAGAGAACAACATCAATGAAGTGACTTTTTCTCATCAGAAAAAGAAAGATCTGAGCTATGTCAATATGAGTGATCTTTATGAAGTGATGTGTGATAAAATGGATGAACTGGACATGCCGTTTTATACCGATCTGACACAGACCTACCGTGTCTTCAGAAGAAATGAAGCAGAAACAAGCGATGAATTTTTACAGGATCGCTTGCTGATCAGTACGATACATCCTTATTTGTTTGTGGAAATTATGAATAAGCAGCGTATTATCCTGGACCAGATGTCTCGTCTGGGCGGTGAATATGGGGTAATGGCTTATGAAATCGAAACTTATGATGAACAAGCAGCTGCCAGAAAACGCATGCTGGAAAAACAGCTCAATGACTTGTTGATCAGTCAGGGAACGGCACGAATTATCGGCAGTGCTATTGGTACAAAGCGCATTTATTTTGATGTAGCGGTTTTAGATAAAAAGGATTTTAAGACAAGCTTGCTGACACTAGGCAAGAATGGTTTCTTATTTACCTATCGTCCTTACTAGACAGTGTTTCACTGTCTTTTTTCTTGGAAAATTCTTTAAATAATTTAATAGTAGCTCTTTTTTCTATACGAGAAACATAAGAACGTGAAATATTATACTGCATGGCAATTTCCTTCTGTGTCATTTCATGGTGACCGAATAGACCATATCTTTTCGTTAAGATATCTTTTTCCCGCTCATCCAAAATAGGAAAATAAGTCATCATCCTTGTTACATTCTCTAATTTCATAAAATCACTGATAATATCTATCTGTTCATCTGCAATGACATCGATCAATGACAAAGCATTGCCGTCACTTTCCTGAATGGATTCATTCAAGGAAAGCGTATTGAAATGCTTGATATTGCTTCGCAATGCCATCAGAATTTCATTTTCAATGCACCTGGCTGCATAAGTAGTTAATTTATGCCCGCTTTCAATCTTAAAGGTATCGACTGCTTTAATAAGTCCGATTGTACCGATACTGATCAAATCATCTCTTTCCATTTTCTTGATATCGTATTTTTTGACAATATGAGCAACCAATCTGAGATTGTGCTCAATGAGCATTTCTCTGGCCTCTGCATCACCTTTTGCAAGCAGAATAAGCATTTCTGCTTCCTTTTCTTTCGTTAAAGGATCCTTGAATCTGCGGCTTTGAATAAACCCGCAATAAGCCATCAGCTGCACCATCGATATACTGAATAATTCAAACATGTTATCACCTGTTTCATTCTATGTGCAGGAAGATGAAGATATGAAGAAGTTATTTATGATCTCTTATGAGCTTGTGTTATAAAAATTACAGAATTTAAAAAAATGAAAGTTTCGGGATTTAGTGAAGATTGGTTCATTTTGATAGAATAAGTATATTTTCAAATACGCAGCTTACACGAGTAAAAGATGACGCTATCAATAAATCGGGTGTTCGCAGAATAAAGAACTATTGTTTCAGACATTCTCATGCGCCTATGTTAATTGATAGTGGTGAATTAACTATTTTAGATGTTTTCCGCAGACTTGGGCATTCTGATTCAAACAAATATATTCGCACTTCTATAAGATGAATGATAGATGAATTTCTTATTGTAAAAACAAAAGAATGTAGTCAAAAAGGCATTCGATTGATTATTATATCAAAAAAAGCCCTATTTCTAGGACTTTATGTTAAATATGGCGGAGAACATGGGATTCGAACCCACGGTAGGGGTTGCCTACGCCACCTTTCCAAGATGGTGCCTTAAACCGCTCGGCCAATTCTCCATACATATCTATTTTATGTGTTATTAATAAAAAGTCAACTATTTTTTCAACTAATTCTTGACTTCCTGCTGTCAATATTGTAATATATACAAGCAAGCAATGACCTGTTAGCTCAGTTGGTAGAGCAACTGACTCTTAATCAGTGGGTCTAGGGTTCGAGTCCCTAACGGGTCACCATGAATAGAAACAAGGCTTTCTAATAGTGAAAGCTTTTTTTATATTTTTTTGAACAAAATCACTTCTGAGTGCTTATAAATGTATTGAGGAGGTGAAGATATGTTCCTATTGAGTGAACAAGAAATGAGATCGATGTATGGAAGTGTTGTTTCTACTGCAGCGATTTTGGGTTATGTGGCAGTAGCTGCCGGGATTGCAGCGATTGTAAAGATCGTGACATCATCCAAGGGCCGTGTTTCTGTGCCGGGTGTCAATATCTCTTGGGGCAATTAGGTCTAAGATAGTCAAATAGCACATAAAAATAAAACGAGGTGAATAATGAACAAAAAAAGTGCCAGTGTTTTTTTAGCTTTGTTTTTGAATGTGTTATTTGCAGGATTGTTTTTGGGTATTTCCTTTCTGTTAAAGGAAAATGAGAGTGCCACTGTATATATGAATCAGATTGGCATCTATGAGGAAGAAAGCAATGCTTCGGAAAGCAAACTGAAAGTAGAGGCTTTGGGACTTACAGCTTATACATATGCGTTAGATGATTTGTTTGTGGTGGTCAGTTCAGTTTATGAAGAAAAGTCATTGACGCAGAGTGAGGCAGAGCTTTTAAATGCAAACGGCATTTCATTTATCGAAAAAGAAGTGACTTCTTCCAGTCCTGCTTTCCTTGAAGCAATGCATGCAGAAGATATTGAAAAATTAATGGAGTTGATGAACGATCAAAGTAGCTGAAATGAATGAAAATGAACGTCCGCGGGAAAAAGCACTTCGTTTGGGGATTGAGAGTCTAAGCAATCGAGAATTGCTGGCTTTGCTTTTAAGAAGCGGTGTTGCTGGTTTTTCAGCACTGGAGGTTGCTGATCAGATCCTGCTTTTGAGAAATCATCTGGGGCTATTGCAAAATGTCACTTTGCAGGAACTCACAAAGATCAAAGGAATCTCTCATGTCAAGGCTTTGGAAATATTGGCATGCATGGAATTATCCAGACGTGTAAGCTATGATTCAATGTGTGAGGAGTTTCAGGTGGATCGTCCGAAAAAGCTGATTGAATGGATGAATAAGAAAATAGGATTTAGTGATCAGGAACATTTTTTTGTTTTATTTTTGAATCAGAAGAATAAAATTATCGGTCACAAGCTTTTATTTGTCGGCTTGCTGGATAGCTGCAATATTGGTGCGAAGGAAGTATTCAAAGAAGCGATTCGCTATAACAGTGCCAAGATTTTGCTGGTGCATAATCATCCCAGCGGCAGCGTAGAACCGAGTGTTGAAGATCAGCGGGTGACCATGCATCTGCAGGATGTGGCAGATATTTGCAAGATACCAATCTTGGATCATATTATTGTCGGCAATAATCATTATTTCAGTTTTCGGGAGCATCAATTATTGACATGATTTTCAAATTGTCATTGAGTCAAAACACAAACCCTTGTATAATGAATAAAGGTGATAATTATGTCAAAATTTACTCGCTTTCAGAAAATTTTGCTTGGGCTGATTGCTGTACTTTTAGTTTTTTCCTTACTGACATACGGCAAATCAAGTGTTCTTAAAAGTGTTGTGTATGATCCTTTGATCATGCTGAAATATTCTGTGATTGATTATCCGATTGAAACAGTTCGTTCCTGGGTGCAGGATTTTAATGATTTATGGTATGTGCATGAAGAAAATGATCATCTGCGCTATGAATTGAGCCAGCAGGAACAATATGCGGCTCTTGTCGATGAATTAAGAAGAGAAAATGAAGAATTAAGCAGCTTGCTGGAATTAAGACAGACCAATTATGAAAGTATCAGTGCTCGTGTCGTTAACCGAAATGCGGAAACATGGAATAATCTGATTACTTTAAATGTTGGAGCCAATGACGGAATCTTGGTGGATATGGCGGTAGTCAATCATCAAGGACTTGTCGGCAAGGTAGTCGAAGTAGGTGAATGGACCTGCCGAGTACGTCTGCTGACTTCTCAGGATCAGCTGTCCAAAGTAGCTGTTCGAATTGTCTTGAATGAGGAAAGCACGATTGAAGGCTATTTGGAGGAATATGATCTGGAAAGAAAATCATTCCGTGTTCGTTTGTTTACAGATAGTGAAGAAATCCAAAATGGACAGAAAGTCATTACCAGCGGATTGGGCGGTGTTTTCCCTAACGGTATCTTGGTCGGAGAAGTCAATGAGGTCGTAGAAATGATCAATGAAACGGGAATGACAGTTTATGTAACACCGGCGGCGGATTTCAATGATTTTGATTATGTATCGGTAATCAATGAGGTGATTTCATGATTATCTCGCTTTTATTTATCGGTGCCTGTTTTATCGGGGATATGATTTTGTCGGCTTTGCTGCCGGCAAGTTATCTTCCGACGGATATTGTTGTGGTTCATTGTTTGGGACTTTCTGCCCTTGTATTGACAAAGCGTCAGATGGATCCGATGGACTCACATTGTCTGTTTTTGCTTTTTGGTTTATTGTATGATTTCTTTGTCAGCAGCACCGGCTGTGTCTATATGATTATTTTCGGTATTTTAAGCTGGCTTGTGGCACAATGGCAGAAGCATATGATGGATTCAATGTTTGAAAGAGCATTGCTTTGCATTACGACAATCTTCGTCAAAGAACTTCTGATATATTTCTATATGTATCTGATGCGTCATACGACTTTATCTTTGGGACAATTGATGACCAATCGCATTTTCATGACTATTTTAGTCAATGGTGTATTGGTATTCTTGATCATTTTAGCTTCCCGTACGATTGATGATATCATTTTGATGCGTGAAAAGCGGATACGGAAGGAAGAACATGTCACATGGTGGAAGTTAAAGTCAAAGCAGTAAATCATGATTATTTTGTTGTATGCAGGGCCGCTGATTCATTTTTGATATTGGATGAACTTGAAAAAAAGCTTTGCGCATGCGCGTTTCACAGCGGGGATGTGTTCAAAGCTTTTTTTGTTTTTGAGTGTGCTGTTGATGAGGCTTTTTTGATTGAAGTATTGAAAGTATGTCAGAAAACAAAGACAATGTTTTTGGGTGTGAAGGAAACGAAAAAGGATCAAGCTCTGCAGGTATATAAAGAAAAACTGTATGCAGGCAGTCAAGTGACTTTTTTAGAGAATACATTGATCTGTACGGATATTCCAAAGGATTGCTTTGTTGTCAGTCATGCCTCTTTGTATGTTGTCGGAAAGGTATATGGCTGCATTGATTTTCTGCATCCGGAATGTGAATGCTATGCCTCCGGCTATGAAAATGCAAGAATCCGTATTTTTGATACGAACTACCAGAATCTGACATTTTTCTGTGCACAGACAATTTATTATGAAAACCAGAATATCCTATTTAACGACCAAAGGAGGCTGGTTTATGGGCTTTAGTATCGCTGTCACTTCTGGTAAGGGAGGCGTAGGGAAAAGCAGTATCTGCATAGGATTAGGAGTTGCTTTGGCACAGGCTGGATTTCAGGTCTGTCTGATTGATATGGATCTAGGTTTAAAAAATTTAGATGTAATGATGGGATTGGAAAATCGTGTTTTTTATGATCTGATGGATGTGATGGAACAGCGTTGTTCACTGAATAAAGCAATCATCAAAGACAAGCATCAGCAAAATTTAAGTCTGCTGCCGGCATGCAAAACCATGCAGACTTCACAGTTTAACGGAGATAAATTTATTCGTATTGTCAATGAATTAAAAAATCAGTTTGATTATATTTTGATGGATACACCTGCCGGAATTGAATCAGGCTTTCTTCATGCCATGCATTGTGCTGACCGCATGATCGTAGTTACGACATTAGATGTAACGGCTTTGCAGGATGCTGATCGAATCATCGGCTTGTTGATGAAGGAAAATGCAGATAAGATTCAGCTTATTGTGAATCGATGCAATCCTCGCTATATTGAAAAAGGCATCAGTGTTCGCCTGGAAGAAGCATTGAACTGGCTTTCAATTGAATTATTAGGAATTGTCTATGATGAAGAAATGATTGTCAAAGGTCATAACAAGGGAACTCCATATGTCATGGATGAAAGCTCGCTGACACATGAATGCTTTAAGCAGATTGTTGCTACTTTCTTAGGAGAACCAATTCAAATACCGAAATATCGTACCAAAGGCTTTCTTCAGAAATTCTTTATGACATAAAACAAAAGACTTTTACATAGGGTATAGTGGAGAGTGATCATGAGACAGAAAGAAAAACTGAAAAGCCGTTTTGTCGAAACAGAAAAGAAGCGAACCCCTTTATTTGTTAAACTGGTTTTGCTTTTGATGGCTTTTATGATTGTTGGATTGAGCATTAAAATTAATGAAAAGGTTCAATTTACCTCTCATCCTTTTGTCATTAAGATGTTAAATATCGGAAACTGGATTCCATATGAAAATTGGTTTTCTTACTATGATAAAACAGTTTCTTCTTCCATTGTCTATCATCGCATCAATGATAATTATTTTGTCAATGGGACAAATCAATGTGTCACAATCAGTGACGGCATCATACTGTCCGTCAATGATACACAAGTAGTCGTTCTGCAGGATAATGGGGTTATAGCTACCTACGGCAATTTGAATGAGATATTGGTCAAAAGTGATGAAAGAGTGCTTCAAGGAGCGGTATTGGCGACTTTTTCGGAAAGTGTTACATTGGATTTTGAAGCAGATGGAGAAAAGATGGATTACGAAAGTGCGCTGGCAGGATCGTGAAAATTCATCTTTCTTTTTTATGGGTCATCTTTTTGGCAATTGCTTATTTTTCTCACGCTCTTAAAACCTTTTTGATCTTGTTTGGCTTGCTATTGATTCATGAGATGGCACATGTATTTACGGCTAAGCTCATGCATTATGAAACAGGAAAGCTCAATATTTATCCCTTTGGCTACAGCTGTGAGATCAGACATTTGAAGCATGGGAAAAGCTATGAAGAAATCATGATTGTATTGGCTGGATTAGGCATGCATTTATGTTTCCCGTTGCTTTTTGAACTTGCTTATAGATGGGATTTGATCTCTTATTCTTATCTTATTTATTTGAATGAATTGAATCATGCTATTTTTTTCTTTAATTGTCTGCCGATCTATCCTTTGGATGGAGGCAGGATCTTAGATGCCTTGCTGCATTTTTTTCTTCCTTATCAGAAAGCAAGAAAGCTTACGCTGATTATTTCTTTCTTGGTGATAACACTGATGCTTGTATTCAGAGTTTTTCGTTTTCCGAACATGTTATTGATTGTTCTTTTTCTTTATTATCAGCTTTATCATCATTTCAATGAAATGCCGCAGGATCTATTGGAGTTTTATTTTTTTCGCTATCAGCATCCGTTTATGACAAAGAAAAATCGGCGCCGAAGTTCTTATCTTTACCGCAATAAAGCGGTTGATAAAATACATGATCAGCTTATTCAAAAGGAAGAGGTGTGGCTAAAACAAATGTTTTCAAAATTCAAATAAATGTTATAATAGAAGCGGTGATGAAGATGAAGAGAATTTTCAAGATATTGGTGTGTCTCTGTCTGATATTTGTCAGCGGCTGTTCTATTGATCAGCCAAAGGCTTGTGCTACCAATTATCCTGTCTATTATTTATTGAACCGTATTGTCGGCGGTTATGTTGAAATATGTAATTTATCGACCAATGAATTGATTCAAAGAGCTCATGTTGTCGATAATTTTGCAGAAGAATTGGAATCTGCGACAGTTATATTTACGTTAAGACCGATTGAACCTTATTATGAAATTTATGCAGATGATTTTGCCAACAGTGATGCGACAAAGATTGACTTATCGCAGACAAGTGCAATCTATGAATTTAAGCGTTATACCAATACCTTGGTAGATAATCAGGTAGTAACGGTTGAAAACAACTATTATGAAGGGGACGTATTCAAAGATATTGATATGTACAATCAGGATGTTACATTATGGATGGACCCTATCTCAATGATGAGCATGGCGGATACGATCCTGCAGTATTTTGTGAAGACTTATCCGGATAATGCCTATATTTTTGAGGAAAATTATAAGCAACTGGAAGTTGAATTGGCTCAGTTAGATGCAGCTTTCCAAAGTTTGAAAGACAGCGGAAAGGAAATTAAGATTGTAACGATGACTCCTAATTTCGGTAATTGGCAGAAATCTTATGGTTTTGGTATTTATCCGATTGTTTTATCTCGTTATGGTGCATTGCCGAGTGAATCACAGTTAGAAGCAATTATTGCGCGTATTCAGCAGGATGGTGTGAGATATATTGCTCATGAGGAAAATCTGCCGGAGGATATGGAAGCCTTGTTTACTGAAATTGAAGAAAGATTGCAGCTGACACGCATTGAATTGAATAATATTTCTTCTATTACAGAGGAATCTATCAACAGCAATAAGGATTATCTGACATTAATGTATGAAAATCTGGCTGCTTTGGAAGCACTGGAGTAATTATGCTGCGAATCAATCAATGTAAATTAAAACTAGATCAGCCAATTGGTGATCTAAAAAAAGTCATTGCTCATAAATTAAAAAATACACGCAGTGAATTTACTTATGAAATCATCAAAGAAAGCATTGATGCTCGTGAGAAGGAAATTATCTTAAGCTATACAGTCGATGTTTCGATTGAACATGAAGAGCGTTATCTGAAATGCAAAGATGTTTCTTTGGTAAAACCGGTAAAACCTTTTGAAGCGAAAAGAAAAACCTTTCTGCATCGTCCTGTAATTATTGGATTTGGACCTGCAGGGATGTTTGCGGCCTTGACTCTGGCGAAAGCAGGGTGCAGGCCTCTTATTTTTGAAAGAGGCAGTGATGTCGATACACGCAGTGAAGAAGTGGAGCATTTTTGGAAAACCGGTGAATTGAATGAAGAAAGCAATGTGCAGTTTGGGGAAGGCGGAGCCGGTACTTTCAGTGACGGCAAACTGACTTCAAGAAGCAAAGATGAACGCAGTGTGACTGTGTTGAAGGAATTGGTGCGTTTTGGTGCTGATCCGAAGATCTTATATCAGGCAATGCCTCATATCGGAACAGATGTATTAAGAAATGTTGTGAAAAATCTGCGTCAGGAAGTTATTCGTTTGGGCGGTGAAATTCACTTTAACAGCAAGGTCAGTGGTTTCCGCATTGAAAATAAACAAATAAAAGCTGTGTTTGTTCAAGGAAAATGGATTGAAACAGAGGATGTTGTATTAGCTATCGGACATTCAGCTCGAGATACGTTTCATCAGCTGCATGAAATAGGTGTTTATATGGAACCGAAACCATTTGCCGTAGGTGTCCGCATTGAACATCCCCAGTCATTGATCTCTGAGCACCAATATGGTTCTTATGCCCATCATCCGGCCTTGCCGGTAGCCAGCTATCGCTTGACTCATCAATGTGAGCAGCGTTCCGTGTATTCTTTCTGTATGTGTCCTGGAGGATGTGTAGTGGCTTCTACTTCACAGAAAGGACATTTGGTTACCAATGGAATGAGTTATGCTGCCCGTGACATGGAAAATGCCAATAGTGCTCTGCTGGTACAAGTCTTTTTAGAGGATGTGGGTTCTGGCTTATTTGATGGCATGAAATTTCAGGAAGAATTGGAAAAGAAGGCTTTTGAATTAGGCGGAAGTCATTATCGAGCTCCGGCTCAGCTGGTGGGTGATTTTCTGAAGCATCAGCCTTCTGCAGAGATAAAAAGTGTTAAGCCAAGTTATTCCAATGGAGTCACATTATGTGATCTTCATCAATGTCTGCCGGAGTTTGTGACTAGTGCATTGGAAGAAGGAATTCAGGCTTTTGATAAAAAAATCAACGGCTTTGCCATGAATGATGCGATATTGACAGCGGTGGAATCTCGTTCGACTTCACCGATTCGTTTCAGCCGCAGTTTTGAAACTTGTCAGTCACTGAATACCCAAAATCTTTATCCTTGCGGAGAGGGAGCCGGTTATGCCGGCGGAATTGTTTCAGCGGCAATTGACGGTATTCGTGTGGCAGAGCATATTTTAAGTAACGAGGAGAAATGAAGATGAAGATATTAAAGGAATTTAAAGAATTTGCAGTCAAAGGCAATGTTGTGGATATGGCTGTCGGGGTTGTTGTCGGCGGTGCTTTCTCAAAGATTGTTACTTCACTTGTCAGTGATATCATTACACCCTTTTTCTCAATTCTGTTAGGAAAGGCCAATTTAAGTTCATTGGTGCTGCAGGTAGGAGAAGCAACCATTAATTATGGGATGTTCTTACAGAATGTCGTTGATTTTCTGATTATCTCTGCTTCTATTTTTGCAGTGATCCGTATTATCAATAAATTTAAACGCAAACAGGAACCTGCTCCTGCAGAAGCACCGAAGCCTACACAGACAGAACTGCTTTTGATGGAAATTCGTGATGAATTAAAGAAACGCTAAACCTCGCAAGAGGTTTTTTATTTGAGTAATTTTCTGTTTTAATATCTTTTTTAAGTTCAGTTTAAGTTTATCTTCTATATTTCTGTATCGAACAAAAAAAGTTCAATCAAAATTTCAGCAAAGTATTGAATTTCCTGTAAAAAAAAGACGACTTTTTTTGTCCGTCCTTTTCATCATTATATCGTGTTTGTCTTATTGACAGAAAATATAGAATCATGAATATTCAGCCAAGTTGCTTTTTGAAATATAATGATTCTATCAGAACATCATTCAAACAAGTTTATTTCATCGAAGTGTGATGTTCTGCTTGAGCTTTATAAGCTTCGCCCCAGTTCCACATGGCATCCAAGACAGGCTTTAAGCTGTAGCCTGTTTCTGTCAGTGTATATTCAACACGCGGAGGGACTTCTGCATAAACTTTTCTTGTCAGCAGTCCGCTTTCTTCCATGGAGCGAAGATTTGCGGTCAACACTTTCTGAGAGATGCTGCCGATGGATTTTTTCAGTTCACCGAAACGTTTGGTGCCGCTCATCAGATCGCGGAGGATCAACACTTTCCAGCGATCACTGATTAGCATCAACGTCGTTTCCACCGGACATGCGGGTAATTCTTTTTCCATGATATTCCTTCTTTCTTCAATAGTATCTAAAAGGTAACTATAGCACAGAGAAGTGCTTACTTTACAAAAGAACCTTTTGAACTTATTATAATCGTGTCAAAAGACATTTGCAACAAAGAAATGGAGGAATGACAGATGAATGATGTTGTAAAATTTCTGCAGGAAAATCCTGTTCAGTATTTAGCTACGGTAGGATGTGACGGCAAAGCCAAATGCCGACCTTTTATGTTTGCCGGTGAAGCTGAAGGCAAACTTTGGTTCTGTACAAACAATACCAAGGAAGTTTATCAAGATATGCAGAAGAATGCTTTTGTGGAACTTTCTGTTTCGAGTCCTTCCTATGCATGGATTCGTTTGAATGGTGAAGCTGTATTTGAAAATAACATGGAAGTAAAAGAAATGTGCCTGCAGAATCCAATTGTCAAAGGACAATATCAAGAAGCATCCAATCCGATTTTTGAAGTATTTTATTTAAAAAATGCACATGCTGTGATTGCGGATTTTTCCGGTAATCCGGCGAAAGAATATACATTGTAATTCTGATGAATATAAGCTGCAAGGATTCATGAAAGGAGAATTTATGTCCGCATCAAAATATTTGAAATATCTTGTAGAAGAAATGCATACGACAGTCTTAGCAACATTGGATGCACAAGGACATCCCATCACTTGTGTGATTGATATGATGGATCAGGATGAACAGGGACTTTATTTTCTTACCGCCAAAGGCAAAAACTTTTATCAGCGGCTGAAGGCCAATGAAAACATTGCGTTAACTGCTGTGAAGGGAGAAGATACTTTATCTAGCGTGTCCATTTCTATTCAGGGAAAAGCAAAAGAAATCGGTCCGGATAGACTTCCTTTGCTTTTTGAAATAAATGAATATATGAAAAAAATCTATCCGGATGAAAAGTCTCGGTCAGCTTTAACGGTATTTCAGATAACGGAAGGACAAGGGGAATGGTTTGATTTGTCCAAGCATCCGATTGAACGTGATTCCTTTGCCTTCGGTACAAAACAAAATCATGCTTGGGGTTATTTTGTTACGGACAAATGCATTGGATGCAAACTGTGTTACTCAGTATGTCCGCAGAAATGCATTGATGTGACAACAAAACCGGCAGTCATTGCCCAGCATCATTGCCTGCACTGCGGAAATTGTGTCAGCATATGTCCGGCATCAGCTATTGAAAGGAGAACGTTATGAATCAGCAGGAAAGATTGAATTATCTCATTGCATATTTGATCAATGAAAATAAGGAATATCAGAATTTAATGATTCCCGAAGATGAAAATAATAAAAAAAGATTACTGCGTTCCTTGATGAATGTGCGTATGCCTATGCCGATCAGTGAACAATTTCTTCAAGTACAGGATGCCTATTTAAAAGAAGAAAGCATGCGGAAAGGCATTGTAAAGATCAGTGATTTGAAGCCGATTCAGAAGGGAATTTATCTGTGGCAGGGAGATATTACTGCTTTGGTGGCGGATGCTATTGTCAATGCCGCCAACAATCAATTGCTTGGATGCTTTGTTCCTTGCCATGGATGTATAGACAATGCTATTCATTCGGCATCCGGCATACAGTTAAGACTGGAATGTGCGAAGATCATGGAATCCAAAACAAGTGAACCAACCGGACAGGCACAGATGACTCAGGCGTATAATCTGCCAAGTAAATATGTGATTCATACGGTTGGGCCGATCATTGTCCAAAAGGTTACGCAGAAGGATTGTGAATTATTAGCTTCCTGTTATCGTTCCTGCCTGGAAAAGGCAGCGGAAGCTCATTGCAGAAGCATTGCTTTCTGCTGTATCTCTACAGGTGAATTCCATTTTCCGAATCAATTGGCAGCAGAAATTGCTGTTCAGACAGTAAAAGAATTTCTTGATGAAAAACATGAACTGGAGGTGATCTTCAATGTTTTCAAAGACAAAGACTATCAAATCTACCGACGATTGCTGCAGTAAGACAGAGCTGTTAAGAAAAGCGTTCGATGAATCAGAGGCTGTTTTGATTGGCGCAGGATCCGGCCTTTCTGCTTCTGCTGGATTTGTTTATACTGGAGAGCGCCTGCATCAATATTTTTTTGATTTTGTTAAGAAGTATCGATTCAGTGATATGTATTCCGGAGGTTTTTATCCGTACACAACATTGGAAGAACACTGGGCTTATTGGAGCCGATATATTTACATCAATCGTTATATGAATGCTCCGCTGCCTGTTTATGAACAGCTATATGAATTAGTGAAAGAGAAAAATACCTTTGTTTTGACGACCAATGTCGATCATTGTTTTCAGAAAGCCGGCTTTGATAAGCAGCGCTTGTTTTATACTCAAGGAGATTATGGCTTGTTTCAATGCAGTGAACCTTGTCATCAGGCAACTTATGAAAATGAAGAATTGATTAAAAAGATGGTTCAGGCACAAGGGTTTGTCATCAAAGAAAACGGTGATTTGATTCTGCCGGAAGGAATTCAGCCCAAAAGGATGATTCCCAGTGAATTGATCCCCTATTGTCCTCGATGCGGTAAACCGATGAGCATGAATCTTCGTGCAGATCAAGCATTTGTGGAAGATGAGGGATGGCATCAAGCCAAAGAACAATATCTTCATTTTTTAGAATCTCATCTTCATCAAAAAATACTCTTTTTGGAATTAGGCGTCGGCGGCAATACCCCAGGAATTATCAAATATCCTTTTTGGCAGATGACAGTTCAAAATCCAAATGCTGTCTATGCCTGCATCAATGATGGTGAAGCTTTTGTTCCAAAACAGATTGCCTCACAATCCATTTGTATTAACGATGATATCAAAGAGATTTTAAAACAAATCACTTTCCAATAGAGCGGCAGGGCCGCTTTTATTATGCATGATCTGCATCGATGAGAATAATGAATAGGCATTCGACAGTTGGCAGCACAAATCATATAATGATTGTGAAGATGGTTAAGAGGAGGTTTTCATAATGAAAATTGTTGTATTGGAAGGCAGTCCCAACAAGAATGGTTCTTCAAACTTTCTAGCGGATCAATTTATTCAAGGGGCTGAAAAGGCAGGACATACGGTGAAGATCATTGATGCTGCTAAGGCACATATTCATCCTTGCATCGGCTGCATTCATTGCGGATATGAAGGCCCTTGTGTGCAGAAGGATGATATGGAATTCATTCGCCGGCAAATCTTAGAAGCCGATATGATCGTATTTGTTACGCCTTTGTATTATTATGGAATGTCTGCACAGCTGAAGATCCTGATTGATCGTTTCTGTGCTTTTAACAGTTCCATTCAGCGTAAGCATATGAAATCAGCTTTGCTGGCAGCTGCCTGGAATAATGATGACTGGACGTTTGATGCATTGGAGGCTCATTATAAAACATTAGTTCATTATTTGAATCTTCAGGATATGGGCATGGTGCTTGGAAAAGGGGGCGGAACACTTGCGATGACCAAAGCCAGTTCATTTGTGCATGATGCCTATCAGCTGGGCTTTCAGCTCAGATAAATATAATTATCTTGAAAGAAAAAATGATATATTCAAATATGCCTTCTCATAAGATATAGAGGAGGCATTTTATGTCAAAAAAATTCAAGACAGGTTTATACAGTATTCTATGTGTCATATTGCTGATTTTTGTCCTGCTTTTTCTTCTCTTTTTGAAATGTCAGGGGTTTTTTGGCGTACAGCTGAAGTTCAATGGTTCCAAACAGATCCAGATTGAGATTCATGAACCCTATCAGGAAGAAGGAATTCATGCCAGATGGAAATTTGAAGATGTATCAGATCAAGTTCAGATTTTTTCATCCATCGATACTTCAAAACTCGGCAAACAGGAAGTCAGTTATCAATTTATGCAGGAAAAAATTACTCGTATTGTCGATGTGGTCGATACAACCGCTCCTCATATCAGCTTGATCGGTCAGGAAAAGGTCATTGTATTTCAGAATGAAGAATATACAGAGGAAGGGATCAATGTTGCGGATAATTCTTTGGAAGATCTTCAGGGAAAGATTAATATAAGCCAAAATATCAACACGCACATCATCGGTCAATATGAAGTTTTATATGAGGTCAGTGATTCTTCCGGCAATCGTGCTGAATTAAAAAGAGCCGTGTGGGTCGTTAAAAATCCGGCGCTGGAAAAATTATTTTATCATTATGATGATATCGATAATACCCTTCAATCTTGGTGGTTTCATAAAGCTAAGGATCATGAGCGCAAACCGCCGAGCTTTGATCCTGAATTGATGGAAAAATATAATGCCATTTATCTTGGCAATGATGAAAAGGTCATTTATCTGACTTATGATGAGGGCGGCAGTGATATTACTTATATCAAAGAAATTACTGACATCTTGAATCATCATGATATTCAGGCAACGTACTTTCTGACTCGCAATTATATTAAAAATGAAGCTGAATTTATGCGTGAATTGGTCAATCAGGGACATGTGGTTGCCAATCATACGCGCAATCATTATTCCATGCGGGATTATGCTACGGAAAGCGGTGCTTCTGCTTTTGTCAGTGAAATTACGGATACACAGAAAACAATCTATGAAGTGACTCAGCAGGAACCGCCGATGATCTTTCGTTTTCCGAAAGGAGAATACAGTGAAAGAGCGTTGGCGATGGTTCATGATTTAGGATATCAAACTGTTTTCTGGAGTCATGCTTATCATGATTATGGTGAAGATGTATCCAAGGAAGAAGCTTATAATAATTTGATCACCCATCTGCATCCGGGAGCCATCTATTTATTGCATCCTTCCAATAAAGGCAATTTGGACAGCTTAAATGACTTTATCGAGGAAGCAATCAAACAGAATTATCGATTTGATGTCATCAGTTCATTGCAAAATGAAAAATGAGTCTTTCCTAACTTCCTAAAAAAGTGTAAAATATACACGTTATAGAAAGAAGGAATGAAGATGAACGTGAATGAAAGAATTCAAGCACTTCGTGCATTGATGAAAGAAAAAAACATTACTGCAGTATATATTCCTACTTCTGATTTTCATAATTCAGAATATGTAGGGGATTATTTCAAATGCCGTGCCTATATGACAAACTTTTATGGCAGTGCCGGTGTTGTATTGATTACCCAAGAGAAAGCTTTATTATGGACAGATGCTCGCTATTTCATTATTGCGGCGAATGCCATCAAAGACAATGAAGTTATTTTGATGAAGATGGCAGAAGAAGGTGTTCCGACAATTGAGGAATATATGTGTGAACATCTGCATGCCAATGATACATTAGCCTTTGACGGCCGTGTTGTCAGTGCTACTTTGTATAAGCAATGGAAAGAATTATTGCCGGAAGTCAACTTTAAGAGTGATGAAGACTTAGTCGGTCAGATCTGGACAGATCGTCCTGAATTATCCAATGCTCCGGCATGGCTTTTATCTGAAAAATATACCGGCAAAAGCACAGCTCAGAAAATCAGTGAGATCCGTGAAAAGATGAAAGAATACGGGACTGATTATCATTTGATTTCTACTTTGGATGATAATGCATGGCTGTTCAATATGCGCGGTGATGATGTTCATTCTTCACCGGTTGTCTTAAGCTACTCTATCATCGGAATGGATGAAGTTCGCTTGTTTGTGAATGAAAACAAGCTCAGTGATGAATTGAAGGATTATTTGAAACAAAGCGGAGTAGTCTGCTATCCATATAATGATGTTTATGAACACTTGACACAATTGCCGAAGGATAAAACAATGCTGATGAACAGTGCTGTTGTCAATTCCTTGTTATTGTCTAGCTGTGCCTGCAAGATCGTTGATGCTCCGGCACCATCTACATTGATGAAAGCTATGAAGAATGAAGTGGAAATTGAAAATACACGTCAGGCTCATTTAGTGGATGGAGTAGCAGTAACTAAATTTATGATCTGGCTGAAGGATGAAATCAAAAAACGTGAAATCAGTGAATTGGAAGCCGCTGAAGTATTGTATAACTATCGCAGCGAATGTGAAGATCTCATTGAATTGAGTTTTGATACGATTGCCGGCTATGGCCCTAACGGTGCCAGCATGCACTATACCGCCAGTCCGGAATCTTATGCTATGTGCAAAGCAGAAGGATTCTTGTTAGTGGACAGCGGGGGAACTTACAAACAAGGAACAACCGATATTACACGTACCTTTGTTTTAGGTCCTTTGAATGAAACTTTCCGCAGTCATTTTACTACTGTTCTGCGTTCTTTGATTGATTTATCTTTGGCACATTTCCCATATGGAGCTACAGGAGCTAACTTAGACAGTATTTCCCGTCAGGTATTCTGGGAAAAAGGATTGGATTTCAAACATGGTACAGGACATGGTGTCGGCCATGTATTGAATGTTCATGAAGGCCCAAATAATATTTTCTGGCGTATTTCACCAAATCGTCCTTCTATTGTCATGGAAGAAGGCATGATTACTTCCAATGAACCAGGCTATTATGAAGAAGGCAGCCATGGTATTCGCTTAGAAAATGAAATTTTGACAGTGAAAGCAGAAAAAACAGAATATGGTCAGTTCATGAAATTTGAAACTTTGACATTAGCACCATTGGATCTGGATGGAGTCAATGTTGATGAATTGACACAGTATGAAAAAGCATGGCTCAATGATTATCACAAGACAGTGTATGAAAAGATTTCACCATTCTTGAATGAACATGAAAAGCAGATGCTTGCGATTTATACAAGAGCTATTTAAAACCTTCCGCAGTGAAGGTTTTCTTTTGGCTTGTGAAATGGTATGATGTAGATGAAAAAGGAGAAAATTATGACATATCCAACAGTAAAATTAAAAAAAGGAGAAGGACGTACCCTTTATGGCGGAGGCTATTGGGTGTATGACAATGAAATAGAAAGTGCAGAAGCTTATGAAAACGGCGGATTGGTTCGTGTGGTTGATGCTCGGGATCATTTGATGGGCATTGGTTTTATCAATGATGCATCTAAGATCAGAATTCGTCTGATGACAAGAAAAGAAGAAGTCATTGATGAAGCCTTTCTTGAACAGCGCATCCGCAATGCCTGGCAGTATCGCAAGGATACGATTGATACTTCCAGCTGCCGTGTGATCTTTGGAGAAGCGGATTATTTTCCGGGGCTGGTCATTGATAAGTTTGAAGATGTATTGGTCGTAGAATCGTTGGCTTTGGGCATTGACCGCATGAAAATAACGATCATTGAACTGTTGAAGAAAGTATTGGCGGAAGAGGGAATTCACATCCGAGGCGTTTATGAACGCAGTGATGCGAAGGTTCGTCTGCAGGAAGGCATGGAGCGCATCAAGGGATTCATCGGTGAACCGTTTGATACGCAGGTGCAGATCATTGAGAATGGCGTCAAATATTTGGTGGATGTCGAAAATGGTCAGAAAACCGGTTTCTTTCTGGATCAGAAAAACAATCGAAGAGATGTACAGAGAATCTGCAAAGATAAGACAGTCTTGGATTGCTTTACTCATACCGGTTCTTTTGCTTTGAATGCCGGACTTGGAAAAGCCAAATCAGTTTTAGGTGTGGATGCCAGTGATGTTGCTATTGAACAGGCAAGAAAAAATACCGAACTGAATCAATTGAGTGATGTTGTTCAATTTGAATGCTGTGATGTATTTGATCTATTGCCGCAGTTGGAAAAAGAAGGAAAGAAATTTGATGTGGTAATTCTTGATCCGCCGGCTTTTACCAAATCACGCAATTCCATCAAAAATGCAGTCAAAGGCTATCGTGAGATCAACATGCGCGGAATGAAATTGGTGAAAAACGGCGGTTATCTGGCTACTTGTTCCTGCTCGCATTTCATGAATCCGGAATTATTTGCCAAGACGATTCAGCAGGCCGCTGTTTCGGCAAAGAAAACATTGCGTCAGGTGTCTTTTTCTACACAGGCCTGTGATCATCCGATTATTTGGAATAATGGAGAATCTTATTATTTGAAATTTTATATTTTCCAAGTATGTGAAGAAAGATAGGAATATTCATCATTTGGAGGAATATTGATGCACAAAGATAAAAGAATACGTAAATGGTTAATGGGTATAAGTTTGATTTGTTTATCGTTGTTAAGTGTCGGCTGCAGTCAAAATAATAAAAATGAAATACAGGAAGAAGCATTGACTGAAATTACGATTCCAGCCTCTTTTCTGCAGTTTACAGGGAATGATGTCCAAGAAAGTGCTCAAGGGTATGAAGCGTATTGTACGGATGCACAGATATCCGGGGAGGATGTCGTGCTGCAGGTAACAGAACAGGAAAAAGCAGATCTTATCAAAATGAATCAGGATTATATTGATGATGCTTTGGCTGATTTTACAGCTGAAAATCCGCAGTATTCTTATGAATTGAAAGAAGATTTCAGCCGTGTGACTTATCGTTTTGATGAAAACATCGATCCGACTGTCATGGCTTCTTTGCTGATGGGTGTTACTTCTATGACTGTTTTAAACGGCATTATTGAAAATAATGAAAGTGATTGGAGCATTGAAGTGATCATTGAAAATTGTCATACTAATAAAATCGTGGCAGAAGGAACATTGCCGCAGGATACCATTGCTTTCGGTGAAAGCGAATGGCAGCAAAGTTATGAATAAGTCTTAAAAATACGAACAATTGAAGGAGGGATATTATGATCATTCTGATCAGCGGTTCATCTCACACAGGGAAGACATTGCTTGCTCAAAAGCTCATGGAAAAGAAGCATATGCCATATTATTCCATTGATCATCTGAAAATGGGGCTGATTCGTTCAGGACAAACTTCCTTATCTGTGGAAGAAGATGATCAGCTGACGGAATATCTGTGGCCGATCGTTGCGGAGATCATCAAAACAGCAATTGAAAATCATCAGCATTTGATCATTGAAGGCTGTTATATTCCTTTTGATTGGAAGAAAAGCTTTGAACCGATTTATCTGAAACATATTCGCTATATCTGTCTGATTTTTACAGAGAATTATATTGAGAAGCATTTTCAGGATGTTTTGAAGAATGCGAATGCGATTGAACATCGTTTACATGATTATGTAGAAAAAGAGGCTTTGATCAAAGAAAATAGATATAATCTTGCGATGTGTCTGAAATATCAGTGTACTTATTTTCTGATCAATGAAAAATATAATCTGGATTCACTCGTTTTTGCATTTTAGTAAAATTCGGCTATAATAGAAAATATGAAAAAAAGAGGATGGATCACAGTAATCATACTGCTTTTGATATGGCTGTATCTGGGGAAAGCAGTAAATAACGAAATACGTCTGCCGGCTTTGATGGATGTCATGGATACGATGATCATGCAGGCATCAAGTCCTGAGTTTTATCAGGCTTTTTGGATGACGATCCAAAGAAGTCTGAGCGGTCTTATCATAGCAGGTATTGCCGGGCTGATATTAGGAGTTCTCAGCGGCTTATATCCCAAATTTGAAGAGTATTTTTCACCGATATATCTGATTTTGAAAAGTATTCCCAATGTATCTTACATTCTGATTGTCTTGATTTGGACAAGCAATGATTTTGCGGTCAAGACCATCAGCTTTATGATCATTTTTCCGATGACCTATGCCAATGTTTTGAGCGGTATGAAAAGCATTGATCAGGATTTATTGGATGTGATGGAATTGTATCCTGAAAGTAAATTCACAGAAATCATTCATGTTTATCTGCCATTGATCTCACCTTATGTTTTAGCCGCATTGAATAACGGCTTGGGACTGGCTTTTAAGGTAGGAATCATGGCTGAGATCATTGGTTCTGTCTCTCCGGGAGTCGGACGTATGTTTCAGGTTTACCGCATCAATGTCGATATGACATCAACGTTTGCATTGACAATCTGGGTAGTGCTTTTCTTAGGATTGCTGGAACTGATCATTCGTTTGATCCGCCGGCAATTAGAAAAATATCATGTTTCATGACTGCAGTATGCAGTCTTTTTCTTTATCTGAAAGAAATCTTTGTGAAAATATGGATCATTTTTGTGAATATATTATCATGATGAAATTTTGAAAGACTTGAAATTTGGCATGATTTCATGGAATTGTGAAGTTTTTCTTTAGTGAAAACGCTTTATTTTTTCACAAGAACAGCTTCTGAAAGTGTTTTCAATTGAAAAAAATAATGGTATTATATAAGCAGTAATAGGTGTTTTTCAATTATGAAAGAGGTGTAAGAAAATGGAAAAACTGAATGCCATGTCCATTGCGAAAATTGATGAAATCGTAGCACGGCACAAAGGAAAAAAGGGTCCAGTGAAATTGATGCTACATGATGTTCAGCATGAATTGGGCTATATTCCTTTTGATGCTATGGTCAAGATCGCAGATGCCTGTGGAGTGAGTGTTGCCAATGTTTATGGGGTTGTAACGTTCTATACGCAGTTTACAACAGAACCAAAAGGAAAACATGTGATCAATATCTGTATGGGAACAGCTTGCTATGTCAAGGGGGCTCAGCAGTTATTGGATAAGATGTGTGAAGTTTGTGAATGCAAGGTTAATTCAACAAGTGATGATGGGTTGTTTTCCATTGATGCAACTCGCTGCTTGGGTGCATGCGGATTGGCACCGGTCATGATCATTGATGGCAAAGTACATGGAAATATCACTGATTTGTCCAGCATGGAATTGCTTATCTATGAAATGAGAGCGATGGAAGCTTAAGATGAAACTGGCAGAGTTGGAAAAAATCTTGGATATTACAGTTGTCAATATGGCTGATGATTGTGAATTCGATGTTGCTTTTGCAACGGATTTGATGAGTGATGCTTTGCATTTGATTCAGGACAACAGTGACAAGACATTATTGATTACAGGCTTATGCAATGCACAGAGTGTGCGTACAGCGGATATGCTGGATCTGAAGACAATTTTATATGTTCGCGGCAAAACACTTCAGGAAGAGGATCTGCAGCTGGCAAAAAGCCTGAATCTGAATATTTTATCAACAAAATTAACAATGTATGAAGTATGTGGACAGCTTTATGAAAAAGGATTAAAACCTGTTTCATAAAATGTTTGAACAAAGGTATGCTATCCTGCGTGAAGATTATGCCAATGCCGGCAAGGCCAGCAGTGCCATCAAAAGTGCATTGAAACAGCTGGGAATTGCTCCTGACATTTTAAGAAGAATTGCGGTAGCTTGCTATGAAGCAGAAATCAATCTGATCATTCATTCCTACGGCGGAGAGATCTTGATGAATATTGATGAAGAAAACAGCAAGGTCATTCTTTCTTTCAATGATACAGGACCGGGTATTCCAGATATGGAAAAAGCTTTGACACCTGGCTTTTCAACGGCCAGTGCAACGGCTCGTGAGTTTGGCTTCGGCGCTGGGATGGGATTGCCGAATATTAAGCGTGTATCAGATGAATTTGATGTAGTCAGCAGCAGTGAAGGAACACATCTGAAGATAGGATTTTATGTATGAGTGTGATTTCGTATACATTACATCATTGCATCAAATGCATGCATTGTTTAAGAAGCTGTCCAACAGAAGCAATTACAATACGCAATGAACGTGTGAATATTTCTGCAGAAAAATGTATCAACTGCGGAAAATGCATCAGCGGCTGTCAGCATGCCGGACTTACCGCCAAGGGCAGTACACTGGTGGATAAAGAAAATTATGAATACAGCGTCTGCTTAGTGCCTACTTCGATCTATGCAGACTGCTCATCATTAGAAGAAGCAGAAAAATTAAATGCGGCATTGGAGAAATTGGGATTTGATGAATTGGTTTATTTAGGAGAATATGAAGGCAATGTGTACAGCCGAGTCAATGAGGCCTTGGAAAAAAGCGAACATCGTCTGATCATTTCTTCCTTTTGTCCAACCATCAATCGTTTGATTGAAACACAGTATCCGATGCTGATGGAGTGCCAGGTTGATTTTGAACTGCCGGCAGTTTTGGCCGCAAAGGATCTGCGCAGAAAATATGCAGATAAAAATTGCGGTATCTTTCTTTTATGCGAATGTCCAAGCAAATTGGCATTAGCTAAATATCCTTACGGCAATCAAACGACTGAGATTGATCATGCAATTTCCATTGTCGATTATTTTCCATTGATCAATGGATTGCGCAGCGAACAAAGAGCACCGGCTCAATTGTGTGCCGAAGGCATTAAACTGGTCGCTACGGGCTTAGGATCTCGCTTTGATAAGCAGATCTTGTCGGTCAATGGTTTGGATAAAGTAATCAAAGCGCTGGAATTGGCTGAGTTTGGCTTATTGAAGGAAGTCAAATATTTATCGCTGAGTGCTTGTTATAATGGCTGCATCGGCGGACAGTTTTTATGGGGAAACTCATTTAACGGCCGCATCAATATGCATGAGCTGTTAAAGGAAGCTAAGCCTTTGCAGCATGAATTCTCATTGGCCAGTATGGCAAGAACAAAAGAAAATTATGATGAAAAGAAAAAGAGTTCTATGGCGGATCGTATGAAACGTTTCCGTGCAATCAATGAAGCTTTTGATTATCTGCCGGGCTATGACTGCGGTGCCTGCGGTTTCCCAAGCTGCAGAGCAATGGCAGAAGCCATTGCCGATGGACATCAAAGTATTAAGGATTGCAGAATTCTTGGAAAGAGAGAAACAGATGAAAGTTAGAGAATTGGCAGAAAAAAGCGGATTTCAAGTACATGCAGATGAAATTGCTTTCGATAAAGAAATCGAGGGTGTATTCTGCGGTGATCTTTTGAGCTGGGTCATGGGCAATTGTCATGAATCCAATGCATGGATCACAGTACAGACACATCTGAATGTGGTGGCAGTGGCAGCATTGAAGGAAATCAGCTGTTTGATCATCGTGCAGGATGCTTCGATTCCGCAGGAGACCTTGGATAAGGCGAAAGAAGAGCATATAGCTGTTTTTGAAACATCGATGAGTGCTTATGAAGCCTGTGTTTTCTGTCATGAAATAGGTTGCTGATATGTTTTACGATTTTCATATTCATTCCGTTCTTTCACCTTGTGCTGAGGATGACATGACGCCGAACAATATTGTCAATATGTCGTTATTGAAAGGATTGGAATGCATTGCTGTCTGTGATCACAATTCTGCGGCTCAGCAGAAAACAATGGCTTTGGTTGCCAAAGAAAAAGGACTTCATTATATTTACGGCATTGAGGTGCAGACCATAGAAGAGGTTCATGTTTTGGCACTGTTTGAAAAAGAAGAGCATTGTTTGTCTTTCGGTGAATGGGTAAAAGAAAAATTGCCGCCGATTCCCAATGATGTGCAGTATTTCGGTCAGCAGCAGATCATGAATGAAAAGGATGAAGAAATTGCTTCAGAACCCATTTTGCTTCTGCAGTCCATTGAAGCGGGAATCAATGAAACCTGTGATCGGGTTCATGCTCATCATGGCTTATTTATTTTGGCTCATGTGATGGATCGGGCCAATTCGATCATGACTCAGTTAGGTTTTATTCCGCAAGGTCTGCCGATTGATGGCTGTGAGATCAAAGAAAGCATGCAGAAGGAATTGATCTTGGCAATGCATCCTTATTTGAGTGAAGAATTGATCTGGCTGATTGACAGTGATGCGCATCAGCTGATTGATATTCATGAGAATGAATATGAAATAGATTTTGAAATTTTAAAAAAAGGATGGAGGAAGTATGTATGATGCAGAATTTAAGTATGCATGTATTGGATATTGCATCAAATTCAGTTCGTGCAGAGGCTACTGATCTCCATATTATAATGATCAACAGTACTTGTAAGGATCTGATTTCCATTGAAGTGATAGATAATGGCAAGGGAATGGATGAAGAAATGATTCAACGAGTACAAGATCCGTTTTTTACCTCAAGAACGACTCGCAGAATTGGGTTGGGCATTCCTTTTTTCAAGGAACTGGCTGAGGCATGCAATGGATCCTTTGAACTGGAATCACAAGTGAATGTTGGGACACGCATTTATGTATCGATGCAGAAAAGTCATTGGGATACACCGCCATTGGGTGATCTGGGAGATGCTGTTGTGCTTGTCTGGTGTCAGAAGGAAACCAATCATATTCACTTTGATTATAAAACTGATGCAAATCAGTTCAGCTTTGATTCAGATGAAATTAAGGCGATTCTCGGCGATGAAGTTAGTGTGTGTGAAGCTGAGATCATGATGTGGTGCAAGGACTACATCAATCAACAAATACAGGTGTGTGAGGAGGAACAAGTATGAAATCTTTAGCTGATTTACAGGCTTTGCGTGAACAGGCGAAAAAACGTCTAGAAATGCGTGAAGGCGATGCCGACTATCGTATTGTGGTAGGTATGGCTACCTGCGGAATTGCAGCTGGTGCTCGTCCGGTCTTGAATACGTTAGTAGAAGAAGTGGCAAAACATGGCTACAGCTGTACGGTAACGCAGACCGGCTGTATAGGTATGTGTACATTGGAACCAATCGTAGAAGTTTATGACAAAGCAGGGCAGAAAACAACTTATGTGCTCATGGATCCGGATAAAGCGGTTCGAATGCTGGAAAGTCATATCCGTGACGGTAAGATTCTTGATGAATGTACAATTGCCAGTGTAAGAAAGTAGGTGTCTTATGGAGAGATTAAATGTATTGATCTGTGCAGGAACCGGATGTACTTCCAGTAATTCAGCGCTTATTGAAGCGGAATTTGAAAAATGTCTGGCTGCTTTAAACCTGCAGTATGAAGTCAAGATCGTGAAAACAGGATGCTTTGGTCTTTGCCAAAAGGGGCCTATTGTGGCCATTCATCCGGACAAAGTGTTTTATTGTCAAGTAAAGGTGGAAGATGTTGCGGAAATTGTCAATGAACATATTTACAAGGGACGTCGTGTTGAACGTCTGGAAATGCATGACATTGATGAAGAAACCAAAGAAAAAATCTTTGATATTGATGAAATTCGCTTCTATGCGAAACAGAAAAGAATTGCTTTGAGAAACTGCGGAGTTATCAATCCGGAAGATCTCAATGAATATATTGCCCGTGATGGTTATATGGCCTTAGGAAAAGTCTTAACGGAAATGACACCTCAGGAAGTTATTGATGAAATCAGCAAGTCTGGTCTTCGAGGCAGAGGAGGCGGAGGCTTCCCAACCGGGCGTAAATGGCAGTTTGCCAAAAATGAAGTCAGTGAAGAAAAATATGTTATCTGCAATGCTGATGAAGGAGATCCAGGAGCTTTCATGGATCGTTCCATTTTGGAAGGAGATCCTCACAGTGTAATTGAAGCGATGGCGATTGCCGGTTATGCCATTGGGGCAAAACAAGGATATATTTATATTCGTGCCGAATATCCGATTGCAGTAGATCGTTTGAAAATTGCCATCCAGCAGGCCAAAGAAGCTGGCTTATTAGGTGAAGATATTCTGGGCAGCGGATTCAGTTTTGATGTCGAGATCCGTTTAGGTGCCGGAGCCTTTGTCTGCGGTGAAGAAACCGCTTTGATTGCTTCTATCGAAGGCAAACGAGGTATGCCGAATCCAAAACCTCCTTTCCCAGCCGTGAAGGGAGTATGGGGCAAGCCAACAATCATCAACAATGTAGAAACATTTGCCAATGTAGCGCAGATCATCAATCATGGTGCTGATTGGTTCAGAAGCATCGGTACAGAAAAATCACCGGGTACCAAAGTATTTGCTTTGGGCGGAAAAGTTGTGAATACGGGTTTAGTTGAAGTACCGATGGGAACAACGCTGCGTGAAGTAATTTATGAAATCGGCGGCGGCTGTCCGAATAACAAACGATTCAAAGCTGTACAGACAGGCGGTCCAAGCGGCGGCTGTCTGACAGAGGCAGATTTGGATTCTCCGATTGATTTTGATACATTGGTAGCGAAGGGTTCTATGATGGGATCCGGCGGTATGATCGTTATGGATGAAGATAATTGTATGGTCGATATTGCGCGCTTCTACATGGATTTTATCGTGGATGAATCCTGTGGAAAATGTACGCCTTGCCGTGTCGGAACCAAACGTCTTCTGGAGCTTTTAACAGATATTTGTGAGGGAAGAGGTACGATGGATACATTGACAGAATTGGAACAGCTGAGCTATGCCATCAAGGATACAGCTTTATGCGGTTTAGGTCAGACAGCACCAAATCCGGTTTTGTCAACACTGCGTTTCTTTAAAGATGAATATATTGCTCATGTTACAGAAAAACGCTGTCCTGCAAAAGTATGTAAGGCACTTTTGACATATAAAATTGATCCAGATAAATGCCGTAAGTGTTCCTTATGTGCGAAGGGCTGTCCGGTCAATGCAATCAGCGGTGTGCCTGGAAAAGAAACATATAAGATCGACACAAGCAAATGCATCAAGTGCGGTGCCTGCATGAATGCCTGCCACTTTGGTGCTGTGGAATTGGGATAGGAGGATCATATGGTCAAGTTAACAATTAACAATCGTCAAATTGAAGCTGAAGAAGGAACAACGATTCTGGAAGCAGCTCGTCAGAATAATATTCATATTCCTACCTTATGTTATTTAAAGGATCTGACAGGTACTGGAGCTTGCCGTGTCTGTCAGGTAGAAGTGAAAGGGGCTCGTTCTTTATGTGCTGCCTGTGTTTATCCGGTCAGTGAAGGCATGGTTGTCGAAACAAATTCGCAGAAAGCACTGGAAGCCAGAAAAACAGTCGTGGAACTGATTGTTTCCAATCATTCCAAAAACTGTCTGCAATGTGTCCGCAACAACAATTGTGAACTGCAGACATTGGCTGCACAGGTAGGGATTCGTGAAGATGCTTTCAAAGGGGCGCACACGAAGCCTAGCTTTGATGATGCTTCTTATGGCATTGTACGTGATACAAGCAAATGTGTGCTCTGCGGACGCTGTGTGGCTGCCTGTGAAAAGATTCAGGGCTTAGGTATCCTCAATTATATCAATCGCGGATTCAAGACAACGGTAGGTCCTGTTTTTGATAAATCACTCAGAGATGTCAACTGTATGCAGTGCGGTCAGTGCATCAATGTCTGTCCGGTCGGAGCATTGCATGAAAAAGAAGAAATTCATGATGTCATTCAGGCATTGAATGATCCAAATAAACATGTCATTGTACAGACAGCTCCGGCTGTTCGTGCCGGATTGGGAGAAGAATTTGGTATGCCGATCGGTACAAGAGTTACCGGCAAGATGGTCACCGCTTTGAAGCTGATGGGCTTTGATCGTGTTTATGATACAAACTATGCCGCTGACTTAACGATCATGGAAGAAGGCTATGAATTCTTGCATCGCATCAAAACAGGCGGTACATTGCCGATGATCACTTCTTGTTCACCAGGATGGATCAATTATGCTGAAACAGAATATCCGGATTTATTGGATCACTTGTCTTCCTGCAAATCTCCGCACATGATGTTCGGTGCTATTCTCAAATCGTATTATGCTCAGACCAAGGGTATTGATCCGAAAGATATTTATGTTGTATCTGTGATGCCATGTGTCGCTAAAAAGGGCGAAAGCAGCCGTCAGGAAAACATTCATGATGGCTTAAAGGATGTCGATGCAGTTTTAACAACCCGTGAATTGGGACGTATGATCAAAATGTTCGGCATTGATTTCGCAGATTTGATTGATTCTGACTTTGATCAGGATATGTTCGGTGAATATTCCGGTGCCGGTGTCATCTTCGGAACTTCCGGCGGCGTGATGGAAGCTGCTTTAAGAACCGTGGCGGATGTACTGGAAAAGAAAGATCTGCAGAATGTGGATTACAAAGCAGTCCGCGGGGTAGAAGGCTTGAAAGAAGCAACCGTGGAATTGGCAGGAATGGAAATTCATGTGGCAGTTGCTCATTCCATGAGCATTGCCAAACCATTGCTGGAGGATATTCGTGCCGGCAGATCCAAATATCACTTTATTGAAATTATGGGCTGCCCTGGAGGATGCATCAATGGCGGCGGTATGCCGATTGTCAAAGCCTCTATCCGCAATTCTTCTATCAATTACAAACAGAAGCGTGCGGAAGCATTGTATGAAGAAGACAGTCAATGTAAGGTGCGTAAATCTCATGAAAATACACAGATTCAGGAACTTTACAAAAACTTCCTGCAGGAACCAAACAGTGAGCTGGCTCACCACTTGCTGCACACACACTATACAAAGAAAGAACGCTTTCGATAATGAGTAAGCCGGACAGAAGTCCGGCTTTTTTTATGCGATTTTCGAAATTTTTAAGATTTATGCATGCTTTTATTTTATCTTTATTTTCTAAGATTATAGTAGGAAGTGAATGATATGAGAAGCATTAATTTGATGAAAAAAATCTTTTGGCAGGTGAAGATCTATGAAAACTAAGAAAATTGCGGCAATAATTGCTTTAGCTGTGCTGATTATTTTGGGCTGCTTTGCAGCTTCACAGCTGAATATTGAACAATTGATCAAAAGTGTCTCAGATCTTCCTTACATCACGAAATTTATTGCTATTGTTCTTTTGATCATGCTGCAGATCTTTTTAGCCTTTCTGCCGGGAGAACCGTTTGAATTGGCAGCGGGCTATATGCTTGGCGGATGGCAGGGAACCATTGCCTGTATGATTGGATCACTTTTAGGTACTTTGGTTGTATTTATATTGGTGAAGATATTTAAGCGTACTTTGATTGATGCATTTTTTGACAGTAAAAAGATCGCGGAAGCAGAAAAGGTCTTTCATGCAAAGAAAGGTCTGCTTTGGGTTTTTCTTCTTTTTCTGATTCCCGGAACACCGAAAGATATCATGACTTATCTTGTATCTTTAAGCAACATTCGCTTGGTCAAATGGCTGACATTGACAACTATCGGACGCATTCCCAGTATCATCACTTCCACCTTTCTTTCTTCCAGCATCAAAGAAGGACAGCTGTTTGTCGGGGGAATCATTTTCGTGATAACCCTCTTGCTGGTTGGAGCAGGGACTTATTTGTACAAAAAGACAATTCAGGAATGAAAAAGTAAGACAAATGTTTTACAATAGTAGTTGGGAATGAGGGCTGAGATTTATGAATCATACAATTTTATTAGTAGAAGATGAAAAAGGAATACGTGAAACAGTTGCCATATTTTTAAGAAATCAGGGATATGATGTATTGCAGGCAGAAAATGGCCAGCAGGGATTAGAACTGATTCAAGATCATGAGATCCACTTGGCGATTGTCGATATCATGATGCCGATCATGGATGGTATAACAATGACAATGAAGCTGCGGGAGGAACATGATTTTCCGGTTTTATTCTTAAGTGCAAAAAGTGAGGATATCGATAAGATCACCGGTTTGAATCTGGGCGCAGATGACTATATCACCAAACCCTTTGAACCGATGGAATTAATTGCTCGTGTAAAATCACATTTAAGAAGATATGAACAAATCTTGATGTTAAAGCAAAATCATACACAGCAAAATCAGGAAAAGCATATACTTGTTGTCGGTGAATTGGAATTGGACCAGTTTACCCGTGAGGTAACGGTCAGCGGCCGCAGTGTCCGTTTGACAGCCAAGGAATTTCAAATATTGGAATTATTGATGAGCTATCCGGGACGTGTGTATTCTGCGGATGAAATCTATGAAGCTGTATGGAAAGAAGAAGCAATCAATACGGAAACAGTGATGGTGCATGTACGAAAACTGCGTGAAAAAATTGAAGTAAATCCAAGAAAACCCCAGTATTTAAAAGTTGTGTGGGGAATTGGCTATAAAATAGAAAAAATTTAGGTGATACAATGAAAAATGCCAAACGTATATTTGTTTTGCTCTTTGCAGCTTTGCTTATATTAATGTCCGTGATGTGTGTATCCTTTTATGACAATGTCAAAGCAAGTACAGTCATCGATGAAAACATGGTCTTGTGGCAGCTGGAAGACGAATTGAGATATTTTTTGATTGGAAAAGCGATGGAAATTGATCCGGAGTATCAGCTATTGACTTTCTCAGATGAAGTGCCTTTGGAGGTACAGGAATCCATCAATGATAATATGACCATGAAAATCAATGATGTCTTTTATCTTTTGGATAATGATGAAGATTTTATATATACTTTTCATAATACACTTACCCAAGAAAATGTTTCTCGGCATACAGAAAGAGTAGAGGATATGGATGAACAGCCAGAAGATTTTTATATGTATGCTCAGTTAAATTATGATGAGCGAGGAAATCTAGAAGCCAACAATCAGATTTATTATGAGAGCTTTCGTCGTTTTCAGGCCTCTGATCTTTTGGCCAGCAATATTTATGTCACTTATACCTTTGAAGACTATTATGGTTATGGGACAGGTGAGTTCATGGATGGAGATTTGGACTGGGAAGATTGGGAATATATCGACAGCGGTCTGATTGAGGTCAATATGCCGAAAAATCTGGAAGCAGTCATCGCTATTCCGAAAGATATGCGCGGAATCGGCTTTGTTGCAAATCGCATCAACAGCTGGGATCTTTACAATGCATATCCGGCCATTGGCCTATTGGCAGGAGCCCTGATCCTAGCACTGTTTTTCTTGTTTTATCCGATCCGCATTGCAGAAGAAGTCAATCCATTTCTGTTAGTGAAAAAATGGAAAGGAGAATTAAATGTTGTATGGCTGACATGCTTTATTTCTGCAATGGTTGTAGGATGTATGGTCATCTGCGGACATACGATCAACAATTTCTTGGTGAATTTGCTGCAGAATTATCAGATTCACAATGCTAACGGCATTTTAGCTGTCCTTAATTTCTTTGTATGGTTCTTCACTTTCTATTTGATTTCTATTGCCTTATTTTTAATCAAATATATGTTTGCTCATGGCTTTGTACGCTACTTAAAAGAAGATACTTTGGTAGGTACCTTGATCTATTGGGTGAAGCATCTGTTTGATAAAAGTGCCGATATTGATCTAAGTCTGCCGCTGACTCGTCAAGTTTTCCAGATTGTTGCTTTGAACACCATTGTGATCTTATTGATCAATAGCTTTTTCGGCATGAGTTTTGTTTTGACAATCATTTATACTGTATGTCTGTTTTTCTGGATCAGCAGCAAAATGTCCAAGATCAAAAATGACAACGATAAAATGCTGGAAATGACACGTCAATTAGCGCAAGGCAATTTTGATAATGAAATTGATGAAGATGTCGGTGTTTTCAATCCTCTGAAGGAAGAACTGCAGAATATCAAGACCGGATTTGAAAAGGCTGTACAGGAAGAAACCAAATCACAGAATATGAAAACAGAACTGATCAGTCATGTTTCGCATGATCTGAAGACACCATTGACCTGCATCAAGAATTATATTGTGTTATTGGAAGATGACACTCTGACAAATGAGCAGCGTCAGGAATATCTGAATAATGTCAAACAATATGCCAATCGTTTGAATACATTGATTGAAGATCTGTTTGAAGTATCAAAGGTCAACAGCGGCAATATTCAATTGGAAATGATCGATCTGAACATTGTTGCGCTGATTGAACAAAGCAAAGCAGAGTATGCCGAACTGCTGGCAGAATCAGATCTTACAATTATTACTTCTTATGAAAATCCGGAGATTACGGTTCACTTAGATGGCAATAAAACATATCGTATTTTTGAAAATCTATTTACCAATATCGGCAAATATGCGATGAAGCACAGCCGTGTTTATATCGATGTCAAAGAAGATGAAGAAAATGTTTATATTGAATTTAAAAATATATCAGCGGTACAGATGAATTTTACCAGTGATGAGATTGTAGAAAGATTTGTGCGCGGGGATAAATCAAGACATGAAAGCGGAAGTGGATTGGGTCTTGCCATTGTACAGAGCTTTACGGAAGTGCAGGGCGGAACCTTAAAGATTGATATTGACGGTGATTTATTCAAAACAATCCTGACATTCAAAAAGGCAGTGAAGGAAGCATTGCCAAGCAATGAAATACAGCCGGAATAAGGCTGTATTTTTTGAATCTTTAGAATTTTTTAAGAATTTCATGCATATTTTATACAGAATTTTTCTTTACAATAAAAGCATGAAAGAAGTGAGACGATGAATGAAAAGTTAAGAAGTATCATGTTGGGAATGGTATTCAGCGTATTTGGTGCTGTCTGTATCATAAAGGGAATCAGCGGCAGTGAAATGTTTGCTTATATTTTGGGATTTTTCAGTATATTTGCCGGTATTTATTTTTTCTTTGAATTGGGCAGCTATGACTATTCCGACAATAAGAGGACTTAGGTTCTCTTTTTTTTCTGAGTTTTGGATATATTTTGTATTTTAGGGGATAATCATGGACAAGAACCCATAAGCGTGTTATAGTAGTGGAGTTATTTAGAAATAAGAAAGAGGAACAAATGAGTAAATTCAATGAATTAGGTTTAAGCCCACAGATTGTGAAAGCAGTTGATGAAATGGGATATCTGGAGCCTACACAAATCCAGATGGAAGCCATTCCAGCACTGTTGAGCAGCAGAGATGTCTTGGGACGTTCCAATACAGGAACCGGCAAGACGGCGGCGTTTGGGCTCCCGGCAATCGAGAAAGTAGACCCTCAGAATCGCAATCCGCAGATTCTGATATTAAGTCCGACAAGAGAGTTGGATATTCAAATCGCAACTGAGATGCGTAAATTCTCAAAATACAAAGAAGGCGTAAAGATCGTACCAATCTATGGGGGAGAATCCATTGAAAATCAGATCAAGCTTTTGAAAAGAGGCTGCAATATCGTGGTAGGAACACCTGGAAGAGTGATGGATCACTTACGCAGAAAAACATTAAAACTGCAGGACATCCGCATGGTTGTGCTGGATGAAGCAGATGAAATGTTAAATATGGGCTTTAAAGAAGATATTGAAACGATTTTGGCCTATATGGAACAAAAATATCAGATGGCTTTATTTTCCGCGACGATGCCGCAGGCTATCTTAAAGCTGACGCAGCAATTTCAGACAGATCCGATTTCTATCGAAGTTAAAAGTGCTCAGCGTACTATTGATACGGTAGAACAAGTGTATTATGAATGCAAACGCGGAAGAAAAAGTGATGCATTGCGTATTTTATTAAATGCTTTGAATCCTGAATTGACGATGATTTTCTGCAATACGAAAAAAATGGTAGAAGAATTGGTCGATGAATTGAATACATATGATATCAAGGCCATTGGACTGCATGGTGATATGAAGCAGCAATTCCGTACGCGTGTCATGGAACAGTACAAGGCAAAAAATTATCCGATTCTGATTGCGACAGATGTAGCAGCCAGAGGAATTGATGTTGATGATATTGATTTGGTTGTCAATTATGATATTCCGCAGGACTTTGAATATTATATTCATCGTGTGGGAAGAACCGGCCGTGCCGGCAAAAAAGGAAAAGCGGTTACTTTGGTATCCGGCAAAAGCCAGCTGAAGTTCATGAAGGAAATCAGCAAATATACTAAGACAATCATTCCTAGCCGTCCGCTGCCGACCAGTGAACAGCTGGAAGAAAAGAATCGTCTGTTGTATATTGAAGAAGTGAAAAGAGCTTGTTCAGAAGGCATTGATGATCACAGCATTGAAATCGCGAATATGCTGCTGAGTGAAGGCATTGCCATTGAAAATCTGCTCAGCGGATTGATTTCTATGAGCTATAAGCCAGTCAATATTGATGTTGCCAGTGTCAGTGACGGAAGCAGAAAAGAACGTCATTTTGATGTCGGAGAAACAACTACGCTGCATTTTAATGTCGGCAAGAATCAGAAAATTGCTGCCAGCAACATTGTAGCGGCCATTGCACAATACACACAATTATCCAGTTCGATTATCGGACGCATTGAATTGAAACCGCGCTATACGTTAGTGGATATTCAGAATGAGTATGTAGATGTCGTATTGCAGAAAATGATGGTATGTATGATCAAAGGCTATGAAGTCAATGTCAAGATCGATGCTATGGATACAGCTAAAACAGATCATAGAAAGTTTTCTGAACGATCAATGGATGAAAAAAAGAAAAGACATGAGAGTGCTAAGGTCAACAGCCGAAGAATGCGCAATCGCAAAGCCGTAAAAACAGAAACAAAACCAGCACGCAGAACCCGCTCAGACAGATAGCGGGTTTTTTGATGCAAATCAGATGAAATTGTGAGACATTTCACTTATAATACAGAGAGGTGATGATATGAAAACAAAGATTCAGATTGACAGAAGTAAATGCAATGGATGCGGCAATTGTCTGAAAGTATGCCAAAATAATGTTTTGCAGTTGATTAACGGCAGGGTGCATGTCATTAATGAGAAAAGATGTGATGTCAGCGGGCATTGCATACAGTTTTGCCCACAGGATGCTATTTCTATCGGGGAGAAGCTGCCTTTTTGTGTCGGCCCTTACTGCAGTGAAATCGGCGATTCTGAATTGTATAATTGGCCGGTGCAGATCACAAGTGTCAATGTCAACAATCGTCATTTGCCGGACAGTGATTTATTGATTGCGGCAGATTGCGGAGCCTATGCCTATGCTGATTTTCATAATGATTTCATCCGTGACCATGTGACCTTGATTGCCTGTCCGAAAAATGATCTGACCAATCATTTGCTGGAAAAACTGACGTTATTGTTTGAATCTGTGCATTTCAACTCCATCAGTGTAGTGGCCATGAATGCACAATGCTGTCATCCTCTTTTGGGAATTGTGCGGGAAGCCGTTGAAAAAAGCGGGTGCGGTCTGTCCATTCAGGAATGCGTTATTTCGCCGGATGGAGAAGTCTTTCGCTAGTGGGAAAGTCTTGTTATAATTTGTGGAATTATGTGAATATATTGAATTGTCAAATGAATTTTGTATAATAAAGTGTAGAGGCTGAGGTATGGAAAAAATTAGAAGTAATCACTTGAAATGCAGAAATCTACCTTATGATTATGAAGTTGTGGATCAAATTGATTCGAAGCCGGTCATCGGATTGGCCGCATTAGCCATCATCGGCTTTTTTACCTTAGGATCACAATATTTTATGATTGGTGCAGTCTTGATCTTTATGAGTTTCTATGGCTTTATCAATATGAAAAATGATACTTTGGTTGTTTTTACAGATTCGTTTGTCATTTTTTATTTGGATAACCATAAAGAAGATTGTTATCTCATTTATTGGGATGAAATTATGGATTATCGTTATATCAATAAACCATTTGAAACTGATTTGATTGAAATTACTTTGATCAACGGCAAGAAAATTCAGTTTAAATCAGTATCAAAACCGATTCTGATGCGGAATTTCAAAAAGCATGTAAAAAAGAGAATTGAGATAGACAATGACGATTAGGCATTGTCTTTTATTTGAAGTCATGGGATAATATATCCGTTATGAGTGAGGAGTGAACAATATGAAGAAAATATTTTTAGGTTTTATGGCAGCCTTTATGATGTTTGTCAGCGGCTGCGGAAATAGTGCAAATTATGAACGTAATACTGAACAAGGACGAATTGAAAGAGTTCAGTTTGCAGATATGCAGGAAAAGATGGCCAATGGTGATTCATTTGTGATGGCTTTTTCTCAGGAAAACTGTTCTCACTGCATTGCTTTCAGAGAAGAAGTATTGCCTGAATATATTGTCGATCATGGATTTACTTTCTATGAAGTACTGTTAGATATTCAGGAAGATATGGAGCCATTGTATCAATTTGTCATTGATCATCCAAATCCGGATCGTTTCTTATCTTCAGATATGGATTCTGAATCAATTTACACACCGACATTCTATTTTGTGGAAGATGGTGAAGTAAAGGATATTTGGATCGGAGAAATTACCTACGAACAATTTGATGAATATATTGTGAAGTATCAATTAGATAAGGTAGCAGAAGAATAGGAGTGAAAGCTCCTATTTTTATTTGCAGAAAATTTGTAAGAGACTTGAAAATAATTTTCATTCATAATATAATAATAGCAATATGAAAGATGAAAATATGAGAGATTGGAAAAATGTTCTGGCTTCAGCCAGAAGCAAGATGACAAAGTGTCGAGCATGTCCGGAATGCAATGGTCTTGCCTGCAGAGGAGAAACTCCCGGATGCGGAGGTAAGGGAAGCGGTGAGTCCTTTGTACGCAATGTTTCGATGCTGAAACAAGTAAAGCTGAATTTGGATACGATTGTCGGCAATGAGCCTGTAAGCTGTGAGGCTGATTTTTTTGGCGTTCAGACTGCTTTGCCTGTTTATGTAGCGCCGATCGGCGGAATCAAAACAAATTATGGAGCTGAGATGAGTGAAGCAGAGTATGCAAGAGCTTTGATCGAAGGATGCAA
The DNA here is from genome assembly GCA_944324265.1 of uncultured Traorella sp. Lineage (GTDB taxonomy): Bacteria > Bacillota_I > Bacilli_A > Erysipelotrichales > Erysipelotrichaceae > Traorella. The sequence goes on from CALUVS010000006.1 coordinate 51,767, forward strand.
GGATAAAACGGTAGTATTCACAGGAGATGGTGTAGATTTCAATATGTTCCAGGATCCTTTGCTTATTCAAAATGAGGTCGGCGGGCAGATTGTTCCGACATTCAAGCCATGGATCTATCCGGAAATTGCGAAGCGGATCGAAGCTGTCAAAAAGGCAGGCTTTTCACTGGTCTGCAGTGATATTGATGCGGCTGGACTGACAGCGCTGAGAAACAGTGCTGCACCTGTACAGTTCCGCAATAGTGAAGAATTGAAACAGCTGATTGAAGAAATTCAAATGCCTTTGATCGTAAAAGGCATTATGTCTGTTAAAGGAGCGATGAAAGCATTAGAAGCAGGCGCTGCAGGAATTGTTGTTTCAAATCACGGCGGACGTGTATTGGATGATTGTTCAAGTTCTATCGAAGTATTGCCGGAAATTGCTGAAGCGGTCAATGGCAGAATGAAAATTTTTGCTGATGGAGGCTTCCGCAGCGGCAAAGATGTATTTAAGGCATTGGCCTTAGGCGCGGATGGCGTATTGATCGGCCGTCCATTTTCCTTGGCTGCGATTGGTGACGGCAGTGAAGGTGTGAAAATTTATTTGAATAAATTGGAAAATGAACTGAAAGAAACAATGCAGATGTGTGGCTGCACGAAGCTTTCAGATATTCATAGATCATGTGTGAGAATTACTTTCTAGAAAGGAGAAAATTATGAACACTTATGAAAATAATGCGTTTTTCTGGCAGAAACTGGATACACTATATTTATCCAGCAAACTTGTGATTGACAGACCTAAAAATACATGTCATTATAAATACTCGAACTTGATTTATCCGGTAGACTATGGCTATCTGAGCGATACAACAAGTTCAGATCAGTCCCCAATTGATGTATTCAAGGGCTCTTTGAAATCCAGCAAGGTCATGGCTGTGATCGTAAGCGCAGATATCTTGAAAAAAGACTGTGAAGTGAAATTGCTGGTCGGATGCACTGATGAAGAAATCCATGATATTTTGGTATTTTTGAATCAGACTGAGTTCCAGAAGGCGGTCCTGCTTCAAAGAGGGGATGAAGTCCCTGAATGGGCGAGTGCTGATTAACACTCAAGAAAGGATGACAATGAAAAAATTAACCGTGATATTTGCACTTTGTGCATCTCTGTTTGGCTGTTCCAGCAATACAACACCAAATGCAGATATTCAGGCAATGAAAGAAGACTTTTATACACAAGTCGATGAAGGAAATTTGGTGTTTGGTGCTTTGGCAGAGCTGGATGATACAATGATTCAGGATGTGTATGGGATTGATCCTGAAATCTTAGAAGATTATTTTGTCGGTATCCCAATGATGAATGTACAAGCTAATGAAATTGCTATGTTTGAAGTCAAAGAGGGTCATTTGGATGAAGTGAAGCAAGCAGTGGAAACACGCTTGGATGCTTTGACTGAACAGTGGAAAATGTATTTGCCGGCACAGCTTGAATTAGTAGAAAATGCGCAGACATACGAAAATGGTAATTATTATTTTATGGTGATCAGTGAATCTGCGGATGAAACGATTGCATTTATTCAAGGCTATTTTCAGTAATTGTAAAAATTGAAATGATAGAAAACTTCTTCCTTTTTTAGAAAAACTATGTCATAATAGTGCCTATGAAAAGGAGAAGTTTTTTTTTATGAGAAAAATGAATGTTTTATTAAGTGCTTTTTTAATTGCAGCATGCATGGGTGGATGCTCCACTCAGGAACCAACGGAGGAAAAACCTCCCGTAACTGAAGAAGAATTAACAGATGAAGAAAAGGAAGCTCAGTATTGGGAAGACATTACTGCCAAGATTGAAAGTGCAGAAAGTGATATAGAAATTGAATTGAGTGATGAATACTTAACAATGCCGACAGATGTACTGCGTGCAGTTGAAGCGAAAGAAATTGCCGTGACATTTGTTTTCGGTGAAGATCGTTTCACTGTGTCTAAGGATCAGATGCCGAACTTAAATGAAAATATGGTAGGAACTACCATTGATGCTTTGATTTCATTCTACAATGAATTAGAAAATCAGGAAACTGAAGAATCAGAAACACCAGCTGAACCTGAAACTCCAACTGAACCTGAGACACCTGCCGAACCAGAAACACCAACGGTGCCTGAAACACCAGCTGAACCTGAAGTACCTGCGGAACCAGAAACACCGACAGAACCAGAAGCTCCAGCTGTATCGAAAGCAGATGAAATCATGAATGCGATCTATGGTGCTGGATTTGAACTGCCAGGCTACATGGAATTGGATGAAGAAACATTGACAGCTGTTTATGGCTTAAGCAGCACGGAATTAAGTGATTATTCTGTACGTACACCAATGATGATCGTACAGGCAACTGAATTTGCGGTATTTGAAGTAAAAGATGGCTATATGGATACAGTTAAGAGTGCTGTTGAAAAAAGATTGAGTGATTTGACTGCAACATGGTCACAATATCTACCAGACCAGTATGAACTGGTTCAAAATGCAAAAACATATGAAAATGGCAATATTTATGTATTGATCATCAGTGAACATGCCGATGACATCTTAAATACTGTATCTTCTATGTTCTAAAAGGGAGGAAGCTATGGTATTTAGCAGCGTTCTGTTTCTGGTTTACTACTTAGTCGCTGTATTGCTTATTTATTATGTAACACCTTTGAAATGGCGCAATATCTTTTTATTGATCGTCAACTGTATTTTCTATGGATGGGGAGAACCTTTGTATATATCAATCATGTTCCTTTCCACCGTCATTGACTATATCAATGGATATTTTGTAGCTAAGTATCGTGATACAGATAGAAACAAAGCCAAAAAATTCATGATTGTCGATATTATCGCCAATTTATCTATTTTATGCTTCTTTAAGTATTCTGACTTTATTATTTCAAATTTAAATTTATTAGGATTAAATATCCCATTATTGAATCTGTCTTTGCCGATCGGTATTTCATTCTATACATTCCAGACAATGTCTTATACGATTGACATTTATCGTTATGATGCCAATGTTCAGAAAAATATTTTTGACTTTGCCACTTATGTAACCTTATTTCCTCAGCTGATTGCCGGTCCGATTGTTCGTTACAAAGATGTAGATGAACAATTGAGAGTGCGTGAACACTCTGTGGATAAGTTTTCAGATGGAATCAATCGCTTTGTGATTGGTTTATCCAAGAAAGTTTTATTGGCCAATAACATTGGTATTTTATGGGAAACGATCAAGACAAGCAATTTCAGTGAACTGTCCGTATTAGGGGCATGGTTAGGAACGATTGCTTTTGCTTTCCAGATTTATTTTGACTTTTCCGGTTATTCAGATATGGCTGTCGGTTTAGGAAAAATGCTGGGATTTGAGTTTATGGAAAACTTCAATTATCCATATATTTCCAAAAGCATTACTGAATTCTGGCGAAGATGGCACATTTCTTTGTCTACTTGGTTCCGTGAATATGTGTATATTCCATTAGGCGGCAACCGCAAAGGGAAAGCACGTACACTGATCAATTTAGCCATTGTTTGGTTATTGACTGGTTTATGGCATGGGGCCAGCTGGAACTTTGTCATGTGGGGAGCTTATTTCGGAATCTTGCTGATCTTAGAGAAATTATTCTTGAAGCAGTGGATCGAAAAACTGCCTGCTTTCTTCCAGCATGCCTATACATTGATCTTGGTATTGATCTCATGGGTCATGTTTGAATTGATTGATATTTCTTCCATCACAGCTTATTTGAGTGCGATGTTTGGTTTAAATGGGGCTCCGCTGATCAATACGACATTCTTATATCAGTTAAGAAATAACTTGATTCTGTTAGTAATTTTATGCTTAGCAGCAACACCATTTATTACCAAGAAGATTAGGGCTTATAACGAAAAGAAAGAAATAGCATTGACTCCGGTTGTTATGGGTGTATTGCTTGTATTGTGCTTGATGTACATTGTGGATGCTAGTTATAATCCATTCTTGTACTTCAGATTCTAGGAGGATTTCATGAAAAAGAAATTACAGATAGTGAATATTGTCGTATTCTGCGGAATATTAGGCGGCTTATGTGTTGCTAATCTGCTTTCGCCGGATAAAGTATTTTCTGAAAATGAAAACCGTTATTTAGCACAAATGCCTGAGTTTTCAATTCAGTCTTTATTCAATCATACTTTCACAAATGATTTTGAAACTTATCTCAATGATCAGTTTATCGGACGTGATACTTGGGTAGAAGGAAAAACATTTGTCGAAAGAGCTTTAGGAAAAACAGAGAATAATGGTGTTTATTTTGGAAAAGAGGATACACTGATTGAAAAACTTGATCCTGTCAATGAAGAACAGATGACTTATAATTTGGATAGGATCTTGGATTTGCAGGAAAAAGTCAATGTGCCGATAACGATGACCTTGATTCCGGGAGCTTCCAATATTTATACAGATAAATTGCCGATGTTTGCGGATGAAGTGGATCAGCTGAGCTTGATTGAAAAAGCAGAGGATTATGTAGATGACAAGATTCAGTTCATCAATGTCAGCGATGCTTTTTTAGCTCATAAAGATGAAGATATTTATTTCAGAACAGACCATCATTTCAATATATATGGAGCCGGTGTTGCCTATGAGGCTATGGCGGAGGCAATGAATTGGCAGAATCATGATTTTGAATATGAAGTAGTTTCTGAAGATTTCTTAGGAACATTGGCTTCGCAGTCAGGCAGCTATTCGATTGCACCGGATGAAATTGTCAAGCTTGTTCATGACCAGAATGTGCAGGTAACTTATTCTGATTTGGAGGAAGTATATTCAGATGTTTATGTGGATGCGAATCTGAATATCAAGGATAAATATACTTATTATCTGAACGGAAATCATCCTTTGGTTCATATCCAGAATATGGACAAGGAAGGGAAAAATGTATTGATATTGCGTGATTCTTATGCCAATATCTTTACACCGTATTTGTTAAGTGAATATGAAAATATTTATTTATTTGATCTTCGCTATAACAAAACAGAGGTCAGTACATTTATCGAAGAAAATGATATTGATGAAGTTTTGGTATTCTATAGTGCCAAAAACTTCATGAGTGACACAAATTTTGCCTTTTTACGCTAAGGGAAACGATATTGTTTCCCTTTTTCTTTCAGAAATGGTATAATTTTGGGGCTATGAACAAACTCATTCAGTGTTTTGAAGAAATTACTTCCCATGAAGGAAGTCTATTTACCTATTCTTTGTCGTATTCGCTCTTATTGACCATTGCGCCGGCAATTACGATTTTTGTGGCGTTTTTCTCGGTATTTGTCTTGGATGTGGATCTGATTGTAGAAACCTTGAGCTTGTTTCTGCCTTCAGAATATATCGCTCCGTTTGTTGATTTCTTGCTGAATAAAGAAAGCATCAATACAATGACAAGCATCGTCTCCATGATCATTTCTTTCTGGCTGGCTTCCAGAAGCAATTATTCCTTTTTGTTGATCAGTTCCAAACGGGAAGAAGTACTGATACCCAAATGGATCATTCGTGCTGAAAGCTATCTGCAGTTTTTAGTCGTCACAGTGTATGTGATCGTTGCAGCCATTTTGATTACATCCTTGTCTTTTATGGATCCATGGTTAATGCCGGTTGTTTATTTAATTGCCGCTTTTTTCGGCTTTTATATGTTTTATCGTTTTTCAAGCTTTCTGAAAAGAGAAAAGAGTTATGGAGTAGTAGGAGCTTTGGCCGCAACATTGGGAGTATTGTTGATCGGAATCTTATTCTTTGAAATCATCAATCGCTTCACCAATTATGATAATGTTTATGGACCCTTGTCTTCCTTGGTAATCTTATTCTTAAGTATTTATTTAATTGCTTCTGTGATTTATATCGGATACATATTAAATCAAGCGTTTGCCAGTAAACCAAGCGGAGAAATACGGAATAGTCAGGTCTTAAAGATGCTGATTCTGATTGATGATAAAATTGTAGAAAAAGCAGTCAAGAAATTAATGAAGGAGAAGTAGTGCATGAAAATAGAAATTGTTAAAACAGGAATTAATGGCGAGGGAATTGGTTATTATAATAATAAACCCGTTTTTGTACCGCATGTGCTGAGCGGAGAAATTGCAGATGTGGAAATTGTGGAACAGAATAAAGGCTACAGCATCGGCAAAGCCAAGAAGATCATTCAATCTTCCTCAAAGCGTGTGCAGCCTAAATGCAAGGTTCAGAAAAGCTGCGGTGCTTGTCCCTTGATGATTGCGGACTATGAAAAGCAATGTGAAATGAAAACAGAAATTCTGAAGCAGTCTTTGATCAAATATGCGCATGTCGATCCGAAACTGATTCAGCCAATCTTAAAAAGTGAAAAAATATTTGGCTATCGCAATCAATGCAAGCTGCCTTTTGGTATGGAAGATAGAGAATTGGTTACCGGTATGTATATTCCTAATTCTAACTATTTCAATGGGATTGAACATTGCATCATTCATGAAGAAGGTATTGAAAGAGTACGCAAACAGCTTTTAGCGATCTTAAATCAATTTAAATTCAAAGCTTATGATTTTCATCAGAAAAAAGGACTGCGTTCTTTGGTGATTCGTGCGATGCAGGATAACTATCAGATTACTTTGGTCGGCGGAGAACATGAAATTCCTCAGGCCTGTATTGAAGCCATCATGCAGATTGAAGGCGTTGTTTCTTTGTGGCAGAGTGTATTGACACAGAAAAAAAGCGTGGATATTTTCGGCAATAAAATGATTCTTTTAGCCGGATCCAAAACATTGGATTTCAAGTTTAAAGGATTTGAGATGCAGTTATCTCCTCGTTCTTTCTTCCAGCTCAATACAAAGCAGGCAGAAAAATTATATGATGTGATTGCTTCTATGGTGCCGGCAAATACAAACCTGCTTGTGGAAGCATACAGCGGAATCGGCGGTATTTCATTGACGCTGCATGACAAAGCAAAGGAAATCATCGGTATTGAAAGTATTAAGGATGCTGTTGTAAATGCCAATATGATTGCAGAGAAAAATAAGCTAGATCATGTGAAGTTTGTTTGTGATGATGCAGCTTATAAATTGGAATATTATGCTAAGAAACGACAGATCGATGTTTTAGTTGTGGATCCACCACGCAGCGGACTGGATGAAATGATGTTATCTACGATCTTAAAAAGCAAGATCAAAAATATTATTTATGTTTCCTGCAATCCTGCGACATTAGGAAAGAATCTAGCAGTTTTGAGCGAACGCTATCAAGTGAAAAAAATACAGCCGGTAGATATGTTCCCTCAGACACAGCATGTTGAAAGTGTTTGTTTGTTAGTCAGAAAATAAGATATTTTGATTTGAATATAGAACATAAAAATGTGCCTGATTTATTTGAAGTCAGGCTTTTTATATGGAATCTGAATCAATGAGATATAGTAAATTATACTTGTCAATATATTGTTAAGTACCGTGAATGATGAGATAATGAATATGCTTGAAATTTATAGATTTTATTGATAAAACAATACAATGGAATAAGGAGATGTAAGACTGTTTATGAAGGAAGCGGAATTTAGATATGCAGAAGAGAAAGATGTTGAATTAATATTGTATTTTATTAAAGAATTGGCTGAATATGAAAAGATGCTTGATGAAGTAATTGCCACAGAAGATTTGTTAAGGGAATGGCTCTTTGAGAAAAAGAAAGCAGAAGTAATTTTTGTATTGGAGGATAATCAAGAAGTAGGCTTTGCTTTATTCTTTCATAATTTTTCTACATTTCTTGGACGTGCTGGCATTTATTTAGAAGATTTGTATGTGAAACCGGAGTATCGCGGAAAGGGGTACGGAAAATCTCTTCTGAAGAAATTGGCGAAAATAGCTAAAGAAAGAGGCTGCGGCAGATTAGAGTGGTGGTGTTTGGATTGGAATAAATCCAGCATTGATTTCTATCTTTCTTTAGGAGCAAAGCCGATGAAAGACTGGACAGTCTATCGTATTTCCGGAAGTACATTGGATAATTTGGCTGAATAGAATTGTGAATTGTTATGTTATGGATAAATATTTGTATTAAAATGATTGTATAGACAGCTTAAATTGCAATCAGCCGCGATTCTATTGGCTGATAGAAAGGAAATGACATTGCATACGACTGATGAGTCAAACTGCAATATTAAAAATGAATGATGAAAAAAGTATTGATTATTGGCGGTACAGGAACAATATCTGCTCCTATTACTAAAACTTTGGCAAGCAGAGAGGATATTGATTTATATGTGTTAAACAGAGGAAATAAAAATAAACTATTGCCTTCCAATATACATTTTATGATTGGTGATATGAAAGAAGATATAGAAGGTGTAAAAGAAGTTTTAAAAGATCTTTCTTTTGACTGTGTTATTAATTTTATAGTCATGAATCTGGAAGATGCGAAAAAGAATGTGGAACTCTTCAGAGGGAAGACAAAACAATTTATTCATATTTCCACCAACTGTGTATTGAATCATACGCTTACCTGTAATATTGATGAAACGATTGAAAAAGGAAATGCATTTTCTGCTTATGGACGAAATAAAGCAGCGGTAGAAGATTATCTGATAGAAGAATCAAAGAAAGGTGATTTTCCATTAACCATTGTTCGGCCTTCACAGACTTATTCCGACAACAGAATTCCGCTGAGTGTAAAAGGCAATTCCTGCTGGTCTGTTGTTTCGCGTATGTTAAGAGGAAAGGAAGTTATTGTTCATGGAGATGGACAAAGTGTGTGGAGCAGCACTCATGCCGATGACTTTGCGAAGATGTTCTGTCCATTGGTGGGACAGCCGAAAGCAATCGGTGAGATTTACCAAATCATGAATCCAAAATCTCATACATGGGATATGGTCTATCAGACATTAGCTGACTTATTAGGAGTAGAATACAAACCTGTTTATATCAGTGCTTATTTGTTAGATAAGAGTCAGGAATTTCATTGGGAAACTTCCATTCATGGGGATAAGCATTTCTCTAATATTTTCGATGTATCCAAAGTAAAACAATTCTGTCCGGATGTTGTATGTGACATTGATATTAAAAAAGGATTGCAAATGTATCTGGAATATATGGATGCTCATCCGGAAATGAAAAAGGAAGATGTAAAGTTTGATGAGTGGTGTGATAAAACAATCGAAGCATATAAGAAGTTTGCACAAGCATTTACGGAAAATATATAGATGGATGAACTGAGTGGTTATTTTTTTCATTCTTTGTAAGGGGGAAAATAAATTGCGTACATATACGTGGGATGAATATTATGAGAAGTTTTATGATTGGGCAGAGAGTACCCGAATCCGTCATCTTTCTGATTTGACTTCCTTAGGGGATGTTGATGAGGTAGCAGAAGTGATCATTGAATTACAGGAGAATATCAAAGCATCCAATCGTTTGTTAGAAAGAGCAGTTAAAGAAAAATTGGCATTTTCAGGGAATGATCTGACAGAATTTTTATATGCCAATGATGAAAAACTTGTGCTTGCAGCTTTGAATAATTCCATTCAGCGATTTACGCAGGAAGATATAGAAGATTTATATTGTTCTTTTGATGATGAAATCATCATCAAAATCTGTAAGCAAAGAAAGCTGGCTCTGCCGAAAGACTTGCAGGAAGAAATTGAATTAGATAAACAATTTGAACAGGAAGTTGTTTATGAAAAGCCAAAGAAAACTGGTTTTTTTGCTTCTTTATTGATTTTGTTTGGAATAGGCCAATTGTTCAGGAAAAGAAATACCTCATCTCATCCTGGAAGATGCAGCGGTGACTGTGCTCATTGTCCGCCGCATTATGGGTATCGTTATGGACGATGGTATTATGGAAAAGGACATACGCATGGCTGTGAATTCGGCGGAAATAAAGCAGATGGAAGCTTGTAATCACGATAGATTTTACAGTTTTGGTAATAATTCTATTTTATTTGAAAGAGGGGGAATGATAGATGAATATAGTCAGAAAATTACGAGATAGCTCATGTTTTGATCGTTATGCTTTTGAAATATTGTTAGCTATTGAAATTCTAATGTCATTTACTTTCCTGGGATATATTCATATTTCACCGATATCTATCACGTTTGCTTATATTCCAATCTTGATTGCGGGAAGTCTATTTGGTCCTATCCAGTCAACGATTGCCGGATTTGTTTTTGGGGCAGCCAGTCTGTACAAAGCATCAGCGAGTTATGTTTTGCCTGCTGATATGATATTTTCACCTTTTTTGAGCGGTTCACCCTTAAATAGTTTGATATTAAGTATCGGAACAAGAACGTTGTTCGGACTTTTGATCGGTTTGGCTTTTGCATGGGTCAAGAAATGGAAATATTTTCATATAGGATTCGGAGTCATTGCTGCCATTGCACCAAAATTACATGCTTTCTTGGTTTACGGGGCGATGGGATTTCTGTTTCCGGAATTTGGTTATGATGCTTTGACTGCATTTCATTTCAGCTGGAATGATGTTTTATTTTCCATTGCCTGCATTTTAGCAGTGGAATTAGTCTGGTTCATTTATCATCAAGATTTGATTCAGAATATCAAGATTTCGATTGATCAGCAGCGTTATCATCGATATGAATCTAAGAAAATGAATCTGTTTTTTGGTATCTTTGAATTATTTATATTAAGTATGGAAATCTTTGCTGCTATTTATTTTTCACAGAGAGGAGATAAGACAAACTATTAAATGTCAATAACTATTAGAAAATAGTTAGATTCAATAGTTTTAAGAGTTTTTGCCTTGATTT
>CALUVS010000007.1 GCA_944324265.1 uncultured Traorella sp.
AGTGTATCGCACAATAAAATAAAAATAAAGTGCATAAGTAATTACCGGTAACTTACACACTTTATTTTACACACTCTGGGGCATCCTCTGTTTGTTTCAAATATTATTGTCTGGCAGCTTTCATGAATGCTTCAATTTCATCGGCTTCTTTCATGATGGATTCACTTAAATTGATGCATCCGTCTTCTGTAATCAAGATATTATCTTCAATGCGAATGCCGATTCCTTCTTCTTCAAGGTAAAGGCCTGGTTCTACTGTGAAAACATTGCCGGGCTTCAATACCCAATTGCTCAGATTTACATCGTGGGTTTCAAGTCCCAGCATGTGAGAAACACTGTGGTAGTAATAGTCACGCACCGTCTTGCCGTCTTTCAGTAACCCCAATGCATTCAATTCCACTTGATAATACTGCAGCACTTCACCTTCTAATTGACGCAGCGTCAACCCTGGACGTGCCATTTGTATGATCATCTTATTAGCTCGCAAGACAATGTCATAAATCTGCCTTTGGCGTTCAGTAAATTTTCCGTTCACTGGGAATGTTCGGGTAATATCTGCATTCATGTATTGATAGCTGGCTCCTAAGTCACATAAGACAAGATCTCCGTCTTCTGCAGGCTGATTATTTTCAGCGTAATGAAGTACACAGCCATTATTTCCGGCTGCTACGATGCTTGGGAAGGAGTGCTGGCATCCATTGAATTTCAATTCAAAGTCAAAATAAGCTTCAATTTGATTTTCACTCATTTCCGGTTCAGCATTGGCCATCATTGCTTCAATTCCCTGACGTGTAACATCAATGGCTTCCAAAAGCAGCTGAATTTCCTGCTGGTCTTTGATCAAGCGCAGTTTCTTCATTTCTGAAGCGATATTCTGGACACTGACATAAGGATAATTTTTTCTCAATTGTTCAAAATATGCAAATTGCGGAGCATTTGTCTGATGAAATTCTTGTTTGGTAAAATCACCGAACACTTGGATCTGTTTTTCTTGATCCAACGTATATTGCAGGATTCTTTGAATGTAGCCATCTAATTGATCACGCATTCGTACATCGTTAATTTGACTGCACTCAGCCGCTTCATTTGGAAAAATACGTCCGCCTACCCATTTGGCTAATTCTTCATCGTAGGGTTCAATAAACAAAGTTTCTATATTTTTATTCGGCAGTTTCACTAGACATAAGACCATGTTTTCCTTATCTAATCCGGTAAGATAATAAAAAGAACGGTCTACGCAGAAATCATATTTTTCATCACCAATCTTATAAGGAGCTATACCTGAAAAAAACAATGCTGCTGAATTTTCAGGAAGACTTTCCATGAGCTTTTTTCTTCTTGTCTGATACATGATGTTATCCTCACTTTCATTTGTTTCATTATATCATGAACTGATGCAATATTGACAAAGAAAGCGCTTAAGGTTATCATGAATTTAGGGGCGTACATTATGAAAACTGAACAAATTTTTATTCAAAATGGGCATCATCATATCCCTGCAATTCTGACTGTTCCGAAGCATATCAAAGGATTTGTCATTATGCTGCATGGCACAGGAACAGATAAGCATGAAGCAGGCAATGGCTATGATGTCACAGCCAAAATGTTCTGTAATTTTGGTTTAGCATCAATTCGTTTTGACTTTATGGGTTTTGGGGATTCTGAAGAAGATTCACTCAGCTATAATTTTGATTCTGCTGTTGAAGATACAATGGCAGTCAGAAACTACATTGAAAAGCATTATCCTGAAAGCAAAGTTGGTATTTTGGGATGGAGCCAAGGAGCTACGATAGCCATGCTTGCTGCCGGACGATATCCGAGTTTGTTTGAGACAGCTGTTTTATGGGCACCAGCCTTGGATTTATCTATTCTGCTTGATGACAGACAAAAGCAGATGGCGGAAACGGACGGCTTTTTTGAAATGGAATTTCAATGGAGAAAACCTATCAAATGGTCAAAGAAATGGGTAGACGATATTGCATCCAATAATGTCTTGAAAGAATTTCAGGCATATGAGGGGCCTGTATTAGCGATTGCAGGGGCGGAGGATGAAATTGTTGATCCGATGACAAGCCAGAAAATTATTTCTGTTTCCAAAAATAAAGATTCAAGGGCATGGCTGTTAGAAAATGTCGGGCATACGTTTGAAGTATTCAATGAAAAAAAATACGAAACGCTGAAACGAGTGATTCAGCTTAGTGCTGATTTTATGATTTCTCATTTTAAATAGCAGGATTCCTGCTATTTGTTTATATAAGGAGCTTGTATGAAAAAGTTTTATGTACCATCATTTCAAATTGAAAGAAAGACAAAGGCAATGAATCCTTATTTATGGGGCTTTGCGGCTTTGATTTCGATGTTTGTTTTTGTTCTGCTGGTACTTGCACCGCATTTATTCCTAGTATCATTTTTGGAGATTGTCAGTACATTTTTATATGATCATATGACTTTGCTTGTTCCGGCAATCATCATGATTTTTGCATTGATGTTTGGAATTGGTTTATTTCAATTTTTAAATACCTTGCTTTATGCTTATACGGTAGAAGAAAATCGAATTGTCAGAGGGAAGATTACCAATCAAGCGGCTGATATGAATGTAGCTCTTGATGTTCTGGCAGTAAAATACATGATAAAGCATTTGGATGAACCGCAGAAGGTCAATGCAGCGCAGACAGCTTCTAATATGTTTCGAATTATTCGTAGGATTCAATACAATATGAATGAAGCATTTGTCCGGGAATATTTTGATACGGATGTTTATCAAAGAAAAGTATATGAGAATCCTCAATTGATCAAGGAGACAAAATATAAATTTGTTTATCAATGCGGAAAGAAAAACATCTCTATTCCTAAAATATATGAAGGTATGGATATTTCAAATAGAGTTCAAAAAGAAAGTTCAATAATGAAGCGAATTATCAGCCGTACCGTCTTTATCGGAATCATTTGTATGATATGCTCCGGATGTGATTTGCTTCTCAGTGCACAGAAAAATCCGCAGTATGAAGAAAATATACTCCAAGTATCCAATGAATTGCAAGATTCATTTACTGATTTTGGTTACAGCAGTCAGGAAATAAATGAAAGAGGGATTGAATTCAGAAAAGTGATCAATGATGAGAAAACATCTGTATTAAGATACTTTTTTGACCGTGAAGGACAGCTGATTGATGCAGAAATTCAGTTATATTTCGATGAAGCTTCTTTCAATGAAGAAGAAATGAAATTTATCATACATTCTTTGCAGGATAATTTCAGTGAAGCAGAAATCAATGATTTTATTTCAGAGATTGAAAGCTGTCTGCAGGATGCTTGTGAATATGGGAAACTGCAGTCAGAGAAACATATATTAAGAATTGGCACAAGTGAAGGCTATATTGATATTCATAATTATTAAAATATAAGGTACTTTTGTATCTCATTTGCCTGTTTATGAGCAAAAAATTGTCATGCTGCTCTTACAATGTAAATTATTTTCATATAATTTCATTTTCTTTCTGAAAATATATTATTTTTTTCATTTTTGTGTTGACAGATAAAAATAATACAGTATAATATGACCATAAAAGCAAATAAAACAAACTCCGTGAGAAAGAGAGTAGTCCGATATCAGGTTACAGCGAGTCCATGGTTGATGAAAGATGGATAACAGTGGTTTCGGATGAAGCGCACTTTTTAGAGGCTCATCTGAATACATAGGATGGGAGGGTGGCTGCCCTTATCAGCGAGAGGGGATAATAGTCATCTATTATCAAAAAGAGTGGTACCGCGGGTAATTTCGTCTCTTGACTGAAAAAGTCAAGAGGCTTTTTTATTTATAAGGGAGAGGAGATTTATATGATTAGGATTGATTTTGGGTCAATGGTTCCCTATCTTTCATGGTTTTTAGAAGGAACGATATGGACTGTTTCGATTTCATTAGTAACTGTTATTTTGGGATGTCTGTTTGGTTTTATCGCAACATTAGCGAAACGATCAAGATTTCATATTTTAAATCTGCTTGGAAATGCTTATACACAAATTATTCGCGGGACACCTTTACTTTTGCAGATCTATTTGTGGACAATAGGTTTTCCTCAAATTGGCATAAAAATACCTGATTTATTCGGATCAAGAAGTGGTTTACTGCTTACTGTTATTATTGCATTATCAATAAATTCCGGAGCATATGTTTGTGAAATTTTTCGTTCAGGATTAAATTCAGTCGATATTGGGCAGAATGAAGCGGCTAGATCTTTAGGCTTGAATGCAAAACAAACGATGCGTTATGTTATCTTGCCGCAGGCCATAAAAACGATTCTACCTGCATTAGGAAATGAGTTTATTTCTATGATCAAAGAATCTTCCATGGTATCTGTTGTAGGAATTGGAGATATCATGTATCAGCAAAAAATCATTCAAGGAGCTACTTATCGTGTGTTTGAACCGTTGATCATTATCGGTATTATCTATTTTATCTTAACAGCCATTCTTACATCTGCATTAGGGCTATTAGAAAGGAGAATGAATAAAAATGCTAAAAACGCATGATCTGCATAAATCATTTGGTGATCTTGAAGTTTTGAAAGGGATCACAACAGAAATTAAGCAAGGGGAAGTGGTTGCTATTATCGGTCCATCAGGATCCGGTAAATCAACATTTCTCAGATGCTTAAATTTATTGGAAAAACCGACGAAAGGAGAAGTTTTCTTTAAAGGACAAAACATTACAACAACTGATAAGAACTTTGATATTGATCATATTCGCGAACATATCGGGATGGTTTTCCAGCATTTTAACCTCTTTCCAAATCTTACTGTCAAAGAAAATATTACGCTAGCTCCTTTGAAGGTAAAAAAACTTGATAAAAAAGAAGCTGATAAAAAGGCCGTTGAATTGTTGCGAAAAGTAGGACTTGAAGAGAAACAAAATGTTTATCCTTCTACTTTATCTGGCGGACAGAAACAACGTGTGGCTATTGCCAGAGCATTGGCAATGAATCCGGATGTCATGTTATTTGATGAGCCTACCAGTGCGTTGGATCCAGAAATGGTAAAGGAAGTATTAACTGTCATTAAAAATCTTGCGGAAAGCGGAATGACAACCATTATTGTGACCCATGAAATGGGATTTGCGAAAGAAGTTGCGAGTCGTGTTCTTTTTATTGATGAAGGTATTATCATGGAAGAAGGCACTCCGGATGAAATCTTCAACCATCCTAAAAAAGAACGTACAAAAGAATTTTTAGAAAAAGTCATGTAAGGAGGGAGAAAAATGAAAAAACTGTTATTATGTTTCATGAGTTTGTTTATGGGATTCAGTTTATTTGGATGTTCTTCAGATGAACAAGATGCTTTGGAGAGAATTAAGGAACAGGGATATATTACATTAGGAACATCTCCTGATTATGCTCCCAATGAATTTTATATTGATGATAACGGTACTCGTAAGATTGTGGGGTATGATATTTCTTTGGCTCAGGCAATTGCCGATGAGATTGGTGTTGAACTGCGTATTCAGGAATCTGATTTCAATACGGTCATTGCAAATGCTCAGGCCGGTGAAATTGATATGGGAATTTCGGGCTTTGCATGGACCCGTTCAAGAGAAAATGCGGTTGATTTCTCAGTGAGCTATGCTCGTGATTCAGAAGAATCCAGTTATCAGGGAATCATGATTCGAAGAGAAGATATCGATAAATATACTTCTTTGGAATCATTCAGAGAATTGGGTGCTGTTGTAGGGGCTCAGGGTTCTTCCATTCAATATGAGATGGCACAGACAATTGTAGATGATGAAAATATCATTCAATTGTCTGATACGACTTCTGTGGCTGCTCAATTATCAACAGGTGATTTGGATGCCTTTGTATGTACATCAACACAGGCCTATGCCTTGATGCAGACTTATACAAATATTGTATTGCTGCCGCAGGATGGATTTGATATGGATCCTGATGGCTTATATAATCAGACAGGCGTTATTTTCAGTAAAGATCCTAGCTTTGATTCATTGCAGGAAGTTGTGAATGAGGTCATTACTGCTAGTTTAGAAAAGAATGAAGACGGTAAAAGCCAGATGGATATTTGGTATGAAGAAGCAGTGGCTTTGATGCCGTTTGATCTGACAGAAGTCATTCAGGCTGAACAAGCCGCTCAAAATGAAGGAGAATAAGTATGAATCAGTATTATGAAGCCATCAATCATTGTATAGAAAATCATGTAAATGATTATATGACGTTAGTCCAAGATATGTATGATCATCCGGAAACAGGTTTTCAGGAATTTCATGCACAGGAAATCTTAAGTGATTATTTAATCAAGGCAGGATTTACCGTTAAAAAGAGTGTTGCTTGTGAAACAGATTTTATTGGTGAATATGTTTCTCAAAAAGAAGGACCAATCATTGCCTTTATGTGTGAATATGATGCTTTGCCGGAAGTAGGGCATGGCTGCGGTCATAACTTAATTGCCGGAATTGGAATTGCAGCCGGGGAAGCATTGAAAAACATTGCAGATGAAATTGGCGGCGTAATTCGTGTTATAGGGACTCCTGCTGAAGAAAACTTCGGCGGTAAAGTTCAAATGACCAAGGCCGGTGTCTTTGATGATGTTGATGTCGCATTAATGGTTCATCCGGGATCTAAAAATGGTCTTGGCGGAAAATCAAATGCATTAAATCCGGTGAAATTTGAATTCTTTGGGAAAAATGCTCATGCCTGTCATCCGCAAAATGGCGCCAGTGCTCTTGATGCAGCTGTTCTGTCTTTTATCAACATTAATTTATTGAGACAATTTGTAGAACCAAACACATTCATACATGGTATTATCAAAGATGGCGGGCAGGCAGCTAATGTTATTCCTGCTTATGCATCTTTAGAATACTATTTTAGAGCGCCAACGATGAAATATGCGCTGGAAATAACAGATAAAGCAATCAACTGCGTCAAAGGAGCCTGTCAAGCAACAAACACTACTTTCAAAACAAGTATTTATGAATGCCCTTATGAAGATACTCTAGTCAATTATACTCTGGCAAATCTGCTGAAAGAAAAGTATGAGTTTCTAGGTGTGGAGAACATTGAACCTGTAAAAGAGGTCGGAGAAGGATCCACGGATGTCGGAAGTGTCAGTTACGTTTGTCCTACGATTCAAGGAAGCATCAAGATTGCAGAGGAAACTGTTCAGGGTCATTCAAAAGAAATGGCAGCAGCTACAATCAGTGAAACTGGAAAACAAGGTCTGTTAGCAGCTTCAAAAGCAATTGCCTATATGGCTTATGATTTGATCACACAGCCTGATTTATTAAATGTTGTCAAAGAAGAATTCAAGGAAGCCAAAAAATAGGCTTCTTTTATGGTATGGGGGAGTCATATGTTTATATTTATAATGTGCATGAGGAGCAATATTTGAATAAATAATTGTGGAAATAGAATTATTCAAAAGTTAATGAACACACCTTTCTAATAGAGAAGCATGATTTCATTCATGAAGGATACAGCCACATTGAAACTGAAGTCCAATGAGATAGCGTATGGAGGAAATGAAACAAGGTGGCAGGCTTGAATCTATCAAGGTTCTATTTGTTTTATAAGTGAAGATTATGAAAAAAAGGGGAGAAAATTCTATGATTACTTCAATGAACTGTAATTGATGAAGCAGGTTTTATGCGGTTGGGAACACTAGAAGCACCAATAAAGGAACATATGATACTCCAGATTGCATTAAGACAATGAGTGACTGTTGACAATCATAGAGAGATAATCGATATATTGAGAGGTAATTTATGATAAGTATCAAAGAATACGCTGATTCAAAAGGAGTCACGGAGCAGGCAATTTATAAGCAACTAAAAACGTATATTAAAGCTTTGGATAGATATATCATTAAATCGTCAGGATAAAGAATATCCGATGATTATGCGGTAGATTATCTAAGAAAACGAATTATTGAACGCTTAACTTGAAAAATCAAAAGCATTGGATATAAAAAAACAATGCTATTATTCAACTTCAAGAAAATAATCGTATGCTTTTAGAAGATAACCTTGCAGGAAAAGTATCCTTTAAAAAAAGAAAATGAGTGTTTGCAATAAGAATGGCTCTATTAAAATGAAATATTGATGATCAGTTGACGAAACATCTATAATGCCAATTACCATAAGCCTGAAATAAGTCTATCGGCATATCCAGTTTGCAGAAATCTCTTACATGAATATAACTCATCTCTTTAGCAAGATTCTTATATGCATGCACTGTTTTTGCTTTTGTCTTTTCTATACGATATCCCAGATTCTTGCAGTAAGCAAAAAAATCTAAATATCCCTGCAGATGTTGGGTAGAGATCCCTCGATAAGCGCTCGCATTTCCTCTGACCGTACTGATTCTCGGCATATTGCCGGAGCGTATTTCTTTCAGATTGATGCCTGCAGTCTGAATTTCACCCTGCAATTGAAAGCTTTCTCTCTTAACGCTGACTGCTTCATACAATTTGTGATGGAAAAACAAGTAGGGATCGACACGTTCAATTCTTCTGCTTAAGCTTTCCGATTAACAATTCCAAATCATAAGGGAGCGTTTTTTCTAGTTCCTATCTCTTTTCTTTACACTCTTATTGTATTCCTTAATTACACATTATTTATGTCTATATTAATATTTTGTTTGAAAAGAGCGTTTTGAATAACATAATATTTAGATTATAAATAGATTTTAAGTACACGGGTACTATTTCTTCTCTGTTGATAATTTTATTGTACTGAATAAAATCAATAATCAATAATGATGTAAGTGGTAAGACAAGGAAAACTTTACATTCAATTGAAGAATAATTATTTTTATTGTATGATAGAAATAGAAGGATAGGAAGATAGTTTTATGAAGAAAATAGGAAAATGGCTATGCTTGATGTTGCTGGTTTTTTCGATGGCTGCCTGTCAGAATGCCAGTATGCAGATCATACCGATTGAATTAAGCCAGGAAGAACAAGAACAATCGGGATGGAGAGACGATCCTTATCAAGAAAAGAAGCTTTTTGATTTTAGTTTGAATCGAAAAGTTCAAAGTGTTGAAGTGAATATTTATGAATTCATAGAGAATGAATGGCAACGGCTCTATTCGCTGCAGCCGATTAATTTTTCTGATCAAAGCGGACGAATGAAATTGAAATTTGATTGTCTGGCAGATGGGGCAGGTATTGAAATACAAGGGGAATCATCGCATTGGGCTATTTCTTATTCTTCAGATGAGAAACTCAATATGAGAAATAAGATGGATTCTGTTTCTTTTCTTACGGAAGAAAAGGACATTGTCTATGAACAAGAAATTCCTTTAGCGATACAAGTCATTAATTCCAGTGATTTGGGCAATTATTTTATTCAGAACATTGAGGCATTTTATATGGAGCCTTCTGATATTGACTTTGAGTATGATCATATCTATGTGATCACCCTTATGTTCAGTCAGGAACCAACTCAGGAATTTTCTGAAGAACAAAAAAATAGTTAATAAAAAATGAGCCGATGATGGCTCATTTTATCAAAGAAAATTCAATTTTTTAGTCTATTGATAATAGATTAAATGATATGGCGCCCCCTGCGAGAATCGAACTCACAACTAGCCCTTAGGAGGGGCTTGTTATATCCATTTAACTAAGGAGACACTGGCGCGCTCGATGGGACTCGAACCCACAACCTTTTGAATCGGAATCAAATGCGCTATCCATTGCGCCACGAGCACACACATTCATTATAAAGCACACCAAAAAAATTTCAAGTATTATCGTTTTTCTATTGCATATTTCTCGAGAAATTGATATTATATATAAGCAGCATTTGCATGAATGCGGACGTGGTGGAATGGCAGACACGCTACTTTGAGGGGGTAGTGGGCGTATGCTCGTGTGAGTTCAAGTCTCATCGTCCGCACCAATATGAAACTTGCGGAAGTGGTGAAACGGCAGACACGCTGTCTTCAGGCGGCAGTGAGGCAACTCGTGAGGGTTCAAATCCCTTCTTCCGCACCAATAGATAAATCAGTCCTAGAAATAGGACTTTTTTGTTGCTTTTCAAAGAGTTTACATGAAGTTTTATAAATAAATCATTTTTCTGTTATACTTAAGATATAGAGGTAATGTTATGAGAAAACTACTTATGTGTTTTTTATCGCTAAGTTTTATAGCAGGATGTGCTCATCAAGTGCAAGAGAAGCCAGAAGAGCCATCAGCAGTGGAAGAACCTGTAAGCGAAGATAATGAACAAGATACAATTGAATACATAAATAAAATCGATTCTTCAAAAGATTGGGTATATATTTCTGAAAGTGCTGAAATCGAGGTGCCTGACTATGCTGTAGAAGACCTATTAACTATGGAATACACAGATGGAAATGATTTTAAGAATTGGTATTCTGAAATTTCTACTACAAAACCAGAATTGGATAAATTTGTTATTAATATAGATACTCCAGAATGGAAAACAGTTAATGAACAGATTGCTGCCGCATATGAAGAAAAAACTCAAACACCACTAACATTAGGTATTCAGTATTTATCACAGAGATTTTTTGTTTCTGATGATATTTTATCAGTTGTCATAAAAGAAGGCAGTTTTTTACCGAGATCTGATCAAAAAGGAAATATATATGTTTTTAATGTGGACCTGCACACAGAAGAAATAATCGATAATCAAAAATTATTGGAATATTTCCAGCTTTCTGTTGATGAATACAAAGATCTTTTATTCAAACATTATCAGGATGTTCAAAGGACTCATTCGTGTGAAGAAGAAAATTCAATTGGGTGCTATTACATTGCGGAAAATATTGACAATGAAGCATTAATTGTTATTGATAATCAATTATATAAAATAGATCAATCTTTTGATGGTTTAAGAAGAATTCATCGTTTGATGATGATGGATTAAAAATGAGGAGAATTATCAGGAAGGTGAAATAACTTGTTTAATCAGTCATTGCGGCTACGTGGATAAAGATTTATTTCATGAATCTTCTTTGACCTTGCAGCGAATCAATGATCATTATGATATTGATTACTTATTGTGATCTAGATATGGAATAACAGAAGCACTCTTTTTCGAGTGCTTTTTCATATGGAGGAATATTCTTTCCTCTGCATAAATTTGTATTTTGTGATAGAATAAGTGAGTAGGATTTCAAATATGGCATATCGAATTGAAAAGGTAAATGAAGAAAATGTATCGGACGCTTTGCTTATCTGTGAAAGCAATCCTTTTTATTATGAAAGCACCGGTATTGAATGGCCGACACTGGAATCCTGCCGATCAGATATCACAGCATTGCCTGAACAAAAAGAAATGAAAGATAAAACTTTTGTTCTTGTTTATGAGGATAAGATTCCCATAGCATTGATTGATTTTATTGCGAAGTATCCCAATGATTCCTGCGGTTTTATTGGTTTGTTTATGGTTAATGGGGATTATCATCATCAAGGTGTAGGCAGTTTTCTGTATCAAAAACTGGAACATAGAATTGCCGAACATTTTACAAGCATTCGTTTGGCTTGTTACAGAAGCAATTCTGCCGGTTTATCCTTTTGGCAGAAAAATGGCTATGTTCAGGTCAAGGATGTGAATCCGAATGATGGGGATCTGCTTGTTTTTGAGAAATCACTGATTGCCTAAACACTTTTGCTCATCCTGCATATTTTAGATTGTAAGGGTGATAGGGTGAAACTGAAAATATGTAAATTTGGCGGTACTTCCATCAGCAATGATGAAAAAAGCCAGTTTGCTTTGGATATAGTCAAAGAAAAAGCATTAGAAAATAAAGTTATATTGGTGATATCTGCCATGGGACGTTATCCGGACGCCTATGCGACAGATACATTGGCCTCTTTAGGCAATGAATATTTATCGGAGCAGGAAATGGCTCGTCTTTTAAGTATGGGAGAGCTTGTCTCCAGTATTCGAATGTGCGGCAAACTGCGTGAGCTTGGTCTGAATGCGTATGCTTTAAGCTTTCGTGAGAATGGTATCTTAACTGATGATAACTATGCCAATGCTTCTGTGCTGCATTTGGACAATACAGAATTATTAAAGCTGTTGGAGGCTTATGATGTATTGGTGGTATGCGGGTTTGTGGCGATGAATGCTATGGGTGAGATTACAACCTTAGGGCGCGGTGGCAGTGATTTTACAGCTGTGCTGATTGCTCATATGTTAAACTGCGGCGAGGTAGAGATCTATACAGATGTCGATGGTATCTATGATCTGGATCCAAAGATCAATCAGCATGCCAAGCGCTACAAGGAATTGACTTATCATCAGATGCTGGCGCTTCATTGCCGCGTATTGCATGAAAGATGTGTGGAATATGCCGCTAAAAATAAAATACGTATTTTGTTAAAGGGAACTTTTTCGAAAGAAAACGGAACAATCGTTTCTGAGGACTAAAAGGAATAGATTCTTATATACTAAAAGTAGGTGATAAAATGAAAAGGATCATTATGCTGCTTCATATGGAAGAAAGTGATGTTACAGTCATTGAAATGCTGATGGAAGGTGCGCAGATACGATGCAGAGTTTCATTGGCGACAAAATCAGTCATTATCGACGGCAACAATGATGAATTAGCTGCGGCCAGAAGAATTTTGGCTGAACATGGCTATCAGCCTTTATAAAATGAACGTGTCAGTGACACGTTTTTTTCTTGTCATGCTTTGCAAAATGCTTTCATAAAATGTAGGGACTAAAGGAGAAAATACATGAAAAAGAAAAGCATTGCAATCATTGTTGGCATTGTGACTGTATTATTGATCGCTTTTTTGATCTTCCGTCCCAAGTCCTTTGAAAAAGAAGCTGATAAAGTGCTAAATTCATTGACTTCTTATACATTACAAGGAGAAATGGAATTAAACAAGGGAGAAGATATCAAAAGCTATCTGCTGGAAATCAATTATAAAAAAGGAGAAAATGATGATTATTTCAAAGTCAGCTTATTTGATAAAAATCTGAATCAGGAACAAATATTGCTGAGAAATAAAGAAGGTGTTTTTGTCATGACACCCAGTTTAAATCAGATTTTTCGTTTTGAAGGAGAATGGCCGTTGAATTCTCCGAAACCCTATTTGATTCAGACAATGAATGATATTTTACATCAGGAAGACAGTATCATTGAAAAAACAAAAGAGGGAGCTGTTGTGAAAAGTGAAGTTCATTATCCGAATAATAAAACTTATAAGCAGCAGGAAATGACCTTTGATAAAGAAGCAAAACCCAAAGACATTGTTATTGTTGATGAAGCAGGAACAACGCAATTAAAAATTGTCTTCTCTCATGTTTCTTATAACAATGAAATCAAAGATGAAATTTTTGATGTCCCTGCAGAATTAAGCAATTCTGTTTCAGTAAATGTTTTGGATCAAAATGATCTGCCGCTGTATCCGGTAAGTATTTTAGAGAGTGAGCTTGTAAGTACTAATACGTATCAGGTCAATGGAGAAACCCGATATATTTTAGAATATAAAGGCGATGTGAACTTTACCTTGATTCAGACCTTAAAGGATCAGCCTTCAAATGCGACAACTGTATTCAAATCAGGGGAAATTGTGGATGCAGTGGATGTGGTCGGTTTCTATGATGGGGCCAGCATGACAATGTATCTGCAGAATGTGGAAATGAATATTTATTCAAATGATTTAAGTGCCGAAGAAATGATGGAAGTTCTTTCAAGCCATCAGGTGGCAGTGATGAAGTAGATGATTCAAAGAGGAGATGTCTATTATGCGGATTTGGCCGGCGGAGTCGGCAGTGAACAAAAAGGATTAAGGCCGGTAGTTGTTGTGCAGAATGATAAAGGCAACCGCCATTCAACAACGATCATTATTGCTCCGGTATCAAAAAAATTATCAAAACCGGCATTGCCGACTCATGTCATCTTTCAATGCCGACAATTGGATTATATTTCTATGATCTTGCTTGAACAGATCCGAACAATTGATAAAAAGCGCTTAGGTACTTTGATCGGACATTTGGATGAGATGACGCTGAAGGCCGTGGACGAAGCTTTAAAAATATCGCTGTCATTGGAATAAAAAAGCTGTAACGATTTGTTACAGCTTGATTTCTTCAATGGCGGTCTAGATGGGACTCGAACCCACGATCTCCTCCGTGACAGGGAGGCATGTTAACCACTACACCACTAGACCACAACCAGTGCTTCTCTATATTACACTAATAGGAAATATTTTGCAAGTATTTTTTTAGAAAATGGTAATTTTTTTGTAAACGGAAAGAAACTGCGGAAAAGAAGCGTCATGTTTTGTAAGAATGAGTCGTAAATCATTGCTAGGAAAGCATAAAAATGCTATTCTAAAAATAAGAAATATATGAGGTGCTCTATGAGAAAAACGGGGATATTGCTGGCTGTTTCTTCTTTGCCGTCCAATTTTGGCATTGGTGATTTCGGCCCTAGCTGTTATCAATTTTTAGATGACTGCAAATTGGCTGGTGTGAAGATCTGGCAGATCTTGCCATTAAATCCATTGGGTTATGGCAATTCGCCTTATCAGCCTTATTCATCTTTTGCAATTGATGAAATTTATTTATCATTGGAATTATTGGAAAAAGAAGGACTATTAAAAAAGATCAAACCTTTTCATGCGAAAAGCAGACAAGTGGATTATCCGACAGTGCGTGAATATAAGCTGCGTTATTTATGGGAAGCTTTTTTCAATTTCAAAGAAAACAAGAAATACAAACAATTTATTCAGCAGGACTGGGTATATTCGTACGCTGTATTCAGAACCTTAAAAAAAATCAATGTGAATCGGCCTTGGATCGAATGGCCGGAAGAACATAAAAATTGGATCAAAGATCAAAAAGCAAATCTGAGCCAGCATGAAGAAATGATTCGCTTTGAAATGTTTGTGCAGTTCAAGTGTTTTGAACAATGGATGGCGGTCAAAAAATATGCCAATAAAAAAGGCATTGAATGCATCGGTGATCTGCCTATATATGTAGGATTGGACAGTGAAGATGTTTGGAGCCATCAATCCAGTTTTCTGTTGGATAATGACGGCAGGCCGATTTTTATTGCCGGGGTACCGCCGGATTATTTTTCAGAAACAGGACAAAGATGGGGCAATCCGATTTATAATTGGGAAGAATTAGAAAAGAATGACTTTGATTTTTGGGTAGAAAGATTAAGCTATAATTCAAAATTATATGATGCCATTCGCATTGATC
This sequence comes from uncultured Traorella sp., assembly GCA_944324265.1. Classification (GTDB taxonomy): domain Bacteria; phylum Bacillota_I; class Bacilli_A; order Erysipelotrichales; family Erysipelotrichaceae; genus Traorella. The sequence goes on from CALUVS010000007.1 coordinate 15,200, forward strand.
ATTTCAGAGCTTTTGATACGTATTGGAAAATTCCGGCTTCATGTCCGACAGCGATTGAAGGTGAATGGGTGGAGGCTCCTGGCTATCATTTATTTGATACATTATATGAAAGAATTGATCATCTGAATATTATTGCTGAGGATTTAGGCGATATGCGTCCAGAAGTATATGTGCTCAGAGATTATTATCATCTGCCAGGCATGAAAATTACTGAATTTACGTTTGATGTAGATCAGGAAGCGGAAAGCAGAGAAAATATGATTGTTTATACCGGAACGCATGACAATCAGACCTTGAAGGGATGGCTGCATGATCAAAGCTCACAGATGCGAAGAAAAATGAAGAAATTCTTTGCACATTCCAAACAGGAAACATTGACCTATTGCTTTTTGGAATATGTGCTTGAGGATATTGCGGAAACGGCCATTCTTCCGATGCAGGATATTCTGGAATTGGATGATCGGGCACGAATGAATGTACCGGGAACTATCGGTTCACCAAATTGGGAATGGAAAATGACAGATTTCAAGGAATTTGAAAAGCGTATTCCTCATTTAAGAAAAATGATCCGCAGAGCCAAACGATAAAATAAGCCCTCCAACTGTATGAGAATTCGGAGGGCTTTTATATATAACTGAATAAAAAATTTGATGAATATATTTCATGCTCAGAAATATTATTCACCTTTTTTATCTTCCGTGCTGCTGCCAAAAATACAGCCGAAGCACGCGCCTAATGCGATTCCTAACGCAAGATTATCAAGGGCAGCCCCAAATGCTGCTCCGAAACAAATACCAAGTGCAAGCCCATTGGATAAATTCAGTTTCGGTTTATTTCTGTTATCATTGGATGACATAAGTTCTTCTCCTTTGTGTTATCTTTATTATCTCACTTCCTTACTTTTAAGACAATAAGAATATTGCGGAATCATTTATAGAATGAGATAATAAAACACAAAGAGGAGGAAATGATCATGGGGAAGCTTTCTCAGATAGGGGCTTATGTAAATAAAATTGAAAATGATGAAAAACTGCTTTATGCGAAGCGTGATTTGCCGGTGAAGCGTATCGGCAATTGTTTTGGTTTCTGCTTCTGCCGGTCATTATCTTTGTAATTGCCGCAATCTTGATTTTGATTTTCTATCCGATATGGATGATTGTATCACAATTTATAGTGGGTAAATTGTGGCGCAAATATTCAAGATGGTATAAAAAAGAAAGAGACAAAATAGAATTGGAAGATTTATTTCAATAAATGGAGGCATTTATTCTTACAACTTTGATTGAATAATGAGTTTAAAAACATGGAACTCATGATTTGACAGTTCATTTGAATACACTATAATAAGATGCAGGAGGGTACAGAAAAAAACTGTACATTGCATACAAACATGAATCAAATGGGAAATAATATCCGTATTGCCAGAATGTCCAAGGGACTGACACTTCAGCAGTTAGAAATGCTGACGGGAATCAAATATCAGCTTCTTTATCGCTATGAAAACAGCATTCAGGTTCCAAACAATAAAAATCGCAGTAAGATTGAAAAAGCTTTGAACATCAGTCTTTTGGAACCTAGCAGAGAAGATCATGAAATCAAACAGCTTTATGATTCTTTTTTCATGCTTTTGTTTATGGGGGAAAGAGATTTTCATGAAATAGAAAATAATATTCGCGAAAACAATGAGCAATACAAGAAATCACGATTGTATTACCTTGTTTTGCTGATTCTTTATGTCGTATATGTCTTGGAGCAGAAAGATAAATCGATTCATGACATGGAAAATAAATTGGAGAAAATGACGGAGCATGATCCGCAGGCCAATTGTTTGTATTGGCAGTACAAAGGGGTAAAGCTTTATCATAGAAAGAAATATCATGAGGCGGAAATATGCTTTGAGAAAGCAGCGGCTCTTTATCAGGAGGAGTGTTATACTGCTTGAAATCTTTATCATCAATTCTTTGTTTTCAAAAAAAGAAATCAGCTGATTGAAGCCAAAAAAGCCATTGAAAAGGCGAAAAGTATTTTCAGTGATTCCAATGCTTTGAAACGAATCTATAGCTGCAATATGTGCATTGCGGATATTCAGTCTCACTGTCTTCAGTATGGACAAGCCATTGAACAATATCGTGCCTGTATCTATTTGGCAAAACTGATGCATTATACGGAGAATTACATTGCTGTTTTATATCGCAATATTGCTTGGAATTATATAAAAGCCAATCGATTTGAAGAAGCGCTGAGTGAATTGAAAAAGGCTGAAGAAATCGAGAAAACCAATTCCTTGATGATCTTGTATTATATTTATAGTTATTATCGATTGGGACAGATTGCGGATGCGAAGGAGTGGATCAGTGTCGGCAGAAAAACATTGACGACAACCGAATATCGCAATATTTTGGCTCTGCTGAGCGGCTTAGTAAGAAGTTATGGGCAAATACCGGAAGCTAAGCTCATTCAAAAGGCAGCTGAAATATATCAATATTATAAAGAACTGGGAGATCATGAAATGATTTTGTTCTATTTAGATATTGTCATTGAATTATATGAACAAAAGGAAGATTGGCAAAATGCCTATTTATATTTAAAAGAGAGAGTTTCTTGTACAGCCACTTATCAGATTTAAACTAAAATCTGAGTGAAGCATGATTTGATAGCCTTTTTGCTTTATGCTATGCTTGACATGTTAAGGAGGATAAATATATGAGACGTTTATTTATCTAAAATATTTTAAGGGGAAAGAGAAAAGCAAGTTTTTATTAAAATAATAGATAATTTTATTGAAAGAAAGGGCATTTTTTTGAATGTTTCATGGTGAAATTCACAGGAATTTTTAATTGTGTTTATCGTTGATTTTATTGAAATATTTATTTGATTGGAACATTTTTGAATGTAAATAATAATTGAAACAGCAAAATAATAAAAATAACTCCTTTTTAGTTGTCAATTAAGCTGGAAAATATGCTTAAATTCCTTGGAAAAGGTAAGTTGACTAAGAATGATTTAAATTGTTAAAATTTAATTAAGAAGGAGGACAAAGCCATGAATCGTTAATCATGTTTATATTGATTGGGGAAGAGGAGAACAGTTGATCTGTTTGAATAGATTTAATAATAGATTCTTATAAGCAATGACAAATAGAGGTTGGTTTTGTATTATTCATAATGAAAGGAGCAGGACGATGAAAACATGGAAGAAAAGAATGCTATCTTTTTCTGCAACTGTTTTGGCATTGCTGCTTGTTTCAGGGATAAATGAAAAAGATTATGCCGGTATTTTGATGGAGAGAGGTTATTCGGAAGAATTAGTCAAACGCATGTCAGAAAAGGATATCGCCTATTAAGCAGTGAATGACTTTCAATATGAAAATACATGGACTCAGATTGTTTCTGCACACGAAGAAGGAATGGAAACTTTTGGATCCATTAAAAATGAGGATCTAAGAATTTCGATATCCTACACGGTATTCAGAAATCCGGATCATACGTTAAAAGAAATGTATGTCAATTGTGAATATGAATGGAAAACACCGACAAGCTTTGGCTATGAAGATGCTTGGGGAATTTCTTGGGATCATAAAGAATTGTATTATAAAGATGATTCATATATCGGAAGAACTTATCGCTATGATGTTGGGGGAAGTTTGGATACTTGGCAGAAATATAATTCCTTATCCAGTATCGGTGCCGGTTTTATCGGCGGATATGTGAATCAGGATATTACGCATAAAAACACACATAATCAGACCTTTTATTTAGAAGGAGATCATGTGGAGAGTGATGAAGTAATAATATTTGCTTCTTATGGACATGGAACTTTATTTCCGAAAGGTGTTGGAATCGCCTCTCCTGCTTATCGCGGAGGTGCAGCTTACTTTACCGGCAGCTATGAAGATCAGACAAGACGATTCCGATTGGATTGGTAATCAACATTTGTTTCAATAATAAGAAAGAGTCATGCATATGAAAAGAAAGAATATGATATCTCTCCTGTTAGGAGCTTGTTGTATTAGCGGATGTACGAGTTCAGAATCGGTAAAGGTCTTGCCGGATATTGAGCTGAAGAAAATGTGGGGGATCTGATCAAGAGAATTTATATGTTATCACTGTATCGGTATCAAAAAAAATATAGAAACCTCATTTGATTATCAGGATATCAATGTCAGTTTTCAAGATTTTATGGACGTTCTTTTTGAGAAAAGCGGATCGATGGGAAAAGATGGCTTATCAAACCATGACAGTGAGCTAGTCAGTCAAGCTTATTCTGAGAGCTTGGATCAGCTGCGTGATTCTGTTCCATACAGCAGTGTGTGTCTTCCGTTTGTTTATACCGAAGAAAGTTTGATTCATCTTGATGGAGCTTCTGTCACGATTGATTTTTTAGATTATGATCGCAATGTATTGTATTCTTTGGAAACTCAGCTGTTTTGATGGATGAATGCATATCGCTGAAAGCAGGTAACAGAGAATATGCATTGCTCTTGTTGGAAATGCAGAGTTCATGAAGGAGGAAGAATGATGAAGAAAATATTTGCAAGTTTATTGAGTCTATGCTGTCTGTGCGGCTGCAGCGGTGCACAGCTCAGTGTAAATGAATTAAAATATGTTAATATGGCTGAAACGATGGATGCTTATATTGCCAAATCTGTTTTAAAAAATGAAGAAAGAGCAGAATTGGAGTCAGTAAAAGGAAATCGTGTCATTTCTGTTTGGGATTATCAAATTGATGACAGCATCAAAACGATTGCTTTTAACATTCAGACTTTGAATGATCAAGGAGAATGGGAAGCAGTCAATATAGCGACTGTCAGTACAGAAACAGCGAAAGAAATGAAAAAGGGAAGAATGGCCATTCTTCTGGATGATTTGGACAAAGAACAGGAAATTGTCTTTCTGAATGGAGAGAATGCCGAAGGTGAAGTAAATGCGGCATGGAGAACTTCTATTGACAGTACTTATTTTACTGAGGCATCTTTTGAAGATGGAGTACATGGATATACAGTGAATGATGTTTTATCGATGGAACAGGCTGCAGATCAATCTATTCCTTTGATCCTGCTGTTTGGTTCAAAGAATTGTGAATCTTTGGCGAGTCCGAATGTCAGTATATTTGAGGATCTCGATGCTTTAGCACAAAAGGATTATGATTATTGTTATATTCTTACCATTGAATTTTCTTCCTTGCCGATGGATGATTATCAAGTATAATTTATGATCATGTGATTTGTTTAAAATATAAATTGAAAAGGATAGATAAATGTTAGCTTGTTTATAAAGGAGGGGCAAAGTGAAGATGAAAAGGAAATTTTACTGGGATTTAAGTATTGATGAGAAAATGAAACGCAATAGACTTTTCTACCTTATCTTTGGAGCTTTTGGTTTTGTGTCCTTTTACGTTCGTTTTAGCTTAGAGAGCGCACTTCCATTTGTTGCAGTAATAGCGATGATTGGGATAGAAGATCATATTGATTTGACTCGGCAAAAGGAGAGAGAAAATGGAAATGAACCTGAAATAGGATCGAAACTGTTTTATTGGAATCTTACGGCAGAGAAGAAAATCAGACGCTTTAAAATTGCGCATATCTTTTTGGTTCCGCTGGGAGTCTGGTGTTTCTTTAAGTTTTTTTCATTTCCTATAGCTTTGCTTTTGGTTGCATTTTTTTCATTTGAAAGTATATGTGGCTATAAGGATTTATTGAAACAAAAGGAGTGTCAAAGCAATAAGTAATTTCTTTGAAGGGGGCTTTAATATGTGGGGGAAATGTTTATGAATAAGGAATTGCAGGAATATAATTTAAAGATTGCAGTTCAAGAGGAAGCAAATAAGATTGTAGATTTATATATTGTAGTTTCATTTTTTTATCCGATCTTGCTGCAGGTGATTTATTTTCTGATCCAAAATAGTGCGGCAGCTTCTTCTTTGCAATGGGTGCAGACTTCTTTGGTTTTCAAGGTAATTCTATTTTGTATATTCTCCTGTGCAATGACTTATTTAAAGAATAAAAATACCTTTATTCAAATGTTTGAATCTTCTGAGAGCCAGCATAGAAATATCGGGGTTATTCTTTCATTAAGTTTGATTTTGATCAGTTTGCATTTGCTTTTTCCTGTACAGAGTTTTACACTTTCTGTTTCTGAGTTGTTGATTGGGATTGTCGGAGCAATTGTCGTTGGAATTCTGTTTCAGGGAGTATTGGCTTATCGTTTAGCTAAATATGGAAAGATTTTTGCATTGACTGTTATGACAGTATTCAACGGTATCTTTTGTTCCTTATATATGCCTTGTTTCCATGTTTTTCTGTTAGGTCTGTTATTGGGATATATTGCAATTGCTTAGGAATATTCACTTGGCGTATCTATTTTTGCCCATGTATTGATTCTAATCGCTAGTGCATTTATACATACATGGATTGTGGATGGTTCACTCTTATTTACTTTGAGCTTGATATTTTTGATTGCAGGCATCATTCTTTTCGTTTTGAATCTGAAGAAAGTAAAGGTATATTTCCATGAAAGTGCTTGTTCTGTGAGCGTCTATCGTTATTTCTTTACATCTATATGGATAGTTATTTCATTGTTCATGGCACTGACTTATATTCTTTTGAAACTGATTGTACAATAATACAGAAAGGAGATAAAAATGAATGAATTGAAGAAAAAAATCATGATAAGTGCTTTGGCTGCTGTTCTCTTTTTTCCAATTGTTCTCATTGGAATCAATGTGTTATGGAATATAGGATTGTTTGATTTTGGCACAGGAATTTCTTCTATGTCTTTTTTCGAAGCAATTGTTCAGCTTTATGCCATTATTTTAGATCCGGTTCTTATTGTTTTCTTATGCTTCTATTTTTATCGCTATGGGTATTTGAAAGTGAAAAGACACGGAGCGGGTTATTTGATCAATTATGCGCAGAAGATTCGAATTGAAATTCTGATTGTTTATGCGGCTGTGCTGGCTGTTGGATGTGCGCATCAGTTATTTCCGATGTTTGCAGCTTTGTTTGTTCCGGTGATCTTATCGATCTTTTTGCCGATTACAGTATTTATTTTATTGCTGACGGCCTTTTTAAGTAAAGTAAAGAGTATGAGTGCTTCATTCTGATACAAGAAGAGCTGAAAGGGGAAGAACATATGAAAGAAACTGTTAGTTCAAAGATATATCCTGCATTCATGATAGTTATGTGGATAGTATTCTTCGTTCTGAATATCACAATGGATGTATCTAATATCTCTGTGATGTCAAATATTGAGAATATGGATAGGACGTTGTTAATTTTTTCAAGCCTTTTGTGGATGGTTTGCGGGATTGCCTATTTTGTTGAATGGAGAAACAAAAAACAAGTACATCAGATTTATAATGTGCTGTGCTTGGCTGTTATTATCATCATATACCAACGTTTGGAAACACTTGAAAAGGAACCGATAGAATTGATGCTTGTCTTCTTCTTTTGCTTTTTTTCGTATCTTAGTCTTACTATGGGAAGAAGAGATAATATTCGAATCTATAGCCTGGCGGGATTGATTCTTTTTGGCCTAGGAATATTGTTTTTCTTATATTTAGTTTTCAGCCGATCCATTTATTATTGTGTTCCAATCATACCTTTTGTGTTTCTTATTGTTCATGATTTGTATTCAGCCTATATGACAAAAAATGGGAAATTTGTGCAGTGTTGATGCGAGGGGGAATTGCATATGAAAGTGAGTCTAGTTTCTAAAGTATATCTTATTGTTATGATAGCTTTGTGGATTTCTTGCTTTATCTTGAATATTACTGTTGATCTATCAGGGATATCGGTGATGTCCAGAATTGAGAATATGGATATAATAATGGTGATTGTATCCAGTATTCTGTGGATGGCTTGCGGAGCGGCTTATCTTACAGAATGGAGAAAAAAGAAAGCAGCACATCGATTATATATACTTTTGAATTTGGCTGTTTTCTTTATTTTGTATTTGAGATTTATATCATATGAAAATCATGCAGATGATTATTCTTTCGTTTATCTGTTTGTTGTATATGCAGGCTGGTTTTTTCTTTCAGGAATAAGGGAAAACAAGCGCATATTTATCATATTGGGATATATTGCTTTGATTTGCATGATATTGTTTTTCTTGTATCTTGTATATAGTCAAATCGTATTTTTCTTTATTCCGCTTTTGCCTTTATTGGCTGCTGTTATTCATGAATTATATTTGAATTATTTGGAACGAATGCAGGATGAGTCGTTGGTATTGGAGGAAAAATGAAAAAAATAATATTGATTTTCTGTTTATTGCTTGGAGGGTGTTCTTCTCAGGCTAATTCACAAAGCATGTTCAATCGTGTGAGTTTTTCTGCTGGCTTTGATACGTTTATGGCATTGCAGGGCAATGATGTCAGTGAAGAAGCATTTAGCGAGAAATTCAGTGAATTTGAAAAGAAAACATATTACTATCATCAATTATTTGATAAATATCATAATTATGACGGAATTAATAATATCAAGACAATCAATGATAATGCGGGAATTCACCTGTTCAAGTAGATGAGCCAATCATGGAGCTTGTGCTTTTGGCAAAAGAATATTATGAATTTTCAGAAGGAAAATTTGATATTACGTTAGGTCCAGTGCTGGAAATCTGGCATGATCTGCGAGAAGAAGTAACAAATGGCGAAAATGCAGAATTGCCTTCCATAGAAGCGTTAGAAGCTGCTGAAGTTTGTACAGGATGGGATAAGGTAGAAATTGATGAACAAAACAATACAATCTATTTGAATGATTCCTGTGCATCTTTGGATGTAGGCGGAATTGCTAAAGGATTTACAGCTGAGAAGATGTCAGAATATATGAATTCATTAGGAATGACTCATGGATACATCAATGCCGGCGGGAATATAAGAATTATCGGCAATAAACTCAATGGAGAAGGGTGGAATGTCGATGTACAGGTTCCTATGGCAGGAATGGAAAATAATTCATTGGCTGCAAATGCAGTTACAGAAGGGGAATCAATGGTTACTTCCGGTTATTATCAGCGATATGTAGTGATTGATGATGAAATATATCATCATATTATTGATCCGGATACTTTATATCCTTCAAGACATGCCGCCTCTGTAACAATCATTACAGAGGATTCTGGATTGGCTGATATTTTTTCAACCTTGTTGTATACATGTTCTTATGAAGAAGGAATGGAGTATGTAGAGAAAATCAGAGAAAAAGGGATCGAAATAGATGTTGTATGGGTTTATGAAAATACAGATGAAATAGAAAAGGAAGAATATGAAACAATAGAACTTAATCTTCAAGATGGTTCATCAATTACCTACTATGTACTTGCGACGGATAAAGTTATTCAAGTCGGAAATTATACAGTCGATTAGGATATGAAAAAAGCCCTGTTATGGGCTTAGATTATTCTTGGTTTTCACCTATTTGGAAATGAGTATCTTCTTTGAAAGATTGATAAATTTGAAATGTGATATTGAAAAATAATAAGTTTAAAGAAAAGGAGAAGAAAATATGGCATCAAAAATAATGAGAAGTGAAAATATTCAGATGGATCTGAATGAAATTGTTGATAGTCTCATTCGAAGATTTGATGGACAGGATGTTCGGCTGTCTTTTCAGAAGCAATTAAAAATAAGTGATTGTACTATTATATTGTTGGTTTTTGAACGATATTATTTTCGCAGCAATGGGATAGCTACTTTGATTATCCAGTTAAGACAAGAAGGAAATGCACGGATTGCAGATATTATCGGCAGCGGAGGGGCAGCTGGATTGGCAAATTGTGACTACGGCGCTAATGCAGATTTCTGCAATAAAGCTGCAGGCTATTTAAGTGACTATGGATTTCAAGTTGTGGATGAATAGAAGACAGGATCAGCTGATAGTTATGCATTGTTTTTCATGCGTGAATTCGTTATAATACAGACGGTGATAGAAATGGAAAGAAAAGATGTAGAACGTTTATTTGTGTATATTACACCTCATATTGATAAGAAGTATGAGGAAGAAGTGAATATGGCCATGGATTGCTTTATTGAAGAGGAATGGAATGATGGCGAATTGGTTCGCTTTTTCGAGTATTTGATGGAAAAGGTGAAAGAAAAAGATTATGATGAAGTTTATGATTATTTAAATGCAAGACTTCCTCAAAATTAATTCATCAATGAAATTGAATCGTGGTTCTATGTGTTTGAATGCTTGTCATTGAAACACTTTTTGTTTATTGGGATAGGATAAAATGAAATTGAAGTTTTCATAGAATGGGCAGTAAGAATATGGAAAGGAAGTTAAAGAATAAATATATTTTGATCAATGTAATGTTTACTCTGGCATTGGCTTTATCATCAGTAATTCTTGATCTATTTCTGAAAGAGAGCGGGTTTCTTATTTTACAATTAATAATTTTGATTTTATATTTTGGATCGGTATTTTCTTGTTTGAAATACCCTGTGGTTTTATCGCAGACCTGATACCCACAAAATATGTATTGATGATCGCCGCATTATCAAAAGGATTTTGTATTTTGATGATTTTGTTATCTGGCCATATCGGTGCTTCTTTTGTGTATCTTGGTGCAGTTATTGCTGCCTTTGGAGAATCAATGAAATCAGAAACTGCTGAGGCTTGGCTAGTAAATGAAGTCAAGAAAACAGGCTGTGAATCAGAACACTTTTTTGAAAGAACGTATTCTAAATCTCATGTGTATACATCTGCGATTGACTTAGTTTCAGGTTATATTGGAGCCAAACTTTTTATAGTATTCAGCGGAAATTTATCACTGGTGCTTTCAATTGTTTTTTATTTAATTACGACAATCGTTTGCTTTTTTATCTTTTCAAGCAGTGAAAATGAAAACAAAAAAGAAAACAATCAAATACAATGGCAGTTAAATTCTGAATTGAAGAATCTTGTAAAAGAATTTAAAAATAACCAATTCTTTAAAAGAACTTGTCTTTTGTTCTTGCCATTTATTATCGTAACAACAGCCCCTTTTAACCAATGGACGCTTGCTTTTGATAATAAAAATATGATAATCACAGTGGCTGAAATCTATGTATTTGTTAAAATAGCTTCTATGATTGGTTCGCAATTTTCAAGTAAATTTATTGATAAAGCAGGAAATTTATATAATTTGTATTTTCTGTTGACAGGCTTGTTGATTGCTTCCGTGATAATTGTATCGGTATTCAATTATTATTACCTTAAAATAATTTTCTTCTTATTGCATGTATCTTTAACATCTATTATAGAAGTCATTAAATTTGAGCTATTGAATCAATCTATTGAAAGCAAACGTACGACGTTTCTTTCCATTTTTAATACATTTGAATCCATAGTAACAATACTTATATTAGGACTGTTAGGTATTCTAACTGAGTTATTAGGAATTTATAGCAGCTGGTTCATTTTTTCTGTAAGCAGTTTAATTATCTTATTGATCCTTTACAAACAAAACAGATATGAAATGCAAAAGGCAAAAGGTTAGCAGCAGTATTTTGTAAGTGTAGGATCAATGAACTTAAGAATAGAATGTGTCTAAACAAGCTATTATTCTAAGATAAAACTCTAATGAAAGCTTATTATTTATCAGGAAATATGTCATCGATCAAAACAATTAAAAGCAGCCGAAACTTTTGGAGTATTTACTAAAGTTCTTGGCTGAATTGTTCAACCGTTATAAACTGAATAAATAGATGCCTCAATACGTCAAATAAGCAGTTTTTTAACTTAAACAATTATCATAATTTGTATTAAAGAATGGGTTATGATAGTATAGAAGTAGATAGATACTTATATTTATAAGTGCTGACTAAAAGTGTAATGAAATTTAATGTATAGAATCGGTGTATATTTTAAGTGTGATCGACTAGTAAATGCAGATACAGAAATATATGCTGCAGAGTTTCAATTTTTATAAACTCATTTTATTATTAATTGAATAACTCCGTACGCATATTCATTTCATTTAGACTGGAGACTTTTGAAAGAGAAAAATGAATCGTTTAAAACACTTTTTTATTCATAATATTGACTTTTGGAGGAAACATAAATGTTACAATCAGAAATTACTTCATGGTTTTTACTTATCTTTATAATATTCTTATTCATTAGTTCATTTTTTATTCCATATCATTTTGCAAGATATTATTGTGAGGATAAAAATAGTTCTTTTGCCTTTCTTTTCATTATATCCTTTATTTCATTTTTGTTTATCTTAGATATGTACCCTGCTTATTCTAAAGGGGAAGCAGGAGTTTTTATTAGTTTGTTATTATTCTTTGTATGCTTCTATCCATATTTCATGAAGGGATATTTAAAAATCATTTAAATCCAGATATAAGCAAGGCAAAATATCTTGCACCGCTTAGCATCATGCATGCAATTATTGCACTTGCGATTATCGCTTTATAAACAAGGTTTTATTACCTGCTTAGTTCGAAAATATTCTCGCTTTTTTTGCTGTGAAGTTATCTCTTACAATGGAAGCGAAAATTATTTTGATTTTTTTATTTTAGGTATTGCCAAATTCATTTGAACATGGTATTATATACAGGCAACAAATAATCAGCTGCAGAAGTACTCAAGAGGCTGAAGAGGTGCCCCTGCTAAGGGTATAGGCCGGGAAACCGGCGCGAGGGTTCAAATCCCTCCTTCTGCGCCAGTTATTTGTTTTAACATACAGATGGTCTAGTGGTGTAGTGGTTAACATGCCTCCCTGTCACGGAGGAGATCGTGGGTTCGAGTCCCATCTAGACCGCCAGTTGCAGATGTAGTTTAATGGTAGAACACAACCTTGCCAAGGTTGATACGGGGGTTCGATTCCCCTCATCTGCTCCAATTTTATTATCAATTTAGGAGTAACTAAAATTATATACTTGTTTTTAAATTGTGCAGTGATCATATCATGCACATTTTTTATTTATAAATGCGACGTGATGATGAACATTGCGTCGCTTTTTCTTTATCTTAGGTATTGATAAAAGGAGGTAAAAGAAGATGAAGCTGCCGAGAAGAGTTGTAGAAATTAATAAATCTCATGAATTGCTCCTAAGATATTTGGTTTCAGTCAAATACAAGGGTTGCAGCAGTGAGAGTGATGCCATCAAAAAAATCATAGATCACTTAATTGAATATCCTCAGTTACTTGATAACGATACCACTGAGATAAATCATGAGCAAGGATTTAAAGAGTTTTGTCAAAGAGAACTGCAGAATATTAAAAATGAGCAATAAAAAAAGACCCCCACCACAAGGATCTGAATTTCGAAATACACGCCAATGTATTTCACTAAAGAATAAAAATGTCGCCAAACATATTTATTCAAACAAAGCTCACTACTTACTCACTGCTTAAAATCAAACTTGTTTTGATTAAAAGCTTAAAATTTAAAATCGACCATCGTATGGTTTAAAACTTAAAAATTTAAAATCGAACAACGTTTGGTTTAAACTTAAAAATTTAAAATCGAACAAGTTTCGATGTTTTCAGTGCACCCGTGAGGAAACACAGGAGCTTTGTACATTTATTATGACACATTAACCAAAAGTTTTCAACCTTTGAAAAGAAAAATATCAATTGTTGACATATTAGGAGGTAATCATGATTTCTGATCTAGAATTCATCAAAAAAATACATGCCGGAGGAGAAGCCATTTATGATGAAAACAACAACAAACATTATTGCTATATGGCTATTTTGAAAGATTGGACACACGATCTTTCATTCGAAGAAAGAATGGAAGCAGAAGCTACAGAATGTGATATGTTTCATGACCGCTTTTATACATACGAAGAATTCGACCAGCTGCAAGACTTACTTGATCAAGGTGCGGAAGATACTTATTTCAGTATTAATTCATTCTGGCGAACCAAGAAAAGTACTGATGATGTTCGTCATCTCAATGCTTTTGTTCTTGATTTTGATTTTTACAAGAAAAGAAAATTCAAGAACATGTCACCAGAACAATTCTATGAGTTCATCAAAGATAAACTTCCCTTCACACCTACTGCTGCCATCAATTCTGGCCGTGGATTGTACATCATCTATGCTTTCAATTATTGTACCAAGGTCAGAGTTCCGCTCTATCGTGCCATTTATGATCGCTTTCTCAAATCTTTCAAGAAATATGGGATGGACAAACAAGCTATGAACGTAACTCAGGTCATTCGCATGCCTGGATCCATCAATACCAAGAACCTCGAATATGTCACTATCATCGACTATAACGATACCAATTATGAACTCACAGATTTTGCTCCCCTGCTTGAATACAGCTATGAAGAATATCAAGTGCATAAGGAAGAAAAGAAAAAAAGGGTGGCTGAAAAGGTAAAGAAAGCTACTGAATTCAATGCTCGAAGCAAAAGAAAAGAATTCTTTTCTAAACTGATGGCAGATGCAAAGCAGCTTGTGATGCTCCGAAACAAGAAAAAACAGAATGTTGGATATCGAGAATACCTGCTGTTCATCATCCGAGAGAGAGCCACCTGGGCTGGTTATTCTGTTGAAGAATCCATACAATTTGCAGATCAGATCAATCAATTGATGAATGATCAAATGCTGGATCGTGAGGTCATAATGCAATGCAGGCCTTCCTTCCGTGCTCATGTTACTTCTGTTGGAAAGATCATCGTCAATCTTAATCTTACTGCAGAAGAACAGGAACAGATGCAAGTGTTGAGAGAAAAGAAATATGCAGATAGCAAACGAAACAAACGAAAAAGAAAACATATGCTGCTGAATAGAACAGAAAAACAAATCAAGATACTTAAAAGACGTCAAGAAGTCTTTAAATTAAAAAAAGAGGGTTACAAGAACAAAGAGATTGCTGACAAGCTCGGCATAAATAAAGGAACTGTTACAAAGGATCTCCAATATATTGACGAACACAAAAGAGAATTTTATCCAGAGATCCTACAAGTAGTGAAGGAACTTACAGAGAAATTAGCTGATAGATCTTTTATCAATAGGATCACTCATGAGGCCTTCAAATCGCTCTCAGACTGGCTTTCTGTAAGCGTGGAAGCACTGGAATAACGTACCGCCAATAGGGTGGTTGCCAAAAGTATAGCGTCAATGATAATACTTGACCCCCTTGTTTTGAAAGGAGATGTGAAACTATGAACTACACGACAAAGACCCCATTTTTTGAAGAATATATCAATCTTCTACTAATGAGGGAATTTACAAAAGAAGAACTTCTGAAATTTATCAACGCTCCGGAAATGCAGGAAATGAAGAAGCCTGAATTGATCCAATATATCAAACGATATAGATGGCCTGAATTTCTTGAACATTGTTATGAAGAAGTGACCACGATAGCTTATTACCATTTTAGGTATTTCTATCTGAAAAGAAAACTTAGATACCATCAGATCCTTCTCTTAGAACAAGAAGGCTATCTGGAAAGTATTGATTCAGATACTGAGTTCCCCGTCTATACCTTGGATTCAGTATTGGCGAGATCCCCCGAGGAATGGATCATCATCGGAAGAAACTTAAGTGAGGAAGAATGAATATGTCAACCGTTGACATTTTTGGAAAGGAGTTAAATATGCCATTTAAATTAGGAGATATAGTAAAACGAAAAGAAATGATCGGTGAGATCATCTTCATTGATGAAACAGATGCTTGTTACCCATATCTGGTCGGTATCAAAGGCTTTCAAGGTCAGAAACTGTCTGATTCGGCATTAGAGGAACTTTCGATTGAAAAAGGATACGAACATCAATGCCAATGGTTCATGAGCGATGAGATCGAAGCTGCAGAAAAACCATCAAAACCTATTGCACACCCTATTTATGATTTTATCTGTCCTGTATGCAAGAGCTATGAGATCTATCGCTCAGCTGACCATAGATACTTTGCTTACTGTCCTGATTGCGGACAGAAGCTTGATTGGAACGATATAGATAATAAAAATGTCAACCGTTGACATGTGAGGAGGAAAATTATGAACATCAAACAAGGTACGATCATTGCCATATCAAATCAGAAAGGTGGCTGCGGCAAGACCACTACTGCCATTCAGTTAGCTGCCGGATTATGTGCAAGAAAAAATAAAGTTTTATTGGTAGATGCAGATCCACAGGCATCTTTAACAAAGGCAAACCGCATTCGTGTTTCAAGAGAAACATTGACTGCATATGAATTTATCTTAGATAAATCAGACGCTCGGATACAGTTGAATGAACATCTGGACATCATTCCGGCAGCTCAGAAATTGGATAAGCTCTCCAGCGAACTGGTGAATGAAGCAGACGGTATCCTTTATCTGAGATATGCTTTGGAAGAAATACGTTATGAATATGATCACATCATCATTGACTGTCCGCCACAAGCTTCTCTTTTAAGTAATAACTGTTACGGTGCAGCTGACGAGATCATCATCCCTGTCTTCCCTGGCACTTATTCAGTCGATGGTATGGTCATCCTAAAAAGACAATTGGATTCCATCAAGCGTTTCTTTAATCCCGATCTGCAGGTCGTTGGGATCTTGATCACGAACGCAGATACCGGAACAAAAGCAAGTATCAGGATCAAAGAATTAGCTGATCAATGCTCTGAGAAATTCGATTCCCATTGTTTTGAAGCTGTTATTCCACATGCGACAGCTGTGAACGATGCACAAAATGCCTATAAATCATTGCTTGAATTCAATAAGCATGCCAAAGTAACAAAAGCTTATGAGGCTTTCGTTGATGAATATCTGAAGGAGGGACGAACATGTTAGATTCTGCAAAGAGCTATGTTGATGAGTTATTTGATGATTTCGAAGAATTTGATGAAGCTCCGGCTTCTAAGAAAATGTCAACGGGTGACATTTCAATCATGCCGAAAAACAGCATGAAGCTATTCTACTATAAAGATCTGCTTGCTAATCCAAAACAAGCGGAGATCTTTGATATGAAGGATATTGAAAGCAAGGCACGTTCCATTGAAAATATTGGCTTGCTGCAGCCATTGCTTGTTGAGTCCATTCCCGGTTCCCGACAAGCCGTCCTTATTGCCGGTCATAAACGTTTAGCTGCTATCAAGATGCTGGTAGAAGAAAAGAATCTGATGCAGTTCCAATATGTTTGGTGCAAAGTTCAGGAACCTGATGAAATCATGAATGAACTGGCTCTGATTGATACAAATCTTGAAGCATCTGAACTAAGCAATTATGAAAAGATGATGGCCATCGGAAGAAAAGAAGAAATTCTTCGAGAAAATGGTCAAAAAGGCTTGCGATCTATGATCGCCAGCCAATCCAATTTAGAAGAAACAATGGTCGGTTATTACTTAAAGCTATACAAGAAATTACATCGTTCATGCAAACAGTTACTGCGGGAAGAAAAGCTAAACATAAAACAAGCAATTAAGATATCAAATCTCTCTGAAGAAGAGCAAGAACGTATAGCTGCAGAAATTGAAAGTGGCAGCACATTTGAAGAAGCTACCGGAAGGAAACAGGATCAGAAAAAGCAGCAGGATGAAGATGGCATCTTCAGCAGAGATGTTGCCCAAAAGATGGAAACAAGGCTTCAAACAAAAGTAGCGATTACTCCTTCACAGATCAAGATCTCATATTCTGGCACGGATGATCTGAATCGTGTGCTTGAGCTATTAGGTATGCTGGAGGCAGAAAATGTCAACGGTTGACATTTTTAGAAAGGAAGAATATATGTCCAAACTTAGTATATGTTCTCTGTTTGTTTTAGGTTTTATCATAGATCATGTCATACAAAGAAATCGGCCAAATTTCGATGATGACTCAGACTGGAAAAATAAAGATTATGTATTCTGCCTTCTTATAGGCTTGATTGAGTTGTTAAAATTGATGGCAGCCGTCATTTTCTCATTTCGCATCTTCTTTGGATTCGCATTAGTTTATGCTTTGGTGCTTAAAAATTATGCCTATCTATTAGAACCAATAACTCTCTCAGCAATTGTATTTTTAATCATTTATTTTATCGAATTATGTTTCAAAAAAGTTGGATCAATTTTATCTTTATTAATATGCAGCGTTACCTTTCTTGCATTGATATAGGCTTGCTGAAAATTAAGTGTTATTGAAAAAGCTAAATATATCAATAAACTAACAATATCCTTAAGAGAAGATATCAGTGACTCGAATGAATCAATTGTAGCAGCTATTTTCATTTCATTAATTAAAGCATCACTGAAAAAAGATTGTGTTCCAATTATGAAAACAAAAATAATTCCTGTAACAAATTTTATAATCTCGCTATTAATTTGATAGTTCACTTCATCATATTTTAAAAGAAATTTATAACTTATGATCAGAACTAAGCAAACAAACGTGATGATTAGATATAAAATAGCATGAACAAATAAATTCAATTCTTGAGATTCACCTAATTCAATGCCAAGAGGATCAATCAGTATTATCGCCGATATGATTATAATACTGGCCACAAAAAAATAAATAAAGCTAAATGTTTGTTTGATTCTATTCCAAGAATTACAATTAATAAAATGCTTCAACAATTTAATCAATGGGTTGATATAATACATAATTTTTTCAAATAACATTTCAATATTCCCTCCTAGTAGTTAACAAATAAACCATTATTATTTTAGCAAAAGAAAGTGAGGTATTCATATGTATTTAAGAACAAATTTAAATTATCTATTGAAGAAAAATCGAATCAGTCTTAGAAAAATGGCTGCGGATATAAATATGAGTCATGCTACTTTTTCAAGAATGCTGAATGGATTTATTCCAGAAGATGGGCTTTCACTTCGTACAGTAATCAAATTGACTGAGTATTTTGAATTATCATTAGATGAAATTGTATATTGCGATTTAAGCCATGAAGAAATGTCAACGGTTGACATTTTAGGAGGTAATGATGGTAACAAAACTATTGTTAGATAAACCTTTTCAGGTATTTAAAATACCGCCGGAAGACTTGATCTTATTGCAGTTTCATGGATATTTTGGAAATATTTGTGATGATTGCAACAAAGAGCTAAGTGATGATGTTTATTTGATTTGTGTTTTGAATTATGGGGTATGTAAAAATTGTTTTGAAGAATGGTACCAAAGAGCTGCCTATTACACAGAAGATGAGAAGTATGAAAATGCATTGGCTTCTCAGTATGTATCGATCATGAACAGTCTAGGAATAGAAATAGAAATAGAAGAAAGAGGTAAAGAAAATGAAAATTAGAATTGTAAAAAAAGATGGATCAAATTATGTTATTGAAGCAGAAGCAGGAACAGTATATATGGAAGAAAATAAACTTAGATACCAAGTATTGGGCTATTATGTATGGAAAGATATAAGTCTTGAAGATGTAAAAGCGATTGCGATGTGGAATGAATAAATAGAGGTAATTGAAATGAAAGAGATAATCAATAAAGAACTGACAAAAAAACAAACTGTACTGATCGCAAAGACCATCAAACAATTAACCAATGATTTATTTCCTGCATTTTGTGATGAAGATGTATCACAATTTGCCCTGCAGCAATCCAAAATTAAGATCTTGTGTGATGTGTTGGCCAATGGTTTTGATTACTCAAATTTTAATTCATTTGAAAAGTGGTTTGACAATCTTATGAATCTGAAAATCACAAAAAAACTTGATTAGAAAAATGTCAATCGTTGACATTTTTGGAAGGAGAGATTATCCATGAAAAGAAAATTGATCATCTTATGCCTAATGATTTTATGTTTTGCCTCGTTCTATAAGTGGGTATCAATTAAACAAAGGCAGCAAGGTGCCATTAAGATGAAAGAAGAACTCATCTCAATTCATCAGCAAGAACTTCGTAACCTAGAAGAAGTGACTGAACAAATTGATGTGCCGGAAGAAATTAAACCATTAAATGAGATCAATAATGATTATGTTGGTTGGATTAGAATAGAGGGTACCGAGATTGATTATCCTGTAACACAGGCTAGAAACAATGAATATTATTTATGGAATGATTTTTATGGTAACTATTCTATTTACGGAAACATATTCATGGACTATAGGAATGCCATAGATGATCATCTAATAATCATTTATGGCCATAGTGGCTCTGAAAGATTGATGTTTACGGATCTGCTGCAGTATGAAGATCAAAGCTTCTTTCAAGAGCATCAAACAATTGAATTCATGGAAGGAAGCTATCAAATTTGTTCTGTAAATATTGTCGATGTCAATAAAGAACAGCTCAATTATTGGGATCTGCCTAATGATTGGAGCCTGACTGATGATATCTTACAAAACTTATTCAATGAATCACTTTACCAACAGCAGACAGTTGATCCAGAAGCAAAATACATATTATTAAGCACCTGTGTACCAAATAGATCAGATCAAAGACTTGTGGTAATTGCTGAAAAGAAATAAAAATGTCAACGGTTGACATTAGAAAGGGGAAAGCCATGGAAGAATATATCTATTATCTGAAAAGAATCGACAAAAGAAAAACAAAACGTGAAATGATGAACATGCTTAATTTTCTTTTCTTATTTAGTTCAGATGAAATTCTTGACTATATTAATTATAGTAGCAGTGTCATTGCTATTCCTGATAAAAAAAATATTACTTCATCTATGGATAAGAAATATTTAAATGCAATGGAAAAAAAGGAGAAAAAAGCTGCAGAAGTAAAAATGGTCATCAATGGAATAAATAAATTGGACAGTCCATATAAAGATGTGCTTTTACATAAATATGTATATAAAAAAAAGGTTACTGAAATATGCCAATTATTAAAAATATGTGAGAGAACGTACAGAAATTATTTATCTGAAGCATATATTATTTTAGCAATTAAACTTAATATGGAAGTGTTGAAAAGGGAGCGTTAAGCCCTATAAATAAACGACTTTTTCTATTCGTTGCCATTTTGTTGCCAAAAATTTGCCGAAAATTTACCGGTTTTGTTTCCAAAAAAATGTGCTAAAATGGTAGTGTCTAGAAGTGGTTACAAGGGGGAATAAATATCAAAACGAAGCATAAATTTATTGGATTTATTCTGATTTGTTCAATATTCGTTATTTTTGCAGTCATGAGCAATATCAATGAATTCATGAGTTTCTTCTCCATTGATACACCAAATAATGAAAGTGCTTTTACTGAAGGAATTGTTCTTACTCAAGATGAAGTTGTATTGTCTGTCGGTGATAGCTTTGATGCAGAATCGTACATAGCTTCCGCATATGATGAAAATGGAAATAATCTTATTGAGTCAATGATCATACATGAATTTATTGATACATCTGAAGAGTCAGAATATCTTGTTTCATATATTATTCAAGATGAAGCTGGATATACAAAATACAAAAAAGAATTACATGTATTTGTTAAAGATACAGATTAGGTTGAAAATGTCAACCGTTGACATAAATAGAATAGGGGGAACAGATATGAAAAAATTATTATCTATGGTTATGGCGTTATTGATGTGTGCATCTGTTGTGAATCCGGTTGCTGCAACTTACAGAGCTGCAGAAGATGAAGAAACAAATTGGGTGCAAGAAAACGAAACTTGGTATGTCCTTGATGAAGCTGGAAACAAGATGACAGGTTGGTACAGAGATGCCAAATTATGTTGGTATTATCTTGATTACACTACCGGAGCTATGAAGACCGGTTGGGCAGCAGATGGCAAAGATGCGAACGGAAATGTTAAATGGTATTATTTCGGTGATAACGGCATCATGAAAACAGGCTGGCAGAATATTGGAGGCAGCCGATACTATTTCTATGATAGCGGTGATGAAGCCGGCTTGATGGCAATCGGCACAGTAGAAATTGATGGATTGAGATATAATTTCTCAAATACGGGGGAATTGATCGGACAGTCCAACAAAGGTGAACCGATTTATTCAGGACATATTGAACTAGATGAAATGGTATCTGAGATTTTATCAGAAATAATCAAACCTGAAATGAGCGAAGAGGAAGAAATAAAAGCAATCCACGACTGGATCTGCAACTATCTTTCTTATGGTGGCATTACAATAAGTAATGGATATCGCCATGAGTTTGATGAGGACTTTGACGAAAGTATTCAAGTAGATATAAATCGAACTAAAGAACATATGGATTATCATCATGCATATGATGCACTAATTGACAAGCACGGAGTGTGCAATGACTATGTTGATGTCTTTAATATTCTTGCAGATGCATTAGGATATAAGACTTCTAGTGTTAGTGGTAGATATACTGGAAATGGTCACATAGTAAGTGTCATCTGGTGGAATAATGAATGGAAAATTATTGATGTTCAAGCAGACGATTATAAAGGTGACGGAACAATTTCATACTTTGGATTCTTAGTCTCACCAGAAGATTATACAAATTTTGAACCAGTAAGTTATTTTGATTTTAAAAATCCAGAAAACGATTTGATTCAAAATATACGTTACTATTTTGAACAATATCAGGAATATGGTTGGGGTAATACAGTTGAAGAAATTGCAGAATACCTATTAAATAACTTCTGTTTAAATAAATAGACACTTGTTATTAGTAATTTAGTTTTCAAAAAATTTATTAAGTGAATAATAAGACTTTAAGGCACCTCAAATTAAATGAGATGCCTTTAATTCTAGTATTCAAAACGAATTTAATTGATGCTATAATGCTTTTGGGAGGTATTAGTCATGAATAATACTGACCTAATGTACCGTTGCAAACTCTTTATTAATGACAATCGATATCAATGTAATCATCACAATGGTGATGTTATATATGATAGTTAAGGAGTTAAAGAAGTAGTCTAACTGCTTCTGCAACGGTACAAATAAAAAGAGGAGTTGGTAGCTCCTCTCTTTTCATTAGGTGTTGCAAACACCTTTATTAATGACACCATTATTATACCACACTTTTTAGGTGTTACAACTAAATTTTAACTTCGCAATCCAGTTGGATTGCTTTTCTTTTTTAAAAAAAACTATAGGCATAATAGCGAGGTGAACGGTATGAATCTGAAATCAATAGATATAGAAAGGATCGATGAGATCACGAAAGATAGAAAAATGACGATCAAGATCTTGAATTATCTTGTAGAGGTCGAAGAAGCTGAAAAAGAAGCTCATTTACAACATCACAAAGAATTGATCCAAGCCGCAATGGAAAAAGGTATCAAGTTTGGGCGCCCTAGAAAAGAAAAACCTGAAAATTGGGAGACCATCAAGAATGATATCCGACAAGAAAAAATACCTGTAGAGGAAGCTATCAAACAATTAAATGTATGCAGAGCGACCGCATATCGTTGGTTAAAAGAAGAATAACATTTATTAATTAGGAGGAAAGAAAAACCATGAAAAATAAAGCACCACCATAAAATGTCAACGGTTGACATTTTTTCTGACGATACAAGTTATCGTCTTTTTTTATTTTACAAAGGAAGGATAAAGAATTATGAAACAGAAAAAAGACAAGATTCTGAAGATACTGATTACTGCCTTCATGATATTCACATCATGCGTCGATTCATCATTCTTCCCTCAAACTGTTCATGCAGTAGAGGAACAAACTGAAGAAGTAAATGATGTTCAAAATGCAGAAGTACCTGAAGCACCGGTCGAAAATGAAGCCAGTGACTTCTATGCACCATTCAGAATCGATGGAGAACTAGCATTCACAGTATCACAGGAAGTGAATGATGACAGACAACGTGTGTCTTTGATGGTTTCTGTCGCAACCAATGATCCAGAGATCGAGATCGTTGGTATAAGGGGACCTGATGGGACAGAAGTAGAAGGAAATGAAATTACATACATTGCACCATGTAATGGTATCTATGAATTTGAAGCGTACTATCTAAAAGATGGTGATATGTTTAATCAGTTGTATTATGAATTTGTTGTAGATAGCGAATTAATGACTGATGGCAATCTTCCATCAAAAGTAAACGGTTTCTATGATGGTACAGGTATGTTTGAAAATATCGATGCAACTGCCGGATCTGGTACGATCAATTTCAAACCATTCCCATATCGAGTTACAGTAGATGGTGTTGGTGACATGTACCCAGGCTCACCACATGGATATGTGGCCTACATCGTAGATAACGATGGAAATACTGTTATGTGCATTGAACCAAATCAATTATCCGGTACAAACTTCAATATGTATGATATTGAAAAACTGACAAATAAAGGCCAAACGATTACTGGACGTAATAATTTGCAAGTTTCTTTTGAAGTATTGGAAGAAATCTGGTTCTATGGACAAATACAATCACAAAAATATAGCAACATCAATCTTTCACCTGATGAATGGTCATTTGTAACCCAGATCATGATCTGGGAAGCGTTAGGTTATCCTTGTAGCGGATATGATTCAAAATTCAATTCAGCTATTGCTTGGGTACAAGGTGAAATTGATAAACATGAAGGCTATCGTGCTGTAAATGAAGTCGCAGATGGTCAGTCTATTGATGGCATCGAAGTATGGCAGAATGGTGCTTGGGAAGGTGCTGATGCTGAAGGCTGTTTAGCTGAAGTAGATGGTGTCTGCTATGTCAATGCACAAGGGGAGATCAATGAGCAAGGTACTTATGTTCCATTTATCAAAGGTACTGTATTGAATTTCGGTGATCCTAGATATGTCTGGGGAGGAACTATTGTTACTGAAGAAGTTGATGATCCGGATAATCCAGATCAGAAGATCACTCAGATCAAGGAAATTCAAGGTGGCTCTATCTCAATAAGAAACTCACAAGTGATCGGGGATCAATATTATCCTGAATATGGCAGAAACTCCAACCTGATTTCCGTATCTTACAATAAGAGCGGAGATGCATGGATCTACAATTTCACCCGTACAGGAACTATTGGTGATGGAAGCACTGCACAATTTAGATTTAGCACGACTGCTGATAATATCATTGGATCATCTAATAGATATTTCAATCCAACAAATCAGGATTTTATTCAGTTCAATATGAGCCAAGATAACTTGATCGAATTGGCATGGACATTTGCTGAAGATCCAAATATTACTACTCCACCAGAAGAACCTGAAGAACCACAAGTACCAAGAGAATTATTTGCACCTGAATTGGTCAAAAAAGATCTTGATGGAAATGCAGCAGGTGAAAACTTCCCTGTTCAAGGAGCAGAATTTGATTTCTTTGCTGGTGAAACGTATCAATTGCATTATCAAACTCAAAAGACAACAGTGACAACCACTTGCGTCTCATTACCAGAAGGCGGCGAAAGCTGTACATCAGAAACTGAGGTAGATGATTGGGAAGATCATGTGGCAACTGTTTGGAACAATGGTGATGAACTAGAATTTACTAGTCAGATCACTCCTGCTGACGGAAGAATCGATACAACTCCGATCATTCAGGAATACTATGATACTTTCGAAGCAGTCAAACAGGAAGAATTCCAAGAATGGGAAGATAAAGAAAGCAGCACAGATCGTGTCGAGATAACATATGAAGAACGTCTTCACCCTGATTATCTTGATAAAGAAGGTGTCAGATGGGTAGGCGGTGAGTTCTATGCCATGGAACCAAATACTTCGCAAAATCAATGCAATGACAATGCCGGTGGTGCATGCAACAGTGATTATGATGGTTATCTGAATCTTGATCCATGGGAAAAGATCCGTTTTGAAATTGGTGAAGATCCAAAAGTTACAGAAGATTCAGAAGTTATCCATTACAATGAAAGACAAAGAGGACGTTTCACAGTTCACAAGGTAGATGATGAAACAAATTATCTCAACCACAACAATACCCATGAACCACAAGGGGACGGTTACTTCTATGGTGCTGTCTATGTAGTGACTGCTAAACAGGATGTAGTTCTACATGATGGTACGATCCCTAATTCTTTATTTACAGGAAAACCATTAGTAGCAGGTGAAGTTGCTGATGTGCTTGTCATGCAAGAAACACCGGATGGAGCTTTGAACACTTTATCTACTGCAACGACACAGTTATTAGAATTGGGTATCTATGAAATGCAAGAAGTGCGATTGCCGGGGGTATATGAAGCAGAGATTCCTATGTATTTTGATGATGGCGATGGCTTGTATCATGTAGATCCTGCTCATGCTGATGAAATCTTAGCAGGCTTGCAAGATAGAGATTCTGAATACTATCAATTCAATTATGAAAAGGCAACTCAGCTCTATAATGCAGGTATCATTCCTACTGATACTCCAGATGGCGGTTATTGGTTCAAGGATTATAAGAATGCCGAAGTAACAAAAAATCCGTCAACACTTTACAATTTCTATGGTGGACAGGTAGTAACAGTTGATCTGAAATATTCTGATCAAGATCATGCCTATGTAGATCATGTTCCTAATGATGCGGATTACAATACAGGCGGAACTTATAAGGATACAACAAATGCCAATGGTGAAACTGAAACTCATACTGTTCCACCAATGGTCAGAAGATTTACAGGTTATGACTATACTCGTGTAGTTAATCATGGATTAGATTATGCCAACAGTGTTCAGAAAGGACACTTGCAGTTCAAGAAGATCCTGACTCAGACCGTAGATATGGACAGTGATGAAGATGGCAATATCGATGATGACAATAATATTGCTGGCAGTGATATCTACTTTGGTATCTATCTGAACTCTAAGAATGATCAGATTGCCGATACAACTGCCAAAGATGGAAAACTTCCGGATATCTATTTTGCCGGAACACGCATAGATGGCATGAAGTATGTCACAGATGCTAATAGATATTTCATCTTTTACGTCGATCCAAGCGGTGATGATGTCATCGGTGAACCAACTGATCCGGAAGATGGAAATGAGGATTATCGTTTAGCTACTGCCGATGAGATTGCAAACAATCAAGGACTTGTCATGATCAGTGCTGATGGTACTGCAACAGGTGCAGGATTCAGACCGGCAGAAGAATACTATGAAGAAGTACGTATCAATGATGATGCAGAAGGAAATTATTATCACTATGAAAAGAGAAATACCTATGTGAATCCAACTGCTGATCGTCAAGGATTGACCGATGCGAATCTTTCTGATAAGTCCTTATACATGGTATTGAAGACAGACAGTAAAGGAAATGCCGGAACGAATCGTCCGGAAACGATCGTTTGGGCAAACTATGCCGCATTGTTCAATACAGGCAATGCCAATAGCTATGGTGATTTTGATTATGGTTATGAATATGCCAATCCATATGATAAGTCACATGTAGAAGTATTGGCTTACTTGCAGCAAACAGGTCTTCCATTACCTTATGGTACTTATACAGTAGTGGAATTATCCGCACCTGTTGGATATGAAAGAGTTTCTTGGGAAGCTGAGATCACCAAGAACCTGACCACTTATGATATCAATGAAGATTCCACAGTTTGGGAATTGGGTATCGAAAGATCAACAACTACTGATATAGTAGATCACTTGAGTGATACAACTGAACCTAGCGGCTGGACTTCTCAACAGGATCGTGTAGGAGGAATCGGAACTAAAGATGATGAAACATGGGTTAATAAACAATTCCATATCTTCTCTGATTATGTTTCTACTTCCAGATATGTAGGAAGCAATATCGAAGATAAGCTGAATCGTCAATACTTGCAGATCTTGAAGAAAGATAGTGAGACCGGACAATTGATCACAGAATCTTTTGCGACATTCAGGATCTTCCAATGGAACCCGAACTTGAATCTGGAAGATACCTATAAGCACATCTTATTCAATGGCATCGTCAATGGCGAAGCAGCAGTAAAAGCAGTATATCGTTATCCAATCGGAGAAGATGAAAACTGCCGTGGTACAGGTACACTGAACAATGGTTGGTGCGAATATGGCATCGATGATACTTATCGTGATGAAAAAGGTCTTGATGGTGTCATTGGTGAATGGGTAGTGATCGATGGTATTACAAGATGGACAACAGATGCCCAAGGACAGATCACATTGGAAGAACCATTGCCTGCGGGAAGTTATTCTTTGGCAGAGATCATTGCACCTGAAGGATACAATCTGCACAAGGAAGGTATCTTATTCGATATCGTTGCCGATGATAGCCTGCATGATCCAAATGATCAATTGATGGTGGAAGTACCAAAGAGAAATGAAGATGGAAGCTTTGTCTGTGCAGCGGATAAACCAAACTGCAATGACCCTCAATCACCGGATTATGCTATTGATGAAAATGGCGATGTGATCTTGGATAATGTTGTGACATATCCTGTACCTAAATACCTGACAGTGGTATTTGAAGTAGAGAACATTCCGCAGAAAGGTGTCATCGGTATCGAGAAACGAGGAACGATCTTTGATGGCTTTGAAGCTTATACCGATGAAAGAACAGGCATGATCGGCTGGAAGCCTGTATGGAAAGAAGACAGCTTGGTTCCATTCAATACAGTCTTTGAGGTATATGCCGCAGAAGATATCGTACTCAATGGAGATATCAAATATACAGCCAATGAACTGGTCGATACGATCACTACCGATGAAGATGGTCATGGTCTATCAAAACAGCTTTATTTAGGCAAATATTATGTCATTGAAAAAGAAAGTCCGCATGGATATCTGACCAATGGAGAACGGATGGACGTGGAATTGACCTATGATATGCAATTATCATTGATCTTCCCAGAATTCTTGCAGCTGAACAATGATCGTCAGAGATTTGAGATCGAGATATTGAAGAGCGATGAAGATGGAAGACCATTGGGCAATGCCGTGTTCGGCATCTTTGCAGCGGAAGAACTGCCATCCTTCAATGATGATACGATCCCAGATGAAGATGTCGATGATGAATTCACTCGTGATCCAGAGGAAGAAAACGGGGAATGGACAAAAGATGGCAAGAAGAAGGTTGCTCCTGTTCATGATCAGAAAGTGAGCGAAGATGAATTTGCATCTTGGTATGAGTATGAAGTTATCTCGCATCAAAACGGTGATACAACTATTTATGAAGGTATCAAGATCACAGGACTCAAGAACAGTGATATCAAGGCATTGGAAGTACCAGCGGTTGTAGAGATGAATGACGGAAAAGAATTATTCGTTATTGAGATCGGTGAAAGTGCGTTTGCGAACATGGGATTATTGACCATCAGCTTACCTGAGACATTATTGAAGGTAAACGGATTGGCATTTGCGAATAATCCGGATCTGGTATGGATAAGATTCTATGAAAGCTTCTTAGATTATGAACCTTACTATGAAACAGAAGAAGAGATCGATGTCAATGAAGGTGAAACGGTGATGCCAGATCCAAGTGAACCAATTGACCCAGGGTTTGGAGTAGATCCAATCGATCCTCCAACGGATGGCACAGATACAGGCGAAGGTGAAACAGAAGTTCCTGAAACACCTGAAGATGGTAATGATAATACCGGAACAGGTGATGAAGAAACAGAAATCCCTGAGACACCAGAAGAAGGAACAGATACAGGAAATGAAGAAACTGATATTCCTGCTGATGAAACAGGGGATACAGAAGAATCAGAAACTCCAACAGTTCCAGAAGAAGGCGGAGCAGCGATCAATCTATTGCGTTTCTCAGCAGTTACATATCTGAATGAAGCAATGGATAACAATACAGAAGATCCAAATGGGCCAACAGAACCAGTAGATCCTAACTTTGGAGTTGATCCAACAGAACCAACAGAACCAACGGAACCTACTGAACCAACTGAGCCAACGGAACCAACAGTACCTGATCCAACAGAGCCTACTGATCCAGAGGGCAACATTGATGATGGTTTCTTTGTCGGAGAAATGCCATTTGAATTTGACAGCAGTGCATTGAATGACTGCTATAACTTCCGTTACATTGTAGCTTCTTCAGCTAATTTTGATCGATTCGATGGAGCTTATGTTGATGGCAGTGATGAACCAGAAGCATTAGAAGATGGTTACTTGATCTATGACATTACGCTTGATCAGATCCGTTTGATCAATGAGGGCGAAGTAGCTTATGCGATGAGCGGATTCCCATTGTTTGAAGAATACACGGTAGATGAATTGGATCCTGGCTTTGGTGTAGATCCTGATCAGATCCCAGAAGATGGTGATAAGCAGACAACAATTCCTGCTGATTCATTGTTAGAAGTCGTTGTAACGGACAGTCAAGGACGTGCCGTCACATCCTTTGATTATCCGGAAGGAAAATATTACATTCGTGAGATTGATGCACCTGATGGATATTACATCAATTACGATATCTGGGAAGTTGAGTTGGCACATGATGGCAGCGAAGCTCCTGTATTGAGAGTGACAGCGAATAATGGAACTCCGATCGTTGATGAAAAGATTCCTGAAGAACCTGAAGAACCAGAAGAACCGGAAGAGCCATGGGAACCAACACCAACTACAGATTCCTTGAGAGTACGCTTAAACAAGGAAATGGAAGGAAAATTGGAAGGTGCATGGAGAGATGTAGAATTTGGTATCTTTGCAGCAGAAGACATCTATGCAGGCAGAAATAATCCACGTTTGGTCTATGAAGAAGACGAAATGCTGACAAGCGGACACATTGATCGTGATGGAGAATTCAATGTCGTATTGACAGAAGATGAATTCAGATTGGCTGATGGACGTTATTATGTCATGGAAATTGCAACAAATGAAAACTATGTCTTAGATGATACGAAATGGTACTTTGATTATGACCGTTCTGAAGACGGACGTCATGCAGTAGTTTACATCAATGGCGGTGATCCGATCGTCAATGAACTGAAGGATGATGGATTGACGATCGAGGTCATGAAGGTGGATGAGCAGAACCTTGATGAACGTCTTGCTGACGCTGAATTCGTTTTGGTCAAGGACAGCCTTGATCTCAACAATGATGGTGTGATCGATGAGCTGGATGCTGTCGATACTGCCGTTTCCAATCGTGATGGTTATGCTTATTTCTATGATCTGGAACCTGGAGTATGGTGGATCAAAGAAACGAAAGCACCTTTGGGTTATGAAATTGCAACTACATGGAAGAAAGTAACGATCACTCGTAATGGTATCAATGAGATAGAGGCCTTTGATGCTGAAGGCAACAAGATCCCTTCTAACGATCAAGGTGATACGGTTACGATCATTTGGACAAATCGCTTATTGCCTGGAACTGAAGAAACTGTACCACCTTCAACTGGTGTCAATGAAAATGAAACAGTTTATCTGATCTTTGCATTAAGTGCACTCTTAGGCATCTTCTATCTTTTCAAGAGAAGAGATGCTGAACAATAAAATTTAATCTTGAGAGGATGTCACTCGTTGACATCTTCTCTATTTGATAGGAGATGAGAATCAGTGAGAAAATGGAGCCTATGTACCCTGCTATTATTAACTGCTTGTTCACAGACACCTGCTGAAGAACCTGAGCAAAAAGAAAAGACAGACAGCTATCAATTGATCGTCAGCATCCAGGATCTGACACCCCCAAAGATCTATCTAAAAAAGGATCCTATCGAAGTGATCAAAGGTGAAGAGATCGATCTGGATGATTGGATCGATGTATCCGATAATCTTGATCATAATCTAAGATACACAGCAGAAGGAAGCTATAACACCGATGAAGCTGGCATCTATACATTGACGATCATCGCTGAGGATACTGATGGTAATCGCACAGAAGATACTTTGACAATTGAGGTCACTGATCCTGAGCCGGAAGAACCAGAACCAGAGATCCCAAATATACCGGATCAAATACCGGAAAGAGAACCTGTTTCTGAAAAGGATCCAATACCTGAAGTCCCTCAACTCCCTCCTGTTTCAAATTATGTGCCGGAAAGTATCTATTTTTATTTTGCAGATGGATACACCTATCAATCAGCCTACGATGCTTGTGTTGCTGCAGGAAGCAATGCTCTGAACAACAATCAGGCCGCACGTTACCGCTGCGATCCTATCAAAGAAGAAAATCGCTATATTGGTTATAAACTAACCTTTGAATGATCAAGCAATCCGTATGGGTTGCTTTTATTTTTATAAAGATGTCAACGGTTGACATTTTTTCAATAAAGAGAGGAGGACTTATGAGAATCGAAGAAATGATGGATCTATTTGCGATAGAACCAAATGAAGAAGAATTGGAACTAGGTGATGAGCAGGATGAATGATTTCTTAACAAAGCTCAAAGAACAGCGGCAGCCGTTAGTTGACCAGATCCTTGATTCCCTGAAAAAGGATCAGATCCCTTGGCAACAGCCATGGATCAGTTCGGTTCCTTATAATGCATCAACCCAAAAAAGATATACCGGCATCAATCGTTTCATATTGACGATTGCCTCAATGAAATACGGTTACTCTGATCCTCGCTGGATGACCTTCAATCAGGCAACGAATGCCGGATATAAGATCAAGAAGAAACCGGAAAATTTTGTTGGCAATTACGGGATCCGGATCGAATGCTGGAAGCTGTATAATAGCGAAACAAAGAAGGTCATGAACTTCAGTGATTATGAAAAGCTGAGCGATGAAGAAAAAGAGCAGCTGAAAGACGTGCTGTTCTGGAGGAACTATCCAGCGACTGTCTTCAATGCAGAAAATATTGATGGCATTGAACCGCTGAACCTGCGAAAGAAGATCCATATCAAGGATAATGTTTATGAGAAAATTGTTCGTACATTGCAGGAAAATATGAATCTTTCTATTGATATCGGACACCAATCACAAGCTTTCTACTCTCCGCACAAGGACACGGTTTCCATACCGGATCCCCTGCTGTTCAAGAGCATTGAGGGATATTATTCAACGCTCTTCCATGAGATTGCCCACGCTACCGGTCATCCGGCCCGATTGGATCGCTTGAACAATGCTGAATTTGGCAGTGAAAAGTATGCACAAGAAGAGCTGATCGCCGAAATTACGTCCATGTTCTTTGGTCAAGAGGTGCAGCTGCCTGCATCAGAAGAACATATCGAAAATCATCAGGCCTATATCCAAAGTTGGATCAATGTGCTCAATGATGATCCAAACGAGCTATATCGAGCTATAAAGGCCGCTGATAAGGCCAGTGATTATATGGTCAAGAATGGGAACGTGGAAAAAATCATGCATTCTCAGCTCAATCGTACATTTGAGCAGGTATTAAAAGAGATCCAGAAGGATATCTTACCAAAACAAGAATTAAGATGCATTCGCGTCAAGATATGATAGGAGGTTGATAAGGATGAGAAATGTGGCACGATTCTCAAAAGGTTATATTGTAGAGATCAAAGATAATAAGGCCCATGTTATCTTGATCGACGGAAAATGTGAACAATGGATCGAGATTCCTAAAGATATCGAACCTCAGCCGAATCTGAAGCCTGGCAATGTTTTCGCCTTTGTCGAAACGGATAACGGCAAATATCAATTTGCGGAATTGATCGTAAAGGATCTTTGATATTATGAATGATGAGAAATACTTGGAGCCAACAGCCAAGCAATTAAGATTTGCCAAACAGTTAGGTATTGAACCTAACGGTATGACCCGGCAGCAGCTCTCTGCTGCAATCGATCAGGCAAAAACTTCTTACCAAAAGCAGTCCTCTTCAAGGGAAGATACATCAAGCGGTGATTCAGCTGCAGGAACACAAGTAAATCCATATATCCAAAAGGATATGATCAGACAAATTCTTCAGAAGGTGAACATCGTAGATGTAGTGAGCGATCATATCCCATTGGAGAAAAAAGGCCGAAATTATGTGTGTGTCTGTCCATTTCATGATGATCATTCCCCTTCACTATCGGTCAGCCAAGAGAAGCAGATCTTCAAATGCTTTGTATGCGGTGAAAGCGGAAATGCTATTACCTTCGTGCAGAAATACAACAACATCTCTTTTTTAGAAGCTTGTCAGACCGTCGCAAAGAAAGCGGGCATCGAATTGACCAATCCAGAAATGTCAACCGTTGACATTTTTTCAAAAGAAGAAAAAAGAATGATCGCATTGAATGAACTGGTGATCCAGTATGCCAGCTACTGCTTGCTGCAGGATCAAGAGGCACTTGCTTATCTAGAAAACAGGAAGTTCCTTAAGGCAGACATTGACTTCTTTCATCTTGGGGTCATTCGTGATGAACAGCAGTTACATAGATTCCTGCTGGCAAAAGGCTTCTCTGAAGATGATATCCGAAAGAGCGATCTATATTCTGAAAAAGGGTATTTTCGCTGGAAGGATCGGCTCTTGTTCCCTCTATATGATCCAGACGGGAATCCTCTAGGATTCAGCGGACGAGCATTATCTGCGGACGTTCAGCCAAAATACATCAACACACCGGAATCAAATCTTTTTCATAAAAGAGAGATCTTATACAACCTGCACTCTGCTGCACCTATTGCAAGACGCATGAAGCAAGTGATCCTCATGGAAGGATATATGGATGTGATCAAGGCTCATCAGCATGGCATTCAAAACTGTGTTGCAACTTGCGGAACAGCGCTGACACCGGAGCAGATTGCTCATATCAAGAAGTTGAATGTTCCGGTAATCCTCTGCCTTGATGGCGATGAAGCAGGATTGAATGCAGCCGAAAAGAACTATTTTCTTCTAAAAAAAGAAGGCATCGAAGCCACGTTGATGAAATTGCCGGACGGTATGGATCCAGATGAATCATTGGATCAAGATCCGGAAACTTTCAAAAATATCATGAATAATAGAATGAATTATCTCGATTTCAAATTGTCAACGATTGACAATGAAACAGATTTTGACCATCAAAAAAATCAGATCATGACCTTCATGAAATATCTATCCGCTCAGGATAATGCCTTGGCCGAAGAGTTCTATCTAAAGAAGCTTGCCGAAAAGACAGGATTCAGCTATGAAGCTCTAGAAAAGCAATATGCTGCAATCACAGCTGAAAGAAATGAAAAGAAAGAAAAGATCGAATTCAGTTGGGGCAATTCTCAAAAGAGTGAATTCAAGCGATCGAATGCTTTGGTCAAGATCAACTTCACTCCTAAAAAAAGGTTGAACTATAAGGATGAGGTCACAAAGAATTATGATCTAAAGAAGGACAAGGTACTGGCCTATGACGAAGAAAAGGTCTTTGAACGCAAAGATGTACTGGAAAAATATCTTCATCACTCAGGGGCCGTATTGGAAACAACGATCACCTTGATCGGTTATAAAGAAGCTGCAGAAGCAGCACAAGGTATCTCTAAGGAAGTGGTCGATGAGATAGCAAGATCATTGGATATAGATCGGAATAATCTTGAATCGATCAGTTACTTGCATACGGATACGAAACATCCGCACATTCATCTGCAGATCTGGCAAAAGGAGCCTTTTCTGGACAGCTATAAGCTAACCAATCAGCTGGTCAAGGATCTGCAGGAAGCAGTTGAAAAACAGCTGCAGCAGCAAAGCATGTCAGCTGTGCTGCATTCAACAATCAAAGTATAAGGAGAAATAAAATATGGAATTTGTAGATAAAATCAATGGGATCTTTGAACAGATCTCAGCTGCCTTTTCATCTGTTCTGAACAATGTAGGGCTGCTGCTTTCAGGCCTATCCACTGCCATATTGGTCATCATCTTGATCTGGCAGGGGTTGGTAACATTGAAAGAACTCAATTCTGGCAATCGAGACGTCTGGTCGGAAAAAGGGGCCTTATTGCTTGGACTGATTGCTCTGGCCATCTTCATGGGAGTTGTCACTTCTACCTTTTTGGGAAGCAGCGGACAATCCACGACTGCCGTACTGCCTCTTCTTGCCCCATTCATTAAGACTGTATGAATCTGATTGCTCAATGGCTATTAGATAATTTGATGGACTGCTTCGGCTATGTCTTTGAGATGGTCGCAGCATTGACAACAGATCTCTTCCAGGAGGAGATCATCATGGCGGTATTGATGATGATGAAATCCATTGGCCTGGCCCTCTATGCTGTCAGCCTTTGTGTCTTGATCATCAAGATGATGATCCGATTGAATGATGGAGATAAGATCAGTTTTTCTGATCTATTGATGCGGATGATACTTGGAGGATTGATCATGGAATTCGGTGTGGATCTGATGATCAACTTCTATTCGATCATTCTTGATTTCTCTGGGCAAATCTTGAATGTCATTTCCTCCTTCTCATCGATGGATGTCGATATCTTGGACATCATCACTGCAAGCATGCCGCCATTATTGACCTTGGCATTGCTTGTTGTCGCCTTCTTCTTCATCTTCAAGACGATCATGAACCTGCTGGAGAGATTCTGGCAGCTGTTCGTAACTTTGTGTCTGATGTATCTCTATAATGCACAGTTCGTACAAGGTAATGACGAAGCCATGTTCTCATGGTTCAAGCAGCTAGTAGCCATTGCTCTGACCCAGGCTTTCCAGGCACTCGTATTGACCGAGGGGATCAACCTCTATGTCACCAGCGATAATGTCGGTATGTTCCTATTGGCCATCGGTGCCATCGTTGCGGCCAGCAATATTGAAAAGACCATGAATAGCTGGGGCCTATCTGTGGGAGGAAAGCTTGGCAATGTTGCAAGAAACAGTCTATCTGTCGTATCAACAACAGTGAGAATGATAAAGTAAAGGAGGAGTGCATATGGAAGATAAAGAGTATTTATATCCGATCTATAGTTATCCGCACAAGTTGATCCGTGGCTTATTCTTAAGTGAATGGATCATCGAATTAGGTTTTGCGGTGATCATGATCGTTATATTTCGTTTCACAGGGATACTGATCAGCTGTTTCATTTGCCCTGTTTTTTATATGCTCATGCGTAAGGATCCTAATAATAGGATCAATCTGGCCAATCAAATTCTTCATACGATGAGCTTTAGTTCTGCCTCAAAGATCATGTCTGCCAGGCCAAGAGATGCTGAGGTGCAGCAGGAAGAGGAAAAACCAAGCAAAAGAAGAAAGAAGCCAAGAAAACAAAAGTGGAAATCAAATAAAAGAAGATATATCCAAGATTATTTTCCCTTCAAAGAGATCAATGATGGAAGCATCTTGATGGAAAATGGAGATATGTTCCTGTACTTCAAGATCAATGCCAATAATCTTGACCTGTTATCCAAGACCGATCTAGCTGCACTGCACACTCAATTATCGAAAGATCTGGATAGGAACAAGTTTGACTGCATGTTCTTCATCCAAGATGCCGTATTCTCATTGGACAAGAATATCAGCATCTTCAGCAAGTGTAAGGCCATCACCAATTTCTCATTTATTCGTAAGATGTGCGAAGAATATGAACTGTATCTGGAAGAAAAGAAGGATGATACTTGCAAGAAAATCTTCCTGATGCGTATTCGTCTGACATCTGAGCAGCTGCAGAAACAGATGGATCCAGGCCAGATCAAGAACAAGGTTATCACTAATTTCTCTAGTTCATTGGCATTGGAAGAACCCACTCGTGAGGAATTGAAGCAAATGCTGGCCATTTATGGGAATCGTCTTTTCAGCGATGAATTGCCGGATACAGAGCTTCGTTTTGACGAAGAGGAGGAAGAATTGCTCCTAAGAAAAAAGAAAAGATCTTATGAATATCAGCAGCAGCCGGGCATCTATAACTTCAAGGATCTGATCGTTCCGGCAACATCCAGCTACAACTCCAAGCAGTTCTCAATGGGAAGGAATATCCATAAGACATTTGCCGTCAAGAGCTTTTTAGGCACGACAAAAGAGATGAACCTGCTTGCCGGTATCTCCTCGATCAAAGGAGTAACGACAGCTATCTACACAGAGGAACTGACCTGGAAAGCGTATAAATCTGCCTTACGTAATGATCTGATCGCTAAAAAATCATTGACCTTGGATGAACTGGATGAGATCGATGCCGATGCAGAAAAAAGAGCATCAACCGGAAGCTACAGACGTTCCAAAGATACAAAACAGCTGATGTACTATATCAGTGTATACTTTCAATTAAATGCCAAGACAGAGAAAGAAATGGCGGATTTGGAGGATGTCTTTTATCAGGCTGTTGATGATGTCGATATTACCCTTGATCCATTATCCTCCTATCAAAAAGAAGCTTACCTGTCTGTAAGTCCGATCGGCAGCAACCTTTTAGGCAAATGGGTAAAACAGAATGTGGCCAGCGAATCTTTTGCCAATCTATATCCATTCAACGAACCAGCATTATTGGATGAAACCGGTCTATATCTTGGAACTGTCTACAATCGAAGCGATGTCATCATGTTTGATCCTTTTATCAAAAGAGGAAATAAGAATATCATCGTACTTGGTGCCAGCGGTATCGGTAAATCCGTTGCCGTCATGAAGATATTGGAAAATGAATTCTATCAAGGCACTACGATCAGAAACATTGACGTTGAAGGAACCTATAATGAGTTCTTCCAGCAGATGGGCGGACTTGTTATCGATGTTTCAGGAAACAATGAATTCTGCATCAATCCGCTGCAGATACGTACACCGGATGAGATCAAGGAAGGGATTGTTTCCGATTATATCAGTGAAGTAAGAAAATGGATCAGCATCTATAAACCATCCTGGACTGATGAATACCTCGATCTATTTGAACGATATCTGACCCGTGTCTATCGTAAAAAAGGATTTACCAATGAGATCACAACACTTAAAGGATTCAAGAACACGGATTATCCGTTGTTATCAGATGTATATAATGAGATTGTTGATGAACTAGAAAACAATAAGCAAGAGAAATTTTTATCTGAATCCATGCGGGATGCCTTAGAAAAGATGCTGTTAGGTCTTGAATCAGCTGCAAGCTCTGGTGCTGATGCAAAGTTATTCAACCGATATACCTATCTAGGCGAAGATATCGAAAATCTGCAATCTATCAATTTTGATATGAAGGATCTCATGAGCGGAAGCCTTTCACGAAAGATGGCCCAATGGAGCAATATCTTCTCATTCATATCACAAGCAATCAACGGAAACATGGATCAGTCAAAGAGGATCATGGTATCGATCGATGAATTGCATGAATTCTTGAAAAAGGAATATTTGTCACTCGTTGACATCATCAATTCCTATGAACGCCGATTCAGAAAATACAATGCGAGCTTCTTGAAAAGCACACAGACATTGGATGAAGTGGATAGCGAAGATCCGATCATGGCACCAAAAGTAAAACCTTTGCTTTCGCAGCCAACTTACAAGTTTTTATTCCACTTAGGTGATATTGATTATGATTCACCAAAGAAACTTCTGAATCTGAAGGATACAGAGATCCGGAAGCTGAAGGAAAAAAGAGAAGGCTGCTGCTTGCTGCGAGTAGGAAATGCTATCTATGATCTGAAGATCGATATGCCGGAATGGTACAAGAAAGTTAAGGCGGACGCCTGATGAATGCAGCACTTGCGAAGATCATTGCTGCCCTGCTTCCTGAAAGATATAAAAAGAAAGCAGGCAGCATTGCGTTTGCCATCATACTGACTTGTATCGGTATCCCGATCCTCTTATTGCTTGTCATATTCAATCCGATAGGTTCGCTGGATGAAGAACAAAATGAGATCTATGTCACAGAACTGAATTCGATCGGCTGTGGTCAGCATGAATTCTATCTTGATGAGGTCCGATTATATGAATCCTATCTTGTGAATTATGTAGAAGGATATTCGATGGAAGATGCTGCAGAAGTTCGTGAACGATTACGTTCGGTTTATTTCCATAAAGGATGGTTCAGCTCATGTGTGATGAAGGATGATACAACGATCCTTCAGATATTGAATCAAGAATATGGTCTTCCTGCAGAACTGAATGATGCTATCCTAGAAGATCTTGCTCAATTGAGATTTGAAAGAGAAAAAGTAAAGCCGCCGCTAAGACAAATGGGAGTACGTCAAAATTATGGTGTATTGGATCTGGATGGGATCGAGCTGACAACTTCTGTCAATGCTGAGGTCATGGCAGCATTGAGCGGTACGGTAGAATCAGTAGAATATCTGAGCGAAGAAATCGAATTAGAAATCGAATGTCCGCCGCCTCCTGAACCGGAAGAAGGCGAAGAAGCTGAGCCAGTTCCGGAAGTCTGCAGCGTATTTGTTCCTCTTGGAAAGACGGTCACGATCCGACATGAGATGATCACAGGGATCAATGAATCTGCAGATTATGAAAAAGAGGTCATCTATACTCAATATGCACATCTGGGAGAAACTTATGTTCATTCCGGTGATGAGGTCAATCAACAAGATAAGATAGCACGGGTAGATGGTGATGAGATGTTTTTCCGTATGTTCTATGAAGATGGAACAAGGATCAATCCGGAAGATTATCTTTATCTATATTACCGACTAAGTGATCCTCAAAAAGAGGAGCTGGAAGGCATCGACATTCAGCATCCGCTTCAAACACCCTATGTACTGACTGCGGGAGTCGGCATTTACGATCCTTTCGGTACAGGAGCTACGATGCACTATGGAGTAGATATGGCCGGTAACAGAAACGATCCAATCTATTCTGCAACTTCCGGAACAGTGATCTATTCAGCATACAATTCAACAGGGGGAAATCAGGTCAACATTCAAGCAGAAAATGGCTACATATTCATTTATGCTCATATGAATGAAAAAGCAATGGTCAATGTTGGTGATACTGTTTCAATCGGAGAGCAGATTGGAAGAATGGGAGATACAGGCAAAGTTACAGGAGTGCATCTTCATTTTGAAATCCGAGATCCAGCAGGAAATGTCATTGATCCTAGAGAGATATTGGATATATAAAAAGACAGAAAACAAAAGTCTGCCATAAATGTCAACGGTTGACATGACTAGATATTGAAGAAAATACATTTACAAGTTATGAT
Organism: uncultured Traorella sp.; assembly: GCA_944324265.1. Classification (GTDB taxonomy): domain Bacteria; phylum Bacillota_I; class Bacilli_A; order Erysipelotrichales; family Erysipelotrichaceae; genus Traorella. Next base: position 55,850 of record CALUVS010000007.1, read on the forward strand.
ATGTACAGAAGGAGGGAGAAAGCATGAATGAAAAAATAATACCTATTTTAGATGAATTAGTGAATCGGTTGTCTTCAATCTCTACTGTGAAAAAAATCTACTTATTTGGTTCATATGCTTATGGATTTCCTACGGATAAGAGCGATCTAGATATTTGCTTGGTGGTTGAAGATGGGACATTCGACAATCAGAATTATTACATGTACCTAGGTGAAGCTGGTATACTGATTGACAAATTGTTATATGATAATAATTTGGAATATGATCTGGTCGCATGTACTGAATCTGATCTGATAACTCCTCCAAATGCTTTGATCAAAGATGTGGCCACTAAAGGCAATTTGCTTTACAACAAAGAAATAATCTCAGTATCACATCAAGTGCCCACTTTCCATAAATCTCTAAAAAGGAACTGAAAGCGTTTCTGACAAGGCTATTTTAAGAGCAATTATTTTGCTCTTTTTTATTATTATGTTAGCAGCTTAAAATGAATTTTTGAGGAGAATTACCGTATGAATGAAGACATAAAAGATTATATCAAATGGATAGAAATGGCAGAAAAGGATCTTCGAATTGCCCAGCATTTAAATGAACATTTTTATCCTACACCACATGATACAATTTGTTACCACGCACAACAGTCAATTGAAAAAGCCATGAAGGCTTTCTTAATTTACCATGGAGAAGAATATCCTAAAACTCATCAGTTGAATTATCTCAGACGTGCAATTGAAGAAAAGATATGTCCACTAGATTGGGACAGCAAGACACTTATTGCTATTTCTCGTTATGAAGTTATCAGTCGTTATCCAACCGTGATTGATTGTAATGAGCAGGACAGTCAATTTGCTTTAAAAAATGCAGATAAATTTCTTCAGTCAATTGAAGCAAAGATCATTAAAGATAATATGGAAAGCTTAGAGAAAAAGGAGTTTTTTGCCATCAGTAAAAATAAGATAAAAATGTGAGTTTGAGATATTATTAATTGAATAACCTGATTAATCAAAAAAGAACAAATACATTAATTTGCCCAATTTTTTGCCCAAGAAAAAGCTTTATTTTATAGGCTTTTTAACGAATTTCCACTTATTTTGGGCCACGTTTTGGGCAAGCTACTTTTAAAATGAGCAAATTTTTGGGCAAGTTGTGAAAGTGTGAACTATCCCATAAAATAAAGCTTTTCAGCAGGCTCTGCATGCTGATGTGACCGGAATTTGTCCCATTTTGGGCAAGTTCCTTTATCCTGCATGAAAAATGCATGCCGAAAAGGAGCAGTTGTTCTGCCCCTTTTTCGCATGGCCGTTTCTAATCTAAATTTTCGTATTTGCTTAGCATTTCTCGCATTTGTTCATCATTGCCAGCAATCTTTCGAAGACTTTCCAACATCTTGACTTCTTTAGATTTGGCTTCCAATTCTTGAAGCAATGCTTGCTTTTTGATTTGTTTTTCTTTTTCATGAAGATAAGATTTGGTGTCTACAACCGCCACAATTTTCTTCGTGCTTAACCGCTGTACTAATACCTCAAGCTCATCAAATTTTTCTTCGATGACCAGAGTAACAAACTTGCCTGAGAGTTCAATGACCACGACATCACCCTTGCTCAATTCATGGTCATGTTCGCAAATAAAGTTCCTCTCATCATCACCGTATAAATCAGAATAATTAGCGACATAGTAAAATTTCATAGTGCACACTCCTTTCTATGTCCTCACCCAACACTCTCTTTGCTGGGCGCACCCAAAAAAAAGCACATGCGACCAAACCGGATTGTCAAGATGCGTCAGCACTTGCGTGAAAAAATCGTACGATTTTTTCTAAGTCTTGACAATGCCGGTGCATGTGCTAAAAAAGAGTGCGTCCAGCAAATAAAAAAATGTCAACGATTGACATAGTAAGGAAACTATGATCTTCTTTCGTTGAACTGTTTATTTTACAAGTTAGATTTGATAAAATATTTTTGAAGGAAATACCTCAAATTAAGAACAGAGTGCGGCCATACTCTTTCGTCTCTTTCTCTTTGGACAGAGAGGAGGTATGGCTATGGAAATGGCATCAGTTATTTTTGCAGGAATCACTGCAATGATATCAATACTATCCCTATGCTTTTACATCTTCTTTGAAAGTTCAAAGAAGAACAAAAAGTAAAATGAAACACTCTGTTACCTAAATTTGACCGTTTAGACAGAGTGCTTCATTAAAACCTAAAATTTAATGGCAGCACCTGTGAGGTGCTTCCTTCGCTTTTATTATAGCACACTTTTAAGGTGTTACAACAAATTTTCATTTTGGCAATCCAATCGGATTGCTTTTATTTTGGAAAAATGTCAACGGTTGACATTTTTTCTTGATCATTAAAACAAAGGAGGTATTTTTAATGAGAATGAATGTAAAAAATTTTGATGATGAACTATATAATAAGGTTCTTGAGATGGCCGAAAAGAGGGGATGTAAGAAAACAACGGCTCCCGCTCTGATTCATTTTGTCTTTTCAGAATATCTCAATTTATGTCAATTGGAGCAATTGGATAACCCTGTGATGCTTAAAAAAATCCAGAACATCACTGAAGCTGCATTAGACGAAACAGAACGCAGGTTAGGCGGAAGGTTGATGAAATTAATTTCGGATAACACGATCAATCTCTCAGTTCTGACACAGATCTTTCATGACACGATGAATCAATTTGATGATCCAGTGGAAGCTGAATTAAGATTAAGTCAATACCGGGCACGGGCCGTTGAACAACTTAGAGAAAACAAAGCACCATTGACTTACATTCAGCTAGTCAAGGAGCCAGCAGATGAGTAGGATCATCGTCTTCTCAGATTTCTTAAAAGCTAACGACAAGCATCACATACTCAATAATCTTGAATATGTGGGTACCCGTGAAGGTGTTCAGCTTAATGAACAAGATGCAGATCTTAGGCTAGACCATCCATTGGATGAATCATGTCAACAATTGGCTGCTTCTGAGAATCAAAAAAATCTGATCAATTCATTGATCAAACAAACACCTGAACTAAAAGAAAGCTATGCTTACATGGATTATCTTCAGGATAAGAATATGTATGCTGCATCACAATTCATATCGGAAGCGATTGAGATGATGCATGAAAGAGATCTATCAAATGAGATCTATCTGAATTATATCAGTGAGCGACCAGGTGTTGAAAAAAATGAAGATGAGATTCATGGACTTTTTGATTCGGCCGGTGATGCAAATAAAGAAAAATACCTGGAAGACCTGAAAGACCATCAAGGTACGGTCTGGCGGGATATCATCTCTTTGAGGCGTGAAGATGCGATTGCTACAGGATTTGACCATCAAAAAGCTTGGCGCTACTTGCTGCAAAGTAAGGTTCCTGCCTTGGCTGTTGAACTTGGAATCCCAGCTGCTGATTTTCGTTGGTGTGCTGCCTTTCATGATGAAGGTCATCACCCACATGTTCATCTGATGTTCTGGGATCAGCGAGGTAAAAATGGTTTCCAGGACAAAGAAACAATCGAAAATTTCAAAAGTCAATTAGCCAATCATATATTTGCAAATGAGATGTATCTGCATAAAGAATTAAAAAATATCTATCGTAAGGATCTGGAAGATACATTCAAGAATAAAATTGATGAAATCACCGATAAGACAATTAAAAAGTTTCCTGATGCAGCAACCAGAAACATTGTGATCAAGCTCAATGAATTATCAGATATATTGAACGATCATGGAAAAAAAGTATACAGCTATCAATCTGCAGAAGCAAAGAAGCTGACTGATAGTATCGTGGAATCAATCCTAAGTGAGCCTGCTATGAATCAATTGCTGATTGAATATATGACACAGCAAAAAGCACTCACTTCTTTTTATAAACAAGATACAGACACTTATGTGCAACAAGCACTGGATCAACTGATCCATCCGGGAAAAGGTGATCGAAAGGTCCTGCATAATAATATCATTGCAGCTGCATATGAAATCAAAGCAATCAATTTGACTGAAAGAGTGATACTAGATAGATCATTGCCTTCTTTGATCAGAAGAATCGAACATGATGTTGTTGCTGATAAAAATGCAGATCCAGATAAACAAGTGGATGCGATCATCCGATTGGGAAACTCTTTAAATATGTCAACCGTTGACATTTCTTCTTTATGTCATCAGATTGTGCCTGATGAAGAGAAGGTCTTGGAAAAAATGCTCTACCAAAAAGATGAAAAACTATCAAAAGATGATATTCGATATCTGAATAAGACATATGGTGTCAATATAGATGAAAGATATCGTTATTCTGAAAATATAAAATCCATTGCACAACATTTGGTCTATGATTTTATATCTATATTTGCTTCTTCTGCTCAAGAAGATCAAAAAGAGGTGAATCGATTAAGGAAACTGAGACATCGAGATGAAATGCAGATGAAACGGTACCAGCAAAACAAATAAAGGCTCTTGCAAAAAATAGGCATACCTATTAAAATAAAAGTGTGGTTACGGATCCACGTAAAAAAATACTGTTATGTATAAGGTCAATAAAAAGCAAACGGAAATTCTGTTTGCTTTTTATTTTTAGGAGATATTATGAAATATTTGTACATCAATGAAAAATACATGAATTTTCTTAGAAAAGGGGAATCTTGGCTGCCTTACACGGATTATGGCAGTCGCTACAAGCCTTTCATCGGTATTCTTTTTCAAAAAGATGATTGCTGCTTCGTAGCACCACTATCCTCTTATAAAGAGCACTATTCAAAAATGGAAGAATTTCCTTCTTTTATCAAGATCCATGATAATGAATACGATAAAGATATATCTTGCATCAATTTGAGCAGAATGTTTCCTGTACCCAAAAATGAAATGATCGAAGTAAGATTCAAAAATATTGATCTTTTCAGATCATTTGAAGATGATAAAGAAAAAAGTCATTTTCTGCATTTTCTCAAAAAGCAGATGAAGGAGATCGAAAAACTGGATATCCCAGCAAAAGCTGAAGAAATCTATATGCAGAAGCTGTATGGTGAACCAACGCTCGAAAGCAAGCGATGCTTTGATTATCGAAGGCTTGAATGCCGCTGTACAGAATGGATATTAAAAAAGAAGCATCGAAT
>CALUVS010000008.1 GCA_944324265.1 uncultured Traorella sp.
ATGCCGACGTAGCACAGTCGGTAGTGCAACGCACTCGTAACGCGTAGGTCGGGGGTTCAAGTCCCTTCGTCGGCACCATATGAAAAGAAAAGCCTTGAAATAAGGCTTTTTTTGATGTTTGAATCAGAAATGGTGTAATTTTGGTGAATAATTATATTGATTTCTTTCTGATTGCTGATTTACAGTTGCTTTACGAAAAAGATTCAATGATGTATGATGACCTTGAAAGAGTTAGGTTAAATGGTGAAAAAGAAAATAACCCATTGATTATTGATGATGCATGGAATTTGCATCTCATATTTTCAAATAAAGAATTGAAAGAGATTATTAATTTACAGAAGGTGAACAACATGAAGAAAATACTTATGTGTTTATTGTCTCTAGGTTTAATAGCAGGATGCACTCAGCAAGTACAAGAACGGCCGGAAGAACCACTGACAGTGGAAGAACCTGTAAATGAAGATAATGAACAAGATACAATTGAATATGTGAATAAAATAGATGATACAAAAGATTGGATCTATTCTGATGAAGGATACTCACTCAATGAAAATAAAGATATAGAATCATGGCTTTTCGCATTCCCCAATAGGGATATTTGTCCTTCAGAAAAGGTGTATATCAATATAGATAGTACAGATGCAGATGAATGGAATACTGAGCACAATTCTTATATTGCCGCTGACCTTGATGATTATCCAGCTGGAACTCAAAGTACAACCGGCAGTTTGTGTCAAGATTACGAGTGGTATACTGTCGATGATACTTTGGTGCTTTTTTATCAAGAAGTCTTTAGTATTTCTAAAATGGAAGTATATTTATTCGACTTAAAGAGTGGTAAACAAATCAATGTTGATGAACTGCTGGAGCGATTCGGCTATAATCAAAGCACTGCATCAGAATTTGCAGAAAATACTTTGCTGCAAAAAAATTATGGTATACAAACTGATGATTTAAGAACTGAAGAAATGCAAGGATTTTTCTTCAATACACCGAGCTTTGAACCATATAAATCTTATTCCACCTTTATTGAAGAGGGATCGGTTTTATTTATTTCTCCATCTGGGAAATTATCATTACTTGTACAAATAACAAAATGGGATCCAGAAAGTTATAAAGATGTCTATTCTTTTGAAATCATTGAATTTGACTAATATTAGGAGGAAAAATGTTCATTCAAAGCAGAATATGAATCTCTTTTGCTGAAAATACAGGAGATGCTGAAATGATTGGATATATTAAATTCTCAAGGTACCAAGAAAGTAAAAATAATTATATGATAAAATGTGTTTGAGGCAGAGAATGTGCTGCTATGCACCGTTAGGTCAAAAGAGATGTGGGATTGGCACTCCCACCAAACACAAAAATCTAATGCACATAATTATCTATCCTGAAATAGCTTGATTATATGATATAAATGGCATCAAATTATGTGAAATTTATTAGATTCTGTTATTCTGTTGACAGAATGAGTGTATGGAATATAATTAAATTACCGGAGGAAATTTTCCTCGACAGGTCAACAGAAATGACCGATCACATGGATTAAGCGTACTTGTAAGTACGTCGGATTTCTGGGAGTGGGGATTCCCACTTTTTTTATGGAAAAAACTTAATGACCCAATTAAATTTCTGCAGTCTTTGAATGCGCTTGTCTTTTAATTCACTGTAGTACATAATTCTTCTTGTAGTTCCGGCAATAATGTCCGCTGCTTGTATTGCAATGCATTTCTTTGAATCGATATAATTCACAGTGACATCAACATCTGATTGAAAGAGCGGAGCATGAAATACACCATAGTTAAAATTTATAATGCCGTATTTTATATCTTCGTATATGCTGTCTTTCAGATTGTAGTAACCATTTGATTTTGTAGTTTGTTGGTCAATATTAATGCAGACTTTTATTTCTTTGCTTGAATCAATGATATTGTCATGAATAAGTGTTTTCAAAACCTCTTTTATTGTTATTTTCTGAACATAATCAATATATCTGCCTTTGCTTGATTTAGAAGACATAATATTAGAATATACCTTTGCATTCTCTACAACAAGTGAAAATACTTTGTATTTCTTGCATAGATTTATGATTCTTCTTCTATCATTGTCATTTATTTTACTGCTTTTTATTTCAACACAATCTTTGCTGCAGAAATTATTTCTTTCTGAACAATAACTGCATCTTATGCTTTTGATTATGGCACGATATTGATTTGAAAATTTTTGTTTTTCACTTTGAGATGTAAAGATGATTCCGCCATAAACAAGATAGTTCTCTTTGTTCGTTAATTTTCCTGAATCATCCATGAACATATATATTTCCTGCATTTGTATTCCTCCTTAAATAAACTTTGTTGTAATCTTATGTATTATGCAATGTTTGGCCCAATTATATATATGTTCATCTTCTAAGGAATGAACAATGATCTTAGATATTTAAAGTACTGAACGTATATCAATTTAGTTTCTTTTTGAAAATAATTAATGATATAATCATAAAGGTGATATAATGAAAAACATTAAAGTTGCAGCTGCAATTATTAAAAAAGGAAATGATATTTTAATTGCACAGCGTTTAAAAGGTGAATTTGCAGGTCAGTGGGAATTCCCGGGCGGTAAGATTGAAGAAAATGAAACAGCTGAACAAGCATTGAAGCGTGAGATCATGGAAGAAATGGAATTGCATATTCATGTAGATGAATATTTGATGACTGCAGAATATGATTATGCTGCATTTCATTTATCGATGGATTGTTTTATATGCTCACTTCAAGATGAGAATATACAATTGCATGATCATACTGCAGTACAATGGATTCCGATGGACATAGATATAAATAAGATCAATTGGGTACCGGCAGATGTTCAAGTTATGCATGCCGTACAATCTTGGCATAACAGATAATCAAACCAGCAGCAATAGCTGCTTTATCTGTATAATAAAAGATTAGGTTGACACGATATGAAATATAAGGTATAGTGATGATGTAAGGAGGTGATCATATGAATAAAATCACAGGTAATCAAGTCAATGAAGTCATTCAATCATATCAAAACAACCATTCAATTATCGAAACTGCAAAGAAGACCGGTATTTCTACTGTTAAGGTACGCAAGATATTAATTACAGAAGGATTGTGGGAAAGCGACACAAGCAATAAGATCGGTGAACTGATTCAAAGAGGGATGAAGACAGAGGAAATTGCGAATACTTTATGTATGACAGTAAAAAATGTTCAAGCCTATATGCCCTATGAAAGAGGCTTATATGGCGGAGAAGAAGTATCAAAAGAGGCCATACGTTCAGATAAATATAGAAATAGAATGAGAAAGGCTGCAGATATGCAGATGATAAAAACAAATCAAAGTATTGATCTATCAGAGAGGAGTGAAAAAATGAAAGACAATCAAGAAGTAAATAAAGTCATGAAATTGCAATTGGAATTAGATATGGAATTTGTAGAGGAAGAAGAAAAGAAAATTCTTCATAGACACGCTTATGTAAATAAATCGATATCCAGGGATATTTTAGTTCCTGCAGATATTACTTTGCATGCTTTGCATTATGCGATTGTAAGAATGTTTGGATGGATGAATAGTCATCTGCATCATTTTAGTTTGCCGGATAATATCTTTGCGAAATTAACGAAAAACAAATTCATGACATGGTCAAAGATGGCAGGAATTTATTTTCGATTTCCTTCAGAAGATTTTGAAGATCTTTATTGGGATGATGATTATAAAGAAGGACAAAGTGTTAAATCTTGGATGAGAAAAAAATATACCGGTCCTTATAAATATGGTGGTTTTGAAGAACATTATCTCATAAATCAGGAAAAAGTAAAAAATATGATTGAACAAAATGAAGAAATTATAGTTCAGAAGTTTCTCCTTCAATCAGAAAATCAACCTAAACCTTATAAAGTTAAATTAAAAGAAGCCACCGTAAACGAAGTAAAATATGCTTATATGGATTTTCAGTATTATGAATTGATTGAAAGATTACCTTTATCAGATATTATGTGTTTGTCTGAAGTTGATTTTTCAGCGATAAGAAATTATATAAAAAATAATACACCAAATGATTTGGATGATGTACTGGAAGAATATGATCAGCTATTATTTAAAAGTTCAATGAATAGACGCATGTACTTGGAAAGTCATAATATTCTTGCACTCCCTTTAACAAATCGATTGAATTATGAATATGACTATGGGGATGGCTGGAAGGTTTCAATCACTTGTGAGGACATATACGAGAAGGATCATGATGGCAATTGGAGCGGAACATCTCAAAAAATAGAAGATTCACTGATTGATGTTTGTGAAGAAGTTATAGCGAAACATCGTCCAATTTGCATTAAGAAAGATGGAATTGAACTTGTGGATGATGTAGGGGGGATTCATGGCTTCTGTGATTTCTTAAAGACAATCTACGAAATAGATATCAATGATGAAGAAGCTATACAAGAAAGAGAAAATATGCTTGATTGGGCTGATATGATGGGATGGACAGGAAGGAGGATTAGTCCGAAGCAGACATTATAAGATTTAAAAGAAATACAATACTGTTAAGTTTTCTGTTATACGAAATATCCCCTGTGTGTTGCAGGGGATGTTTTATGCTGTGTTATTCATATGAAATTTGAGTTTAATCATTTACTGCAAATTATCGTTTCACACAATTTTATAAATTTACTGCTTTGAATGTAATAATTGATGTTATAATAATATTGTTTTATAACAGATAAAAAAGAATATATGGGACTTATTATTTATAATAGGCAAGAAATATGAACTATAGAGATTAAAAAATCTCTTTAAAATAGAAAAGTGTAAGAGGGAAAATATGATTAATTATATTGATTTATGTAGTGGAATCGGAGGGTTTCATCAAGCAGTAGATAGAGTGTGTGAGAGAAGAAATATAAAATCATGCTGTTTATTTGCAGCTGATAATGACATAAGTGCAGCTAAAATTTATGAAAAAAATTATGGGATCAATTCGTATTATGATTTAAAAGATGAAACTACCCACGATCTAATAAATAAATCAATACAAAATAAAGAAGTAACTTTTTTGTTTGCAGGGTTTCCGTGTCAGCCGTTTTCTAAAGCTGGTAACCAAGAAGGGTTTAAAAATGAGACAAAGGGTACTATATTCTTTGAAATAGAGAAAATAATTAGAAAACACAAACCGAAATTTGTTTTATTAGAAAATGTAAGAAATTTAGAAAAGCATGATAAAGGAAACACATGGGGAACAATTAAAGATAGCTTAATTAGATTAGGTTATATTGTGGATCATGTAATTCTTAGCCCAAATGAAATTGAAACAGCTTGTATTCCGGCATTACGTGATAGAATCTTTATCATTTGTTATCGACAAGATTTGGACATTGTAGATCCAAATTATATATTTGGTGGAAAAAAATTCAAAAAAAAGGAAACGTCCATATATTTAGATAATGATATAGAAAGAGGATTAAATCCAGAATATTTTAATATTAATTCTGAATCTGATTTAGATAGTGAAAAAATAGAGACAATAGAAATGTGGAATGATTTATACCACATGCTAAAAGATAATAATAGGAAGATAATTAGTCCACTTTGGCCTAGTTATTTTAATTGTGATGTAGAAAGTTTAGATGAAGAAGAATGGAAAAAGAAACTGATTAAGAAGAATGTTGATTTTTACCGTGCTAATAAGGACATTTATGATTTATGGTATAGTAAACACAAAAGCCATTTTGATACTTTGTCGAAATCAGATAGAAAATTTGAATGGAATGCGGGGGACAGTATTGATGATATTTGGCAAGGAATAATCCAATTTCGTCCATCAGGTGTAAGAGTAAAAAAACCAGATTTTATTCCTACTCTTGTAGCCATTAAACAGACTCCAATTTTGGGAATTGAGAGAAGATATATGCAACCTGATGAAATGGCACGGATTTATGGTTTTAAATCACTGAATTTTGATGATCAGATATTAAGTGAAACATATAAACAACTAGGCAATACTGTAAGTGTTGATGTTGTCGAATATTTAATAAATCATATGTTAGAAGCAGTAGAGGGGTAGGATTTATGGGAAGAAAAATTAATATAAGGCCAACAACAAGTGTTTATGCGACATATAAAAATATCAATTATGAGATTTGGACGGCAATAGCAGAATTTGTTGATAATTCTACACAGAGTTATTATGACAATAAAAAAGCATTACAGCAAAGTAAATATTGGGATAAATGTGTCATCCAAGTCAATTATGGAAAGGATGAAGAAGATAATTATTATCTGGAAATAAGAGATAATGCTTTTGGAATGGATTTCAATGATTTTCAAAGAGCAATTATATTAGATAGTCCACCTAGAATTGCTTCAAGAAGTGAGTTTGGAATGGGATTGAAAACTGCTGCTTGTTGGTTCGGAAGGAAATGGTCTGTTGAATCTGTTGCCTTAGGCAGTGGGGTAAAATATCGTACCGTAGTAGATGTTGATTTATTGAGTAAATACAAGTACGAGGAAATAGAGGTTGAAGAAATTAAATGTAATCCAAAAGAACATGGTACAGTTATCAGAATCTGGGATATGAACCGTAGTATAAGAGGGAGATCAGTAGGCAAAACTAAAGATATGCTGCGAGGAATGTATAGAGTAGATTTAAGAAGTGGTGAAGTAGAATTATATTATAATGATGAAAAATTATATTTCAATGATCCAGAAGTTTATGAAGAAATTTCTGAAGATGGTAGTTTGATTCGTTGGGAAAATAAGGATATTAATTTTAGTATCGAAAACAATAATAAGATATATCATGTGACTGGAACAATTGCAATTAGGAAAGTTGCATCTGTTGCTGAAGCAGGATTTACATTAATTAGAAGAGGAAGAGTTATCATTGGAGGATACGAAAACAATTATAGACCTGAAGAAATCTTTGGTAAATCTAATTCTTTTGAATATCAAAGATTATTTGGGGAATTAAACTTAGATGATTGGCCTGTTGTTCAAACAAAAGATAATTTTGACTGGAATAATGGCTTAGAAGATTTATTAATAGATAAATTGAAGGAAATTTCGAAAGAGTATATTTTAAAGGCCAGAAAAATTAGAAAAAGAAAAGTAATAGATGGGGCTTTAATCATTGATAATATGGTTGCTTCATTTGAAAAAGCTGGTGTTATTTCAAATCCTATTGTTGAAAATTATATTGAGCATAATTCAAATAATATTGCTTTCAACGAAAGGAATGAAATATCTGAATTTGGCTCTGACGAAGAAAACCATGTTATTATAAATCATAACGAAGCCAGGACGATAACTTTCAAGATTGGGGTTACCGAATATAAATTTAATCTAATTATAGATGATATAAATGTAAATGAAGAATGGTTAAAAATATTATCAGATCCTGAAAATGATACGTATACAATTAAGTGGAATGTTAAACATCCGTTTTTCAAAACATTGTCAAATGAACCAGAATTTGTTTCCAAAATGCAATCATTTATATTTGGGTTCGCAATTGCAGAAGTGCAGTCATTAAAGTTTGGACAAGATGGTTTGATCGAACCTAGTGCCATTAGAAAGAGTATGAATACTATATTAAAAAATATCGGGGGTGAGTAAATTGTCTAACTCAATTATTACTGCAAATCGAAATTCACAAAAAAAGAACTGGTTGGTTGATTTATCTGGTGAATATATATCAATAGTTGAAAAATATCTCTTAAATGAAGGTATTTCAAAAGATGGGGTAAACAAGATAATCAGTAATTCCGCTAAGATATTAGGATATTGTCCAAATCCAAATGATCCCGCAAAACATAGATGCACGGGTTTAGTTATTGGTAAGGTACAAAGCGGAAAAACATCCAACTTTATTGCAGTTACTGCAAACGCTTTTGATAATGGTTATAATATTGTAGTAATTTTGGGTGGGACAAAAAAGAATTTATTGAAACAGAATAAGGAAAGAATTCAAGAGTATTTTGAAGCTACACAAAATGTTGTTGTATTAAATGCGTATGAAGATAGAGAATTAATTTCTGAAGGAAACATTAGAAATTTCATTTCTTTGGGAAAAAAGATTATAATTGTTACTTTGAAGCATCAGACTAGCATAAAGTATATTAAAGATAATTTAGTTTCAAAATCATATATTAAAACTCAACCTATTCTTATAATTGACGATGAGGGTGATGAATACTCTCTCAATACAAAATTTAAAAAAGATGATGAAAGTGCAAACTACAAAGCAATCAAAAATTTAAGAGATTCATGTGAAAGGTGTGCATATTTATCTGTCACTGCTACACCTCAAGCCAACATAATTATTCCTAGAATTGATGTTCTTTCTCCAGATTTTGCGATATTAGTAGAGCCTGGTGAAGGATATTGTGGGCTAGATGTTTTTCATGATGCCAATTCCCAATATTGCATTGAAATAAAAGAAGACGAAAATTTATTAGATGGAAATGTACCGAAATCATTCTATGATGCAATAGATATGTTTTTTGTTGGCGCTGCAAATTATCATATTCGTTCAGAAGGAGAATTTGGTAAGAAGAATAATTTATCTATGTTGATTCATCCAAGTAGAATTGTTAACGATTTATCGAAAGTTGCTGAAATTACTAAGCAAATTGTAGATAAAATGAGGTCATTTGCTAGTGATCCAAATGATATATCTTATATTTCTTTTAAAAATAGGTTAGAAAAAGTATACAATAACTACAAAGAATCTGGTGCCAATATGGTCCCTTTTGAATTGATTATGAATAATATATATAATGAATTGTTGGATTGTGGGATTCATTTGATAACTGGGCAAAATAAATTTAATGGGCAAGATAGAAATTATTTAAACAACATCTATATCGGTGGTGATATGGTTGGAAGAGGATTAACGTTTAAAGGGTTGATGATCACTTATATAATTCGTTCTGCCAAGGGAGTATCAAATGTCGATACTTTGCAGCAGAGAGCAAGATGGTTTGGTTATCAAATGTATACAAAGAATTATTTAGATCTTTGTAGAATTTATGCGACAGCAAAAATAATTAGTGATTTTGAAGCAATTAAAGAGCATGAAGAAGATCTTTGGAAAATGGTGGAAGAATTTAATTTGAATGGATATAATTTTAAAAATATGAAAAAAATATTTATGTTACCAGATTCATTAAGACCAACTAGAACAAGTGTTGGAGAAACAGAAAAATATACTTTCTCTGCTTGGACATGTGAGAATAGGTTCATAGAAAATCAAGAATATCAGAAATATAATTTAGCTTTAATTGATGAATTAAAAGATGAATTTAAGGATAAAATTCAAATTGATGTCTATGGCCAAAAAGACGGTACTAAGAATTTGACAATTAGAAATTTGTCATATGAATATGTAGTTCATAAATACTTGAATCGTTTTCATACACCTATCAACGGTAAGATAGATGTTAATTTTCTTGAACAAATAATAGTATCTGTCAAAATGCAAGGACTTGACCCTATATGCGATTTAGTATGGCCGAGATATGATTATTTGGATGGCAAACAAAAAATCAAAATTAATGAAGATGGCATAATAAACAACTACATGATTGGTCGAAGACCTAAAGTAATAAAATCAGAAGAAGAAATTGTTTATAAAGGGGATAAATATATTTGTAGAGGTGATGTTATTGAAATTCAGTTTCATAATATATTAAATGAAGTGACAAATGAAACGAGTCTTTGTATGGCTATATTTGTACCAAATAATTATAGATTGAAAAAGATGATTGTGACTATGTGAGGGGTGATACTATGACAATATTAGAAATATTCAACAATAATTTCAATGATTTCAGCGAAGGAAAAGATGAATTTAAATTGATTAGATATAATCAAGAACTTCTTGTTGGAAAAGATAACAATAATAATGTTTCGATAGTAATAAAATCCTATGAACCAAATAGAGATAATATAGCTCAAAGAACAAAGTTATTAAGTTTTGAATGTAACGAAAATATTAGATATGTCGAAAATGGAGTTGAAGAAACGGGTGTGTTTCATATTATTAAATGCTATTCTCGTGATGCTCGAGAAATTGAGCTGTTTCTAAAACTTATCGACACATACTTTGTTAAAACTAAAGTCAGTATTGATGAGATAGTAAATACTTTTTTAACATTGAATGAATTCTTCAAAAATAAAATGCCATTAAGTGGAACTGCAGTCCAAGGTTTATTTACAGAATTGTTTACAATATACCATTTTAGGGATAATTTTAATTTTTCAAAGTATTGGCAAAGTAAAGATAAAATGAATTTCGACTTTTCAATTTCAGAAAAAATTAAACTAGAAATAAAATCAACACGAGGTAAAACAAGAATACATCATTTTAAACACGATCAATTAAATAAAAAATATGGAGAAATCTATATTTTATCTTATATGTTGATGGAAGATGACAATGGAATGAGTTTAAGTGATTTAATTGAGAAATGTTTGCCACTTTTAACCGATTATCCAACAAAAAAGGCAAGGCTTTTATCAATACAGAATAATCCTGATAATGCTGATATTATTAACAGAACAAGGTATTCGGAGAATTATATTATTGATAAAATGAGATTCATTTCTGCTGATGAAGTGCCAAAGGTGGAAAATGATCCATTTAATGTAAGTAAGGTGGAATATGACAGTGATTGTGAAAGTTGTAAATTTATTGATTGTACAGAAATGATTTCATACTTTTGCAAAGAAATCTATAATTGAAGATGGACTTAATACTATGATGACAGTTTCACACTTTGGTGGCGACACATTAAAAATATAATTATATGCTATAAAATGTTCTCCTGGAATTTAGAATAGAAATGTAGACAGATATCTACAAATTTTAAAGAATGGAGGACTTTTTATGTCAAAAGGTAAGAACACTATCTGCCTTAATTATCAGAGAACGCCTTAAAGAAATGATTGTAAGACATTTAAAGTTTCAGAACGGCGTGTACGAAATACACTAAAAAGTTAAAAATTTAATTTTACCTACAATGATATAAAAGATATAGAATAATTTTTATTTGATGAACTATTTACTAAAAAACAATGAAAGTTATATTAAAAGAAAGAACTGATTGCAGGATAGGTGAAAATGAGGAGTGAGTCGATACTGCAATTTCAATCTTTGAAGAGACATTTGCTGATGTGATAAGAAAACATATTTATTACAAAAAAGTTAACAACTCTAGGTGAAATAGTAACTTTATTAAGCAGATTAAGAGAAACCATCTCCATGTGATATAATTATATTGAAATAATACGGAGGTGACATCAATGAAACAGATTCCATATGATGTGAATCAATTAAATGATTTTGATACAGAATGGTTATTACACAAAAAATGCAGTGAATGGTGGTATGCAACTTCTATTTTAAAAGATGAACATGACCGCTTATATACTTGCCAATTCACTTTTTTAAGAATGAGATTATTGCCTGTTTTAAAACCATTTATTTTGATGTCCGCAATCACTGATTTCCAAACAAAGAAACATTACTATACGCAAAAATTTACATTGTCCAAGAAAAATATTCAGATTGATCAAAATAAAGTAGTTTGTGCAGGGGCACAAGTCATAAAAAATAAAGATAATATGATAATAGAAAATGTCAGTGATACATTTTCATATCATCTTACCGCTGATTATGGCAAGGAAGCTTATTGGCATTGCGATAAAGGAAAACTATTTATGGGAATTGAAGATGAAAAAGAAACTACATTTTATTACTCATATACCAATATGCCTACAGCAGGAACAATTGAAATTGAGGGAAAAAAGATAGATGTTAAAGGATCAACTTGGTTTGATAAACAAGGCGGAACTTTTAATTTCATGAATATTCATACTCATTGGGAATGGTTTTCTATGAGATTTTATGATGATGAAGAAATCATGTTATTTCATTTTCCTCAACAAAATTATGGGGATGGAACTTATATCAAAAAGGATCGGACAAGCTGCCGTTTAAATAATTATGTCATGAAACCTATTCGTTTCACCGAGAAAAGCGGATATAAATTCTCTTGCGGCTGGAAATTAGAAATGCCGAATATTAAAGATGTTCATTATACAATTATGCCAATAATTGATGGACAACTGAATTTAGCGTATTTTGAACAATTATGTACGATTTGTGATAAAGATAATAATGAAGTCGGTCTATGTTTTGTTGAGTTGCTGCCGGGAGTTTACAATAAGAAGATTGATGGCAAACTATTATTGAAAAAAGTTGATAAACATGAGAATGCTAATGAAATATAGATAATGATACTAATAAATTGGGAGATAATAAAATGAAAAAAATATATATTATTACAGGTGCCAGCGGTTTTTTAGGGAATAATATCATAAGAAAATTAGAACAAGATCATGAGGATGAAATACGTGCTCTTGTATTACCGAATGATCGAAGTAAATCGCTGAAAGATATGCGCTGTAAAATATATTATGGAGATATAACAAAAATAGAAACTCTTCATGAGATTTTTCATGTGCAAGAAGAATCTGATATCATTGTGATTCATTGTGCTGCTCTTGTTTATATCAAGAATAAGCCCAATCCTGCCGTTTATGAAGTCAATGTCAAAGGAACAAAGAATATTGTAGAGAAATGCTTGGAAACGAAAGCAAAACTTTTCTATGTAAATACGGTGCATTCAATTCCCGAACCCAATGATGATCGCCCAATTATCGAAATAAATGAATTCAATAAGGATTTAGTTCATGGTATCTATGCAAAATCGAAGGCAGAAGCAGCACAATTTGTGCTCAACAGTGTGAAAACAAAAGGTCTCCATGCGGTTATTCTTCAGCCTTCAGGTATCATCGGGCCAAAGGATTATGGGATGACACATATGACAAGACTAATAGCAGAACTCAGCAAGCAGCATTTACGAGCTATCGTAAACGGCGGATATGATTTTGTGGATGTAAGAGATGTTGCGGAAGGGATTATCTCTGCCATTGATCATGGAAGAAGTGGTGAATGCTATATTTTATCGAATAGATATGTGACAATACAAGAAATTGCAGAAGAAATATGTCAATATGAGCATATCAAAGCTCCAATTGTATTGCCTATTTCTTTGGTACAATACATTGCTCCTATTTTTGAAGCATACTATAATATCAAAAAAGAAACTCCATTATTTACAAAATACTCATTATATACGCTGCAGTCCAAATCAAATTTCAGTCATGAAAAGGCGACGTCAGAATTAGGTTATACGACAAGAGAATTAAGCAAAACAATTGAAGATACGGTGAAATGGCTGAATAATTAAGAAATGAATGCAGATTATAAAATTTTGCTTTGCTTATATCGGGATTATATTGAATATAGGAAAATATCAAATATTTATCATCAATAATCCTCACATTTCATGCTATAATAGGGCTGTTTTATCTGGAGGAATAGATTATGAGTATTTTAACCGTAAAAAATGTCTCACATAGCTTTGGCGGCCGTCAGATCTTAGAAAATGTTTCCTTTCGTTTATTGAATGGAGAACATGTCGGACTGGTTGGAGCGAATGGTGAAGGAAAAAGTACTTTTTTGAATATTATTACTGGAAAGCTTGCTCCTGAAGAAGGAAAAGTAGAATGGTGCAATCGCATCACAACGGGTTATTTGGACCAGCATACAGTATTACAGAAAGGAAAAACAATCCGTGAAACCTTGCAGGATGCCTTTTTGCCATTGTATGAACTCGAAAAAGAAATGATGGGCATGTATGAAAAAATGTGTGACTGCAGTGAAGAAGAAATGAATGCATTGATGCAGGAAGTCGGGGAGATACAAGATATTTTGGAACATAGCGGTTTTTATATGATTGATACCAAGATCAATGAAGTTGCCAGCGGTTTGGGACTATTGGACATTGGCTTAGAGAAAGATGTTTCACAGTTATCCGGAGGACAGCGTTCCAAAGTACTATTGACCAAATTGCTGTTAGAAAATCCGATGATCTTGATCTTGGATGAACCGACAAACTATTTGGATGAAGGCCACATTGAATGGCTGACAAACTTTTTAAGCAATTATGAAAATGCATTTATCTTGGTTTCTCATGACATCCCATTCTTGAATAAAGTAACCAATATTATCTATCATGTGGAAAAATGCGAATTGACACGTTATGTCGGAGATTATGACCATTTCTTAGAACAATATGCTATCAAAAAACGCCAGCAGGAAGCAGCTTACAATCGTCAGCAAAAAGAAATCAGTGAGCTGGAGGATTTTATTGCGCGCAATAAAGCTCGTGTAGCGACTCGAAATATGGCCAATTCCCGTCAGAAGAAACTGGATAAGATGGAATTGATTTCTAAACCAAAAGAAAAGATCAAGCCAATTTTTTCTTTTATGGAAAGCAGAACACCTGGCCGTGTAATTTTTCAGACACATGATTTGGTCTTAGGCTATGATGAGCCTTTGACAAGCCCATTGAATTTAGTGCTGGAGAGAAATAAAAAAGTGGCGGTGAAAGGGGTCAATGGATTAGGAAAGACAACATTGCTGAAAACATTGATCGGACGATTGGCGGCACTTGAAGGGAATGTTGAAGTAGATCCCTATGCGGAAATCGGTTTTTTTGAACAAGAAGACAGCGGCAGCGCCAAATCAGCTTTGGATACATTCTGGGATGAATTCCCAGCCTATACAAACGGTGAAGTGCGTGCAGCTTTAGCGAAATGTTCACTGACCACCGATCACATTGAATCCAGTGTATGTGTCTTAAGCGGAGGAGAACAAGCCAAAGTGCGTTTATGCATCATCATGAATAAGCCAAGCAATGTATTGGTATTGGATGAACCTACCAATCATTTGGATGTCGATGCCAAGGAAGAATTAAAAAGAGCATTGAAAGCCTATAAAGGAACCGTGCTTTTGGTTTCACATGAACCTGAATTTTACAGTGATTTTGTCGATGAAGTTTGGAATTTGGAAAATTGGTCAAAAAAAATTTTATAATAATGAAACTTTTCTATTTATTGGAAAGTGTTATAGGCGAAAGGGCTTATCAAGAGATAAGTGAAAGAGAGGTTATATTATGAAGAAATTTTTTATGGCATTATGTGCCTGTGCACTGATTGGTGCAAACGTAACTGTACATGCTGCTGAAGAAACTGCACCTGATAATGTTTACGTTTGGGGTCAGGTTGAAGAAGTGAGCGAAGATCAGATTCACATTACAAATTCATCTGATACAAATAATGATATTATCTTGAATGTCAGTGATTCTACAATCATTATGGATGCTGTGAGCGGTGAAGTTGTTGACATTGAAGAAGTAGATGAAAATGAAACAATCTATGGTTATGTAAGTCCAGTGATGACACGTTCATTGCCGCCAATGACAAATGCATTTGTGATTTTTGTTAACCTGCCTGAAGATGCTCGTGCTCCTAGATATGTTCGTGTCGGAGAAATGCTGGAAGCAGAAGATGGAACTGTTCGTTTCTTAGATTCTAATGGTTCATTGATTGCAACTTTAGATGAAAATACTGAATTCAGCGGACCTGCAAATGTAAATATGCTGGCAGATTTAGATATGATTGAAGAAGGAAGAGAATTAGTTCTTTGGTATGATGTAGAATTATTATCTTATCCAGGTCAGGCTTATATTCCTAGAGCAGTATTATTGCCGGAAAAACAAGATGGCTGGGTACAGGAAGGTGATGACTGGTATTATTATACAAATGGAACAATGAATACAAACATGTGGGTTTCTTCCACTGCTACTAGATGGTACTATGTTGGGGAAGATGGAAAAATGGTTACCAATACAGTAGTTGATGGCTGCCAAATTAATGAAAAAGGAATTTACGAAGCCAAATAATAAGTCAATATAGGGAAATTTTGTATCGAGAGAAAGAGTTTTACAAAGAAAGGTCGAAAGAATGAAATGATCATTCCTTCGACCTCTTTTATTTTGCCGGAATTGTTTTGACACGGAACATAAAATATAAGACATGTCCCAGCCAGACAAGAATTAAAACAATTCTTCCGACAGGTACTTGATCCATCATGATAAAACCAAAGGTCAGACCAATTGTCACAATTACCATGATCTTGATTTTGGTTTTTAAGGTCATGCCTTCTTTTTTTACATAGCTTTCCAGATTATTTTTATATAATTTGCTGGAAATAAACGCTTCATGCAGACGCTTTGAACTTTTGGCATAACAGAAGGCTGCCAGCATCAAAAACGGAAAACTAGGCAATAGAGGAATTGCAGCTCCTATCGCACCAATTCCTAATGATAAAGTACCGATGACAATATAGACATATCTCATATTTACACTTCCTTTCTTTTTGCTTTGATTGTCTCAATTCCATGCCGTATTGTTAAAACGGGATGATAGAAAAGCATATATTTGCCGCTGAAACGCATCACTTTTTTGATTTCTTCACGCATTTTTGGACTATAGCAATGCACCTTGCATTGCGAACAGAAGGTCTTTTCAGCCATAAAAGGACATTTTTCTGTACGCTGCTTAGCATATTCAGCCAGCTTGCGGCATTGCGGACATAATTCCTTTCCATGATGGTTCTTTCTGCAGTAGATTTCGATCATGGCAGAAACAACTTCATTTTCTTGTTTTCTTTTGGTTTCAATATTCATTAACTGGCCCTTCCTGATTCCATATGAATGATTTCATCTGCAATACGTAAGGTAGAAGCACGATGGGAGACAAAGACAACTGTTTTGTGCTCACTTTCTTTTTTTATAGAATGAAGCAGAATGGCTTCGTTTAAACTATCCAGATTACTGCTCGGCTCATCCAGCAGAATGAAATCCGCATCATGCAGAAAGGCTCTGGCCATACCGATACGCTGACGTTCTCCGCCGCTCAATGTTGTTCCTCTTTCACCGACAACACTTTGATAGCCATTTTCCAAACTCATGATAAAATCATGGATTGCTGCCTTTTGACAAGCCATTTGAATTTCCTTTATCGTAGCATCAGGCTTCGCAATTCTTATATTATTTTCAATGGTATCATGAAATAAATACGTATCCTGAGTCATGTAGCTTTCCAACTCACGCAGACTGTGTGTATTGATCTGACGGATGTCTTGACTGTTGATTTCAATTTTTCCGGAATTGACATCCCAGAAACGCATCAATAGCTTCAATAAAGTACTTTTTCCGCTTCCGCTTTTTCCTTGAATACCGATAATCTTATCTTTCGGAAATTCCAAAGAAATATGATTCAGAATCGGTGTTTCTTCATAACTGAAACAAACATCCTGCAAAGAAGCATTTTCAAAAGAAACATTCATTCCATCCGTGACTTCTTCAATCAATGGCTCTTCATCCAACAAATTCAGGACACGCTCTCCGGCTGCCAATGTCGGCTGCAGAGAACTTCCTAAATTGGCTAAAGCCATTACTGGACCAAAGGAACTGAATAAAGCAACAAAAGGAATCAGGACGGTTTCAAAATCAGATAAACCATGTACATAAAGCATCAAACCGCCGATCAGCATAAGAATACTGAAGCCTTGAACCGCTAGACCGCTTCTGGCACTGTTTTTAGCTGTTACTTCTTTCAACTGTTTTTCCTTTTTCAGCATCTCTTCACTGAGCGCATCCAACTGAGTCAATCGTTCGGATTGATTTTCAAACTGCAATGTCACATGAAAACCATACAAGCTTTCCAAGACATGATTGTTTAATTGACTATTGGCTTTACGAAATTCATTGGCACAATTGCCGCTTTGCTTGGAGGCTGCAAAAGGAAGTAAGACACCCACAGTCAAATAAGCAATCAGAGCGATCATTCCTAAAATAAAATGATAATGACCAATAAACAGCACCATGATCAATGAAACGATCAAAGCAATCATGACTGGAGAAATCGTATGAGCAAAGAAAACCTCCAATAATTCAATATCACTTGTAATCAATGATATCAAAGACCCCTTTTCTTTGCCTTCCAGTTTTGCAGGTGCTAATTTTCTTAAAACACCGAACACTTTATCACGAATGTGTGCCAACAATTTAAAAGCAATATAATGATTGCAGGCCTGTTCGCCATAACGGAGAATTCCGCGAATAAGTGCACATACAATCATGAAAGCTAAAATCAAAGTCAAATCAAAGGATTGATTTAACAGATTGATCAAACCATAGCTGCCTAAAACCGTAATGCTGATAGCACTCAAATGTCCAAGTACTCCCAATAAGATGGCAAAAAACATCGGCAATAACATCGGCTTGATAAAAACAATCAATCCTTTCATAACATCAAATTTTGTTTTTCTCATATAGTTCCCTCCAATGCAGCCTGTGTCTGCCATAAATGTGCATATTGTTCAGATTGCTTCAAACACTGCTCATGTGTTCCCAAGGCATCCAAATAACCATCCTTTAATACAGCAATTTGATCTGCACCAACAGCATTCGCCAAGCGATGAGTAATCAAAAGAATGGTTTTGGTATGTGCCATTTCACCAATCAAAGACATAATTTCATTTTCACTTTCACTGTCGATATTGCTTGTCGCTTCATCAAAAATATAAATATCGCCGTCATGCAGCAATGCTCTGGCTAAACTTAATCGCTGACGCTGACCGCCGGAAAGATTATTCCCGCCTTCCTGTAGAACAGTATCCAAACCATTTTCTTCACATAAGAAATCCCATAAACGAACTTTTTTCAGCACTTCAATCATCTTTTCATCTGAATCATGATTCACAAGGACTAAATTGTCTCTTACAGTACCGCTGAACAGATAAGAATCAAAGCTGACAGTGACAATATTTTGATGCAGTGAAGAAGCCTTGATTTCTGTAATATCTTTTTCTTGAATATAAATCATCTTTTCTTTTGTTTTTAAAACACCATTGATACAATTGGCTAATGTACTTTTGCCGCTGCCACTCTCCCCGACAATGGCCATAAAAGTATTCGCTTTGATATTCAATGACAGATCATGAAGAATCTCTTTTCCGTCATAATCAAAGGTTAAATGATCAATACGTATTCCTTTTTCACCTTTATCTAACTGAACTGTCTTTATTGGCGGTTCCTCCAGATCTAATAATTTAAAGATCTTATCGCTGGCAGCCATTCCATTCATTGCAATATGGAAATAAGAACCTAAGGTACGCATCGGCAGGAAGAAATCAGCACTTAATAAAATGATCGCCATGCATACAAATATTGAGATAGCACCGCTTCGATATTCAAATAAAGCCAATAATATACCTAAAGCAGCTCCTCCATAAGCAACCAAATCCATGATCGTGATAGAGTTTAACTGCATGGTCAATACTTTCATCGTAATTTTTCTGAATTTTTCAGCTTCTTCATTCATTTGTTCATGACGCAAGGCATCACTTTGATAAATTTTTAAAGTGGTCAGACCTTGCAGATTTTCTAGGAAACTATCTCCTAAAGCCGTATATTGACCCCAATATTTAGATAAAAGCTTTTTCGCAAAGGTCTGGACCAAAGCAATGGAAATCGGAATCAAAGGGACACAGATCAGCAATGCTAAAGCAGGCTTAAAACTGAAAGGGGCAATTATCACAAACAAAGTGACAGGCGCCAACATTGCAAAAAAGAATTGCGGCAAATAAGAACCAAAATAAGTTTCTAACTGTTCAATTCCTTCTGTGGATAACTGAACCAATTGAGCAGTCGAACTGTTATTCATATAATGGCCTTCCAGCTTGATAAGTTTTTCCATGATCATTCTGCGCAGTCTTTTTTTCACAATATGAGAAGCTTGGAAAGAAGATCTTACACTTAACTTCATAAAAATAGAGCGTAAAAATATCGCAATAATGAAAACAGGAAGATAAAGTGTAAACAATGCATCTGAAGTTACATTGCGGTAATACAGCTCCTGCAATAAATAACAGCTTGCTGTGATTAAACCAATATTGCATATCATCGCCAGCCATTGAACCGTCACCTGCATAGCGATGGCCTTTTTTGATTCTGGCACAAGCCCAATCAAACGTTTGTTGATCATCATAAATATTCCTCCCAAAGTTAGATGGTGCTAACTGTATATTCAAAAAATAAAGAGGTTCACACCTCAAAAGTTAATCTTCTCTAACATATTAAATTGTTTTTATGATTTTGTCAATTCAAAAATGAGAATGAAAAAATTCTATAAGTGAAAAAAATGCCCGAAAATAAATAAAATCATGTAGAATATTCATATACAACTACAAGTTGAGCAAAAACCAACGAACAGTTGTGAAAAGCAACTGAGCATATATGGAGTCTCTTAACTTTTCAAGCTAAAATATCATTGTAGAAAGGCAATGCCTGAAAGGAGAAAGAATATGAGTACATTAGGAAATAAGATTTCATCCAATAGAAAGCAATTAAATATGACACAAGAGGATCTAGCCAATAAATTAAATGTATCAGCACAAGCTGTCAGCAAATGGGAAAATGATTTATCCATTCCTGATTTACCGATCTTAATTGAACTAGCTGATATGTTCCATATTACACTGGATGAATTGATTCGTCAGAAAGAAGATTTGTCAGTACCAAGAATTGTGCCGGAGGAATCACGCAAATCATTGAATGATCTGATTCTCAAAATTATCATTGATGACAGTGATGGGGATAAGGTGCGTGTCAATCTGCCGATGCCGTTAGTAAAAGCCGGATTAGCTTTGGGAATGATGCCGCAGATCAACGGACACGGCAGTGATACATTTAAAAATATTGATATTGAAGCTTTGCTTTCTATGGTAGAACAAGGAATGGTCGGCAAACTGGTTGAAATTGACAGTTCAGATGGCGATCACATTGAAATTGTGGTAGAGTAACATGAAAATCCAAATACAAAGTGAAGAAACTAATATGTCGATACGAATTCCCAATGCAGTGATCTTTTCCAAAATTGGGGAGTGGATCATCAACAAAGCAATACGCATGGAAAGCAAAAATAATTCAGAAATTCAAATACCTTTTGATCAGAAACAACTGCATGCTTTTCTGAAAGCAACCAAAAAAATCGTTAAAAATTACAAAGGCTTAGAAATTGTCTCTGTAGAAAGTAAAGATGAGAAAATTCATATCTTTTTATGACAGGAAAATCCTGTCTTTTTTTATAGATACTTGAAAAGTTCAAAGAATATGTTATGATAAAGATGTAAATATTATCGTTTTTCGATAATTTTGGAGGTGAAGAAAATGTTTACAGGTATGTTAGGTGCATTTATCTTAATTCCTATCATTGGAATTTTGGTAACAGTTTTGTTATTTTACTTTATTCTGAAATTTTACCGTAATGAAAATAAGATGACCTTTCCTGAGAAAATACGTTTATTAAGAAAACTTGTCAATATCGTGATCATTATCTTTATTGTCAGCACATGTATTGTTGGTTTATTGCTATTGCTTGTCGGAGGAACATTCAGTTTTATGGGCGCCAGTGCAGGGACTCTGGGTATACTGCTGGGCATTGCTGGAGCTGGTATTCAGATTTATTTCTATTATCTTATTTATAAAGAATATAAGGTTTTGATTAATAATTTTGAACAAGAGAAAATCTTCGAAGATGAAAATGTCACAGCGTTTAAAAAAATTGCGAAGGTATCTCTATGGATTTTATTATTCCATTTAGCAATCAGTTTGGTTACTTATGTTATCAATTTGATCATGGTAGCGGGATTGTATACCGGAAATATATTTATGTTTAATGGAATTGATATTAACTTTACTTTTGATACTACTGTACTTGTTTATTTCATTATCTGTGTCATATTGAATATTCTGTCAGTAGTTTTTGCCAGAGCGGTAGAAATTCATAAGGAAAATCAATTAACTATTTAATATGATCCAAGTACATTTGAAGGAAATATTAAAGGACAGGAAGATGACAAATAAGGAACTGGCAGAAAAAATTGATATTACCGAAGCAAATTTAAGCATATTATGCAGCGGCAAAGCGAAGGCAGTGCGCTTTTCTACTTTAGAGAAAATCTGTGAAGTGCTTGAATGTGATGTAGGCGACATATTGAAATATGTCGATGAAAACGGGGAAGAGAAGAATTTATGAAAAAAAGAAATATAATAATCAGCTGCTTATGTTTCTGTTTGTTTGGCTGTGCAGAAGCACAAATCAATGTGAATGAACCAAGTTCTGTCAATATGGCAGAAGAACAAGATGTATATATTGCGCAGGCAGCTTTAAATGATGAGGAAAAAGATTTATTGGAGCTTGTCAGCGGTGATCGAAAGATTTCTATTTGGGATTATCAGACAGATGAAAGCATTCAAACAATGTGGATCACTGCTTTTTATCTCAATGATCAGGGAGGATGGGAAAGGCTGACTGGTTTTGGAGGAACTATAGACGAAAAGACTATCCAGGGCAGAATGGCCATACTATTGGATGATTTAGATCAAGAACAGGAAATTGTTTATTCTTATAAATACGAGGATGAAGTTACTGGAGAAATTATTAGTTCGAAAGCATCGTGGAAAGGAGCTTATTTCGCACAGTTTCCATTTGAAGGCGGGGCACAAGGTTATGCAGTCAACGATACTTTGCTCACAGAACAAATCAGTGATCAAGAGATTCCATTAGTTATGTTATATGGTTCAAAAGACGGTGTCTTAGCCACTCCTGATTTCAATGATTTTGAGAACCCGGAAGAACTGATTGAAATGAATTATGACTATTGCTATGTCATCACGGTTGAGTTTTCGACAATGTCACTTGATGAATATGAGACTGCTCAAAAAGAGGAAGAGAAGAATTTATGAAAAAAAGAAATATAATAATCAGCAGTTTATGTCTATGCTTGTTTGGCTGTGCAGAAGCACAAATCAATGTGAATGAACCAAGTTCTGTCAATATGGCAGAAGAACAAGATGTATACATTGCTCAGGCATCTTTAAGCGATACAGAAAAAGATTTGCTGGAGCTTGTCAGCAGCAATCAAAAGATTACTATTTGGGATTATCATGTAGATGACAGTGTCAAAACAATTGCCGTCAATATTTTCTCTTTTAATGATCAGGGAGAATGGGAAGAATTGAATGTGTCAGCAGGAAGTGCAGAGGAAGATAAACAGGGCAGAATGGCAATCCTATTAGATGATTTGGATAAAGAACAGGAAATTGTCTTTTTACATACAGAAATAAATGAAGCTGCGGGCGAAAAACATAGTTGGAAAACATCTATTAAAGGTGCTTATTTTGCAGATTCGGCATTCGAAGGCGGTCTGCATGGCTATGATGTCAGTGATGCCCTGACTACAGAGAAAGTAGCTGATCAAGACATACCGTTAATTATGTTATATGGTTCAAAAGAGAATGTTTTAACAAGTCCAAATTTCAGTGATTTTGAGAATCCGAAAGAACTGGCCCAAATGAATTATGACTATTGTTATGTTATTACAATTGAATTCTCAACATTGCCTATTGAGGAATATATTAAGTAATATGTCTGTTCAAAAAGAAAAGAGAATGAACTATGAAAAGAAAAAAAATAATAATCAGCAGTTTATGTCTATGCTTGTTTGGCTGTGCAGAAGCACAGATCAATGTAAATGAACAAAGTTCTGTCAATATGGCAGAAGAACAAGATGTATATATTGCACAGGATGTTTTGAATACGGATGAACAAAAATTATTGGATTTAGTTAAAGGGAAGAGAAATATTACGATTTGGGATCTTCATGCAGATGAAAGTATTCAAACGATGCGTTTGCTTATTTATGCTTATCAAAATGATGCATGGGAGGAAAGAGAAATTACTGTGATGGAGAATATTCCTTCAAAAATGGCTGTTTTGTTAGATGATTTCAAAGATGATCAAGAATTTGTCTTTACATTCAATGAGAAAGAAAATAGTCAACTTATGATAAGCAGCAAATGTTTTGAAGAGGCTTATATAGAAAATTCTTCTCATGGATATGAAATCAACAATGTTTTATCATTAGAACAAAAAGTCAATCAGCCAATTCCGCTCATCATGTTATTTGGATCAGATGAAAGTTATATCTCTAATCC
Source organism: uncultured Traorella sp. (assembly GCA_944324265.1). Lineage (GTDB taxonomy): Bacteria > Bacillota_I > Bacilli_A > Erysipelotrichales > Erysipelotrichaceae > Traorella. Next base: position 24,063 of record CALUVS010000008.1, read on the forward strand.
GGGTTTTCAAGCCATTTCAGAACCTGAGAGAATAACTGAAAGAAATTTGGATTATTGTTATGTTATTTCTGTGGAGTTTTTGAATCATGAGGTGTAATGGTAGAGGGTAAAAAAATGAAGAAAAAAATCATATGGATGATTACGATGACTATGCTATTTTGGAGCAGACCTGTCAATGCCTCAGGTAATGTGGAAATAGAATTTCCTTATATGACCATTGATACATTAAATATTGAAAATCGCAGTTCTGTCATTTATGAGGAAAATGATAATGAAACTATCGCCTCTATTTATAATGAAGATAATCAATTAACAGAACGCTTTACATTATATGATCATGGGAATGTACTTCAGATCATCAATGATAAGTTTATATTGGATGATTTCAGTAAAGAAACTATAAGGTGGACAACTTCAATTAGCTTTCAGTTTGAAAATAATCAAATAGGAGAAGTAATCAATAAGCAAATGTCAGTATATGGAAGTGATGGCTTGATTAAAACAGAATCAAATAGAATTTATGATGATTTCATTGAACAGCGAATAAATATCTCACTAGGGACCATATTGGTTCATGAACAGAAAGTTTCCTTCCGAATCGGAATGGATAATAACTTTATAAATCTATTCTATCGAATCGGCTATACAAATTATTATCGTCAGCCATGTGAGAATATGTTTACGATTCATCTGCTGTGATAGTAGATGACATAAAAAGTTTGCTGATAAATGAAAAAAGGTCTAGTTTCTGCTAGACCTATCTTTATATTCAGGATAATATACCAATAAATTGAATCAGCTAATCATCTTAGATTACTCAATCACTTTCTTGCTTTGTTCATAATCTTTTAAGCTGTCGAGTGCTTTTTTGGACATTGGGAATAACATAAATATATTAAATAAGGTCATTAATCCAACTCCTACATCTCCCAGATCCCATACGACTGTATAAGCAGCTAATCCGCCGATAAATAACATGATCAGGGCAATGATCTTATACAGAGTCTGCCAGATCCAAGAATCACCGAATAAATAAGCAACATTGGAACGAGCATAAAAGAGAATGCCGATGAAAGTTGAAAAACTAAACAGCCATAAAGTAATGGCAATAAATGCGACACCGACAGAACCCATGTGATAGTTCATAGCTGTCTGAAGCAGATCCATGCCTGCTAATCCTTCAGTCAAGGAAGCTGGAGTCAAAAGCATGATGAGTGCAGTGCAGGTGCAGATCAAGATGGTATCAATAAATACACCTAATGCCTGAATAAGCCCTACTTTTGCAGGCTGATCGCTTTGAGCGGCTGCGGCAGCACATGGGGCAGAACCGGAACCAGCTTCATTCGAAAACAATCCGCGTTTAACACCATTCATGATGACAGCACCGATTCCTCCGGCAACTGCTTGTCTGAAGCCAAAGGCTTCCATGAAAATACGTTCAAACACCCCTGGCAATAATTCAATATTCAATAAAATAATTAAAATAGTGATCAGAAAGTAAAAAGCAGCCATGATCGGCACTAAGATATCCAGTACTTTAACCGTAGCATTTTTGCGCAATACAATTACTGCAACTAAAATAACAAGTGCAATCGTAGAATAAAGCGGCGGAATGTGAAAGGCATTTTCAAAAGAAGAGGCAACAGAATTGCTGATAACCTGACTGATTCCGCACCAACAGATCAAACCGGAAATCGCAAATAATACCGGCAGAAGATGATGTCTTCTTTTTTTAAGTCCTTTTTCTTCTAAAAACTTATGAATATAATAAGCCGGTCCTCCGCGATAACCGCCGTATAAGGGATCTTTTTCTTTATAAAGCTGAGCTAAAGTTGCTTCAATAAAAGCAGTTGAAGAACCGATGAGTGCAGTGATCCACATCCAGAAAACAGCTCCTGCACCGCCAAGAGAGATGGCCGCAACCACCCCAACTAAATTTCCCATCCCGACACGAGTCGCAGTTGAAACAATCAATGTCTGCACAACAGATAAAGCATTGTTCTGTCCCTGCTCTTTTTCAGTAAGTATCTGAATCATATCTTTAAACATACGAATCGGCAAAAAGTTTGTTTTGATTGTAAAATATATGCCTGCCGGAATTAAGATCATCACCAGCAATGACAAAGACAATTCTCCCTGAGGCAAAGGAATCGTTATCAAATCACCCCATAAGAACTGATAAATGCTTTCAATAAGTCCAGTAATAGAATTGCCCATACATATCCTTCCTAACAAGAGAAAAGGATAGAAAGATTTCTTTCATATCCTTTGCACGTATTTTTAATTATAGCCTTGATATCTATGCTCCGGCAAGCCCTTTTTTATAACAATGCACGATCCGCAAACATTTGATCTGTTTTTTGAGAATAAAGCTGTATTAATTTCTCAACACTCATCTTCTTTCTTTCTTCTCCTTCAAGCATAAAACTGATCTTTCCATCATTCATGACCAATGTTTTATTGCCGTATTTCAATGCTAAAGCAATATTATGAGTAATCATCAAGGTCGTGATATGATGCGTTTCCACAATCTTCTGTGTGATATTCATGACCTGTTCACTTGTTTTGGCATCCAATGCTGCCGTATGTTCATCAAGCAATAATAGCTTTGGTGTGACAATTGTTGCCATGCATAAGGTTAATGCTTGGCGCTGCCCGCCGGATAATAAGCCGACCTGTGTATTCAATCTCTCTTCTAAACCGAGTTCCAAAGGCTTCAAAACTTCTTTGAAAAGCGGTCTGTCTTTTTTGCGGATAGCTTTAGAGAGTGGATTATATTTTTTGCCTCGGCAAAATGCCAATCCTAAATTTTCTTCCACACTCATGTGCGGAGCTGTGCCCTTGAGGGGATCCTGAAACAATCGGCCGATGAAATTGGCCCGTTTGTGTTCCGGCATAAATGTGATATCCTTTTGGTCCATGAAAATGCTGCCCTCATCAATTTCAAGAGTTCCGGCAATGGCATTCAGCAGCGTACTTTTTCCTGCACCATTGCTTCCGATAATGGTAATGAAATCACCATCTTCAATAGTCAGTGAGAAATGATCCAAAGCTTTTTTTTCATGAACCGTTGAAGCATTGAAAATTAAAGATACATCCTTGAGTTCAAGCACGATGAGCACCTCTTTTCTTATGACGTTGTCTCATTTCCTGAAGCACAGGAACTGAGATAGCTGCAATGACCAGCAAAGCAGACAATAATTTCAGATCTGTCGGATTGACACCAAACTGCAAAGCCATAGTTAAAATAAATCGATATAAAATAGCACCGATGATGACACTGATCAGCTGAATTTTTAAATTGAAGCTGCGGATCAAAGTTTCCCCGATAATAATGGAAGCTAAAGCAATGATCAAAGTACCGGTTCCGCTGCTGCTGTCCGCAAATACCTGATACTGTGCCATCAAGGCTCCGGCAGTGCTGACCAGTCCATTGGCGCAAGCCAGACCGATGAACTTCATGACATCTGTATTGATGGAAGAAGCCCGTACCATGACTTCATTATCGCCGCAGGCTCTCAGAGATAGACCAAGCTGTGTATTCAAGAAAAGATATAAAAACAAAGCAATTACAAGAAGAATGATCAATATCAAAAGGCTTTGCATATTGCGATCCAATGATGAAAAAATAGTTTCTGCTCCGAATAAGGATAAGGAAGGCGAATTACCTAATATTCTTAAATTGATTGAATATAAGCTGATCATCATCAAGATACCTGAGAGAATCGGCTGTATTTTCAGCTTTGTCTGCAGGAAAGCACAAAGCAGACCGGCAATGCAGCCACCGATAAAAGCACCAAAAATTCCTAGAATCGGCATTCCCATCAGACTTACCACTCCGGAAATGGCAGCTCCTAATGTAAAAGATCCATCCACTGTCATATCCGGAATATTCAATACCTTAAATGAAATAAATACGCCTAAAGATAATATGCCAAACATACAGCCTAGATCAAAGGCTCCTTGAATAATATACAATGACATAAATTCACCTACTTCATCAAAACAGTAGTTTCACTGTTTAATATTTCTTCCGGTATTTCAATACTCAAAGCATCAGCTGTTGTTTCATTGATATAAGTAAATAGATTTTCATCGAATACTTTGACAGGAATATCGGCAATATCCGTACCTTCCAAAACAGCTGCAATCATTCTGGCAGTTTCACGTCCCAATTCTTCATAGTTGATGCCTACACTGGCAAATCCACCGTCAGATACCATTGAATCTGCTCCGACAAATATCGGACAAGACAAATCAATGCTTACTTTATTCAAGGCATCGATTCCGCTGGCAATCGTATTATCATTCGGTGCAAAGATGGCATCGCACTGCTGTGCTAAAGCAGAAGCAACGGTCATGATCTCACCGACATTGGCAACGCTCATCTCAATCAATTCAATATCATTTTCTTCGCAATAGGCTCTTGTCTTCGCCAGATTAGAAACTGAATTGGCTTCAGAAGCATTATAGATAAAGCCCAAGGTATTCAGATCAGGAATTATTTGATTCGCAAGATCTAAAATCTGATCCACCTGTATTTCATCACTTGTTCCGGTCATATTATGATTTGGATGATCTAAGTCATCCATAAGTCCCGCCTGCACAGGATCTGAGACAGCAGAGAAGATCACCGGTACATCTTCGGCATATGGAGCCGCTGCCATGGCGGTCGGAGTAGCAATAGCAACAATCATATCTACTTCATTGCCGACATAGGTCTGCATGATGCTTGTCAGATTATTGGGTTCATTTTGGGCGTTTTTATAATCAATAGTGATATTCTCACCTTCAACATAGCCTAAAACAGCTAACTCATCAATAATTGCTTCACGAATTGTATTCAGAGAAGGATGTTCCACAATTTGTGCCAGACCAATTGTAATCAGTTCATTCTCTTTCGCACATCCGCTTAATGCAGTAAAACACAAACAAATACTTAACATAAAACTTCTCATCTTTTTCATAACTTTCTCCTCCATCAGTTAGAGTTTGCTTTGAATTTGTGTCTTAATAAAAAAACGCTTGCCCCTGAAGAAAAAATCTTCTCTAAGGACAAGCGATTGATTCACCTGCGGTACCACCTTAATTGATGTTCTCACATCCACTTTTCAAAATGCAAACACATTTCTGTTCGATAACGGGAACTTCCGTACACAGATACTCGGATGACTCCTTTCCCCATGTCCCTTGAAGGGCCATTTACATGTCCGCATTTCCATCAGGGTTCCACCAATCCCCAACTCTCTTTGAGCGCGCTGCATGCTTGATTTCCTTCGCAACGGTTTAATTTAATTCAAGGATAATCCTATTTTGAAACAAAGTCAACAGTTTTCATACATTTTCATTTATTTTCACGCGTAAAATCACATAATCTTAAAATACTTCACATAAAGCCACACAAAAGAAACGTATTAAATAGAAACTTTTAGGGTATATTATAGACAAGCAAGATAAGACTTGCTTAGAAACAGATAATCCCTCATTTGTTTCAATTCATATTTTATCCCCTTTATAATAATTAAGTTAAGTTGGTAAAAGAAGCATGACCCCTGATGCTTCTTTTACTTTGTACAGATATAAATAAAAAATATAGACAATCACATAAATCCACATAATCAAAAGATATTCATAACACATCTTTCTTGTATTATAAAGTCAGATAAGGAAAAGACCTTATCTGATGAAAATAATAATCCCTAATTTGTTTTCATTCATATTCTATCCCCTTATAAATAAGCAAAAAGAGCGTTACCCCTAGACGCTTTTTTTGTTTATAACAAATCTTTAAAATATTCTCTTTATCTACTTGTAATTTTTTTCACATACAGTATAATAAAAATACAGCGAACATGTTCACTGAAATAAAGGAGCAATTGATATGAAAAAAGGAATTATTTTATCACTTTCTGCATTCATGGCGCTTAGTTTGGGTGCCTGCTCAAATACGCAGACTCCGGCAGCCAGCTATACAGCTGGTACTTATTCAGCAACTGCCAGAGGTATGAATGGTGATGTAGAAGTGGAAGTGACATTCAGTGAGAATGCCATTGACAGTGTTGTTGTAAAAAATCATTCAGAAACTTATGGTGTCGGCTATGGATTGGATACTTCACCAATTGAAATATTGCCGAACAAAATTGTAGAAACACAATCATTGGGTGTGGATACAGTGACAGGTGCTACGATTACAAGCAATGCGATTCTGAACGCGGTCAGCGATGCAGTGGAACAAGCTGGCGGTGATGTTGAGGCATTGAAGGCCGTGGAAGTTGCCAGTGATGAACAAGATCTGACATTGGATACAGATGTTGTCGTTGTCGGTGCGGGAGCTGCCGGGTTATCTGCAGCTATTGAAGCAAGCAATGCCGGTGCAGATGTTGTTGTATTGGAAAAACAAGGAATTATCGGCGGTTCCACAACTTTGAGCGGAGGTAAGCTGTTGGCGGCAGGTACAAAATATCAGGAAGCACAAGGATTCAGCGGTGATACACCAGACGCATTATTTGATTATTTAAAGAGTGTCGGCGGTGATTGGATCGATGATGAAAAACTGCATGAATTTACAGATAATGCTTTGGAAGATGTTAACTGGCTGGAAGATATGGGTGTACAGATCATCAATGTTGAACCTATTCACTCTTCTATTACACCTTGGCGTGTTATGAATACACTGGGAGGCGGCGGCCAGACAAGCGGACATGGCGGGCAGATCTCAGTTCCTCTTTATAATACTTTCAAGGAAACAGGCTCAGAAATTGTCTACAATGTTTCTGTCAATGAAATTTTAATGAATGAAGGCAAGGCCAGCGGTGTTGTAGGTACTACACCGGAAGGTCATACCGTGACAGTCAATGCGAAGGCTGTTATTATCGCGACAGGCGGTTATGCACAGAATCGTGAAATGATGGCTCATTTAGGCATTGAAAACTACAATACAAGTGTACCGAAAGGAAATGTCGGTGATGGTGTCAAGATGGCGGAAGCAGTCGGAGCTCAAGTATTTGAAGCACCGGGAGCACAGGCAGTCTATGTAAGCAATACAAGCGGTGTAGGTATCAATGAAGAAAGCGGATTGATCGTCAATGATTGCGGCGTTCGTGTTGTTGATGAATGGACATATCAATCTCATGTTGCCACTGCATTAGTCAACGATGGTTCTCAGAAAGCATGGTACATTGCTTCTGCTAATGATCCATACCCAACTGTTCAATATGCCATGACGTTAGATTCTACACTGAAAGCTGAAACACCAGAAGAATTAGCTGAATTAATGGGCGTTGATCCTCAGACATTTGCCGATCAGGTAGCTCGCTACAATGAAATGTGTGCGAACGGTGTAGATACAGAATTCAATAAATCGGCAGAATACATGATTCCTGTGGAAGGAACATTATATGCGATTGAATTATCTCCAGCCTTTACCGTAACATTCGGCGGCTTAGTTACTGATTTGGATTCTCGTGTATTAGACAATGACAATAATCCAATCCCTGGTTTATATGCAGCAGGTGAAGTAGCATTCACAGGTTTATTTGGTGATGAATATCCTAGCTGCGGTTTAGCAATTGGTTCTGCAGTACGCTTTGGACGCATTGCCGGGACAAATGCTGCACAGGAACAATAGTTGGAAAATCATCAAAATTCATGTAAAATAGAGCTATCAGAGGATAGCTCTTTTTTGGAGGTCAACATGGGAATCAGAGAGGAACAGAAACAGCAGACATACCAAAAAATCCTGGAAGCCATTCAGGAACTGGTCAATGAAAAAGACTATGAAGCCATTACCATTCGTGAAATTGCCCAGCATGCAGGCATCTCTGTCGGAACCTATTATAAACATTTTAAATCCAAGGATGATATCATATTCAATCAGATTCATAAAAGCTATTTAAAAACACAGGAAACAATTGCTCCGCAATTAAATAAAAAGACCGGGATCGAAAACTTAGAAATTTACTTGGAGAAACAATATGATATTTTAGGAGAAATTGAAATCCCATGGCTGCGGGAAGTCTTTCGTGTATATCTCTATCACAAAGTCGATGAAATCTTAGATCAAAACAATGTGAACTATCAAGTCATTCTTGACATTATCGAACAAGGACAAAAGGATGGCAGTATCCGTCAGGATGTTATCAAAGAAGAATTAGCTTGGAGCACATTAAAATGCATTACTGCTAATTTCTACAGCTATTGCATGCAGGATGGTAATTTTGACTTAAAAAAAGTCATGAAAAAAGAAGCTATTGATTTAGTAAGAGCAAAATAACAATGGAAAAAACACAATGCCCCAACTGTTCACACTCTTTGAAAAAAGCCAAAAGACATTTAAAAATTCATTGCTTAGGAATTGCCTTTGTGCTGGAATGTCCTGAATGTCATGAAAAATATGAATTGCTTTATAAAAGTGATTTTTATCCATGGGCCATTTCCATTATCCTGATGGTCTTGGTCATTGAATTTTTCGGAAGAAACGGAACACCAAAGGTTCGATTGCTTCAGCTGCTGATTATTTTTCTTCCGGATTTATTAAGAGGGTCTTATACCTTTCTCTTCCCGATGAAAATGGTTGAAAGAGATCATGCCCTCTTAGCCAAATACGATAAAAACAGACTTTAATATTTCATAAAGCAAGGCGGAGCTTCCGCCTTGTTTTATGATTTGCAATTATGGATAAAGATCATTCAGATAGAGTGCCGGAATTCGCTTGACAGAAAGAAAAACGAAACGTATATTAATCCTTGTTAAGGAATCAAAATGAAGATAAGGAGTTAATTATGAGCAACGTATATGAAGAATCACTGAAATTACATGAAGAACATAAAGGGAAATTAGAAGTTACCAGTAAGGTCAAAGTGAAAAATATGCAGGATCTCAGTCTTGCTTATACGCCGGGAGTGGCAGAAGCCTGCCGAAAGATTCATGCGAATGGGGAAGATGTATATAAATATACAACCAAGGGCAATACCGTGGCTGTTGTTACGGATGGATCAGCTGTATTGGGATTAGGCAATATCGGCCCATTGGCCGCAATGCCGGTCATGGAAGGAAAAGCTATTTTGTTTAAGGAATTTGCCGGAATTGATGCTTTCCCGATTTGCTTGGATACGCAGGACAGTGAAGAAATTATCCGTATTGTCAAAGCCTTATCGCCGACATTCGGAGGCATTAATTTGGAAGATATTGCAGCACCTCGCTGTTTTGAAATTGAAAGACGTCTGAAAGAAGAATGTGATATTCCGGTTTTTCATGATGATCAGCATGGTACAGCTATTGTTGTCAGTGCCGGTATCATCAATGCATTGAAGTTAGTTAAAAAAGAAATCGAAACAGCTCGTTTTGTCATCAATGGAGCCGGAAGTGCCGGCATCAGCATTGCTCGTCTTTTGCTTCAGTTAGGTATGAAAAATTGTATTTTAGTCGATAAAAACGGTGCCTTATGTGAAGGTGAAACCTGGATGAATGAAGCCCAAAAAGAAATGGCTAAGATCACCAATCCAGAAAAAATTCACGGAGATCTGAAAAAGGTAATTGTCGGCAGTGATGTCTTTATCGGTGTCAGTGCTCCGAATATTCTGACTGCAGAAATGGTCAGCACAATGAACAAAGATGCGATTGTATTTGCCATGGCCAATCCAACACCGGAAATTATGCCAAAGGAAGCGAAAAAAGGCGGTGCCCGAGTCATTGCGACAGGAAGAAGTGATTTCCCAAATCAAATCAACAATGTGCTGGTATTCCCAGGCATTTTCCGCGGAGCACTGGATGCAAGAGCCAAAGATATTACAGAAGCAATGAAATTAGCAGCTGCCAAAGCGATTGCCGGCATTGTCAGTGATGAAGAATTAAATGAAAATTATATCATTCCGGATGCCTTCAATCCTCAAGTCGTAAAGGCTGTCGCTGAAGCAGTGAAAAAAGAGGCTTTGAAATGAAACAAATCAGTGTTTTAAAAATTCAGGATAAAATCAGAGAAATGGTCCAGCAGATCAATTTTCATTATCCCAAGGATATTGAAGATTTGTTGGAGAAGGCTCGTCAAAATGAAAGCCATTCTTTAGGCAAAGAAATTCTGGATCTGTTAAAAGAAAACAGCCGTATTGCCGCTGAAAAAAGAATTCCGATCTGTCAGGATACCGGCATGGTCATTGTCTTCATTGAAATCGGTCAGCAGGTTCAGCTAGTCGATGGTTCCTTGAATGAAGCTATCCAAAAAGGAGTGGCTTTGGGCTATGAAGAAGGCTATCTGCGCAAAAGCATCGTCAGTGACCCGCTTTTTCATCGCATCAACACACAAGATAATACGCCTTGTATCATTTATCCTTCCATTGTGGATGGAGAACAAATAAAGCTTACTGTCGGCTGCAAGGGCTTTGGAAGTGAAAATATGTCCGTGATTAGAATGTTAAAGCCGGCTCAATCCGTTGCAGGAGTCAAAGAAACCGTGCTGCAGGCCATTCAGAATGCAGGACCTAATGCCTGCCCTCCGATGGTTGTCGGCGTCGGAATCGGCGGCAGCTTTGACTATGCGGCCGTGCTTGCGAAAAAAGCCACACTGCGTGATTGCACATTGTCCAATCCTGATCCGGAATATGCTCAGCTTGAACAGGAACTGCTGGAAGAAGCCAATCGGCTCAACATCGGTCCGCAAGGGCTTGGAGGAGATACCAGTGTATTGAAGATCAATATCGAATCAGCACCGACTCACATTGCCGGTCTGCCGGTAGCTGTGAATATTTCCTGCCATATTACTCGTCATATCAGTGAGGTGATCGAATGAAAATAACATTGCCATTGACAAAAGAAACCTGCATGAAACTTCATGCCGGTGATTCATTGCAGCTAAGCGGTGTCATCTATACAGCGCGTGATGCAGCACATAAACGTCTTGCGGAAATGATTGAAAAAAAGGAAAAACTTCCTTTTGATTTAGAAAATTCCTGTATTTATTATGTAGGGCCTACACCGACTCCGCCAAATGCCATTGTGGGCAGTGCCGGACCAACCACCAGCATGCGCATGGATGCTTATGCTCCATTGCTTTATGATCTAGGTGTCAGTGCAACCATTGGAAAAGGCTATCGTACCCCGCAGGTCAAAGAAGCTATTATCCGCAATCATGCCTGTTATCTGATCTGTATCGGCGGAGCAGGAGCCTTGCTGAGTCAAAGCATCAAAAAAGCAGAATGCATTGCTTTTGAAGATCTGAAAGCAGAAGCTATCTATCGCTATGAAGTGGAAGATTTTCCCTGCGTTGTAGCTATGGATGCTTATGGGAAAAGTGTTTACGAATAATTAAAAAAGGAATTGCCTCAGTCTTTTCTGAAAAGAGGGAAATTCCTTTTTTGCTTTATATAACAAAAGAAGCCTTTTGCAAGGCTTTATCTGTTTCATGGTGGAGCGTAAGGGATTCGAACCCTTGACCCCCTGCGTGCAAGGCAGGTGCTCTCCCAGCTGAGCTAACACCCCATGTATATAAAATTCGACAATTCGTTACTGTATCCTTGCCGAATGCTTGATTAGTTTATCACAGAAAAGTAAGAGATGTCAACGAAAAATTAAAAAATATTATTATAAAATTTCTGGTTTATTTTCGTAATCGCTTACATTTTTGAGTGAGTAATTTATTTCTCAATAAGCGGCTATGTGAAATTGATTATTTCAATAAAATCTATTAAAATAGGAGCGTATGAAAATAAGGAGGTATGCCATGATTCGTTTGTTTGTATCTGATTTAGACGGAACATTATTAAATGATGATCATATGCTGGATGAGAAAATCAAGCAGGGAATTCAAAATGTATTAGATCATCATGCTTATTTTTCTGTAGCAACAGGAAGAAATATGTCCAGCGGCTTATTAGAAGGATTTGAAGATAAAATATATCACATCTGCATGAATGGAGCTGTTACCGTTGATCCGAACGGTAATATAATCAGCAAACATGTAATTGATAAAAAGAATTTGATTGAGATGATGAATCAGTTTCCTGATCTTCCGCTGCAGTGGATCAGTAAAAACCATGTATATTTAACCGTTTCAAAAGAAGAACACTTTGAGGAAATGAAAAAAGGCAATCGTCGTTTCCGACCAATGGATGAAGAAAAAATGAAAATCTTCATGAAGGGCTTTGTTTTTGACTGCACACCGGAAGAAATCTTGTCACATGATATCGTGAAGGTCAACTGCATGCCTCATGATCCAGCTCATTATCAAAGATTGGAACAATATTTGGCAGGTCAGAATGAGCTTGTCAACGCACCATGTGATGAAGGTATGTTTGAAATAACCAATGTGGGAGTCAATAAAGGAGAAGCTGTCATGGCTTTAGCTCGTTCCTTAGGCATTGATCCAAGTGAAGTAGCGGTCTATGGTGACGGCGGAAATGATTTGGAAATGCTGGAAATGTTTGAAAATTCTTATTCACCTAGCAGTGCATTAGCTTGTGCGAAAGAAAAAGCACATCACATTATCGGTGCCTGCAAAGATTATGGCGTAATTACCCACATTACTGAAACAATTGAAAGCCAGCAAAATAAATAGGTCAGTCATCTGATCTTTTTTATTGCATGAAAAAAGGAAATTGACGGATGCCAATTTCCTTTTTGTTTCGATCAAAGAATTTTATTTAGATAATCCGTATTCTGCAGCAGCTTTACCTCCCAGATATCCGGAAACGAATGTCCAAGACTGTGCTTGTCCGCCCCAAGGAGTATATGGTTTTCCTTCGATGTTTTCAACACCCATAGAATCTGTACCTACTGCATATAAGTTTTCAATTGGAGTACCATCTTCTGTCAATACGTTCATGTTGATATCAACGTCAAGACCGCCGACTGTACCATAAGTGTAACCTTGGCAGATAACAGCATAGTAAGTCGTATCATTGCCGCCTAAAGTTGCAGATAAAGTAGCTTCATCGCAGCCAATCTGTTCAGCTAAGTCTGCGATAGAATCAGCTTTCAATACGTTGTTGTATTCCATACCAACTTCTAAGATTGTATCGATATCACTGACTGGTGTACCTACTTCAAAGCTTCCGCCTTGTCCCATGAACATAGAAGTAGCAGTTGCGAAGTTTTCAGGCAATCCATTTTCTTTGAAGCTGTTGATTTCATCTTCGCTGTAAACAACATAGTATTTGTAATCAGGAATCATTGCTTCAGATAATGTAGGATCTAATGCTTCGCCGTCAACTGTAACACTTGTCTGTCCTTTTACTAAAGCTAAAGCAGATAAGATTGCTTTCTGATCAGCTGTCAGATCATTGTTCTTGATCATATTAGGGATCTGAAGGATGTGGATCATAGGATCTACACCAATCATGTAAGTTGTTCCGCCGGCAGCAAGACCCATCTTGATACCTGCACCATCATTGATTGTAGCAGCTACTGTATTTGGCATTGCACCCCAGTATTCTTCAACCATTTCAGCATCACCGATGTATCCGCCGGTTGCCAGAATTACTGAATCCCCGTAGATTTCATAAGTTGTACCGTCATAAGATACCGCTCTGACACCTTTGACTGCACCATCTTCCATGATCAGTTCTTCAGCTGTTAATTCAAGCATGTAATCATTCTTTTCATTCATTGCTTTGGCAGTTTCCATTGCACGGTCAAATTGATAAGTTTTGTTTGGTCCGAAGATATTTGTCGTACCATCTTCACCGACATATCTTGTCCAGAACTGTGACCATTCAGGTTTGGCAAAGCTCATGATCATACCTTCAAATTCAAAACCAAAGTTGTTGATATAGTAATCTAAGTAAGCACCTGAATTGTAAACAGCTTCATGAATGATATCTGCTTTTTCTTCAGATTCTACATATTCGATCCAAGTCTGATATACATCATCAGGATTTGCAAATGTCACACCTTCAAATGCAGGTGCAGATGAATTGATGACCATTGGTCCGGTTGTAGTGGCAGACTGACCGCCTAATTTTGCAGCCTTTTCAATACCGAAAACAGTCGCTCCGGATTCTGCAGCAGCTGCATAAGAAAGAATACCTGAACCGCCCAATCCAACAACGATAACATCATATCCTTCTAATGTCACAGTATCTGTTTTCTTTTCAACCGGTGTCATCCATTGAGATGGTTTTCCGCCGGCCTGTTCAATAGCCTGAGATACTAAATCTTTGATGGCATTTGAAGTAGAAGTAGCTCCTGTCACAACATCAGTAGCTAAGCTCTGATTTTCAATAATACGAGGAATCATGTTATCGAAAGCAGTCTGTGCAATTTCACCTGTTTCGCTTTCATGTTCTTCTGTGATAGTAATATCTGCAATCTTACCGTCAGTGATAGTAACATCACCGCTGATCATTCCTGTCCAGCTGTAGCCAGTTGTAGTTGCAGAATAAGTACCGTCAGTTAAAGCTGCGATTTCTTCTTCTACACCTTTTGCTTGGTTCAAAGCAGATTCCAATGCACTCATAACTGCATTGCTTGTCATAGTTGCACCGCTGACACCATCAATTTCAGTGCTCTGTGCTTCCATGATCTGATTGATCAATTCTTCTAAAGCAGCACCTCCGACTGTAGGTGTTTCATCTGGTCCTTCAATCGTTACTTCAGTAATCTGGTTGGCATCTGTTGTGATTGTAACAGTCACTGTTCCGCCATATCCTTGTGCTTCACCTGTGTAAGTCCCTGGTGTATAAGTTCCTGTTTCTTCAGTAGAGGAAGAACAAGCTCCTAAAGAAAGCACCATGGCCAGGCTCATCACTAAACCTAATAATTTTTTCATGGATAAAATCCCTCCTATGACAATACAGTAAACCTTACAACAGTTTTAAGGTCAAGTAAAATTGTTAAAAATTTAACATTCTTTGACCGGCAATAAGAATTCAAAATAATTTAGATCTTCTTCTGTACAATTCATATATACGGCATGTCCGTATATATCGCCATCTGCTTGATATCCCTGCTGCTGAATATATTGAAAAAAAGAATCGAAGGTACTTTTATCTAAATTTGTACATTTGATGTAAGTATGAGCCAAAGGCCCGTTCAGCTGCACATAATAAGGAGCAATTTCCTCGGCATCACAGTTTTTTTCAGCCCAATTCTTCTTCATGAATACACCATACTGAAAATCAAATGGCTGATCATTTTGGAACGTATCCATGGCAATACGGAATCCTTGACGTATATGCGGCCCCTTTTTCTGATACTTGACTAATTCTTCCATGGCCACATCTAATATCGCAAAACCGCTGCCTTTTTTCAGCACAGCGTAAAAACTATGGCCAGCCGGATCAATCCAGCATTTTCCTTCTTCCAGCACAGCTTGGTGAATGGCCGAAGCATATTCCTTCAGTTCATTTTTCAATAACTGAAGCTGTTCAATTTCTTGATCGACTTCCTGAATACGCAATGCAAAGGCTTCCTGTACCTGTGCTTCCGGATATTCCTTAATCAAAGCCCGTATTTCTTTTAATGAGAAACCCATGGAACGATACAAATTGGTCTGCATGAGAATCTTATTGTCCCGCATTGAATATTCTCGGTATTGATTATGCTCATTTCGCTCTGACTCAATCAATCCCATTTTTTCATAATGACGCAGTGTCTGAGATGAAACACCCAATGCCTTTGCCATTTGTCCTACTGTATATTTTTTCATGATGCCCTCCATTCAGATGGATAAAAATCAAACCTGTACTTTCATTTATCTAAAAAAACAGACCATTATTTTGAAATCAGAATAAGTGCCGTCTTTATATTTAAAAGCATGAGGAATATTCCCTGTTTCTTCAAATCCCATTTTCTTATACAATGCAATGGCTCTTTCATTGTCGGCAGCGACTTCCAGTTCCATCTGTTCATAGCCCAATGTTTTGGCCAATTCCTTCGCTTTTTGAAGCAGCAACGTACCAATACCGTTGCCCCAGGCTTTTTTTAATACGGTGATGCCGAAAGAACAGCGATGTTTCATCTTCAAACGGCTGCTGATACTATGGAGTCCTAAATTTCCGATGATCTCATCATCGATGAAGACAGTTAAAAAGACATCTGTTTCAGATTCATTTAATTTTTTGATATAAGCAGTTTCATCTTCCAAAGTAATATTCACTTCCTCCGGATAACGGGCCAGATAAGCAGTTTCTGTATAAGCCTGTTTTAAAAAATGAATCATTTTTTCAGCTTCTTCCACTTCTAAAGAACGAAGGATGCATGTCTGTCCATTTCTTAAACGAATCGTTTCTGACTGCAGTTTCATAAATGCCCCTCCTATATCAAACCATGCTTCTGAAAGCTTTTGTACAACCCATCTTCGCTTACCTTACCGCAAACTTCATCAGCCATTTGCTTGAGCTGTTCAACACCATTGCCCATGGCAATACCCAAATGAGCCGTCTGAATCATTTCCGCATCATTCATACTGTCCCCATATGCAATAGAATCGGCAAGAGAAACACCATAATGATCACAGACAATCTGTACAGCTCTTCCTTTATGAATATTTTTTAAACAGCACTCATAACCGATATAACCATTCGGATCTACTTTATGACGAATAAAATTGCATTGCTTGTCAAATTGATGAATCAAAGCATGCAGATTTTCATTATCCAAGGCATAAAAAGTAAGCTTGTTGATGGGCTGTGGATCCCTTTGATGATCCATCAGCGATAAAAATGTTCTTTCTGGCAGCTGAGCTCCGTTTTGAGAGGCTTGATTATCCAGTGTGATAAAATGCTGAACAGCAGCCTCATTATAATAATTGTGCTGTCTTCCTTCTAAGACAATGCCGAAATGAGCATTTTCAAGTTCATCGATCAATGCTGAAAGCAATGCAGAATCAAACGCCTTCCATTCAATGATCTGTCCTTTTTCTTCAATGTGTGCTCCGGCGGCATAAACTTGGGCATCTGTTTCAAAATCAATGATCTGATCATTGACGCTGCTTTTGGAACGCCCGGTACATAGGATGACTTTGTTTCCTTTCGAACGTGTCAAAGCAACTGCCTGTTTTGCGCTAGGCGGCACATCATGCAGTACATCATGATCCAATAAAGTTCCATCAATATCTAAGAATATCAGTTTCATATCATCATCCTTTTTATTCTTCTATTATACAGGAAAAAACAATGAACTAATGCGAAAAATGCCGAAATTTTTTCATTGTTGATGAGTGCTGAAATGATATAATAATACTATAGGAGAACAGTTATGATTTATACGATTACATTGGATCCTTGATTGGATCTGGAAAGGAAAATAGAGCGAAGCAAAACAGGGACTACCAATCGCTCTGTCAGTGATTCATTGCGTTTGGGAGGAAAGGGAATCAATGTTTCTCAAGTATTGAAAAATCTTGAAACAGAATCCTGCATCTTTACTTTTGTAGCCGGATTTGTGGGCGCTGAAATTGAAAAACGTATTGATGAAGCTAATCTAAAAGCAGTTATTTTTCATTTGCCTGAGGGCAATTCACGCATCAATGTCAAGGTCAAAGGTACTGCTGAGACAGAGCTGAATGGGGCAGGGCCTATCATATCCAGTGATGCCATGAAGGAATTATATGAGCAACTGAACTGTCTGAAAGAGGAAGATGTGCTGATCTTAAGCGGCAATATTCCTAATAGCCTTTCCGATAATTTGTATGAAACAATTTTATCTGTCGTCAGCGAAAAGAAAGTCAAATGTGTGGTCGATGCTTCCAAAGACTTACTGGTGAATTGTTTAAAGCATCATCCATTTTTGATCAAGCCGAATCGTCAGGAATGCGAAGAAATCTTTCAGCGTTCGATGACTTCGACTCATGAGCTGATTGAAGCCGGCAGACAGCTTCGTGAAATGGGAGCGCTGAATGTTTTGATTTCTTTAGGAGCGCATGGAGCTATTTTGATTGATGAGAACTATCAGGTACATCAAAGAGATGCGCTGCAGGGAGAAAGCCTTTCTTCGGTAGGTGCCGGAGATTCAATGGTTGCAGGCTTTGTAGCGGCCTATGAGAAAACCAAAAATTATGAAGAGGCATTTAAGGTAAGCATGGCCTGCGGCTGTGCAACAGCCTTCTCTTCTGGTCTGGCGGATTATGATACGATACATGAGTGTTATGATCGCTTAGGAAATGAAAGAATCATCTTGGGTTAGCCCAAGATTTTTCTTTTAAATAAAAGATAAACTATGTATAATGATTTTGGTGATAAAATGGATTGCAATAAATTAGCAAAAGCCGTTACCAAAGCAGGAGTTTTGCTTTTGGAAAGCGGTGCAGAAACATATCGAGTAGAAGATACGATGCGTCGTCTTTGTTATCATTATGGGGCAGAAGTTGTGGATAGCTATGCCACACCGACACTGATCATCATTTCTTTTTCTATGGGGGATGAATTGGTGCATAATGTCAAGCGTACACAGATGAGAACCATTGATCTGCATAAAGTGGATCAGGTCAATCATTTATCAAGAGCAGCAGCGAAACAGAAATTGACATTGGATGAATTATTGGAAGAATTAAATCGCATCGAACAGGAAAATACGTATTCGCCATTGATCAAAGTGCTGGCCAGCGGAATTTGTACGTTTGGCTTTGCTTTCTTTTTTCATGGTACTCTGCAGGATGCCTGTGTGGCCTTTGTCTGCGGATGTCTTTTGCAGATGCTTTTATATTGGCTGAGTTATTTAGGATTGGACAATTTCTTTAAAAATGTGACAGGCGGAGCTTTTGTCACTTTATTTTCTTTTTTCTGTATGAAATTAGGCTTATGTCAGTCTTTGGATACGGCAATCATTTCAGTGCTGATGCTTTTAGTGCCGGGATTAGCGATTACCAATGCGATGCGGGATACTGTTTCCGGAGATTTGATTTCAGGTACATCGCGCATCATGGAGGCTTTGATCATTGCTGTAGCCATTGCCGTCGGCAGCGGGCTGATCTTTGCACTGCTGGGAGGAATTTAATATGTGGAGCGGTTTTTCAGCCATTTTGGCTTCTTTGGGCTTTGGCATTTTATTCAACATTCGCGGCAAACGTCTGCTTGTTGCGGCACTGGTCGGCGGGGCCGGAGGTATATGCTACAGTCTTTTGACGGCAATGAATATTTCTGCTATCATGGCACTTTTCTGGGCAGCTTTGATCATCAGCATTCTCTCTGAGATTGCTTCTCGATGGATGAAAAGTCCGGTGACAACCTTTTTGATCTGTGCTTTGATTCCGTTAGTGCCTGGAGGAGGTATGTATTATACCATGCTGGAAGTTGTTCAGAATAATTATCAGCAGGCGATGGAAACAGGTTTTGAAACTTTGCTTCAGGCAGGGTCCATTGTTCTTGCCTGTACGCTTGTGGCCAGTGTGACTCGTATTTTAACAAAAAGAAAAAGAAGAAAGGAAGTTGCATGAAAAAAGTTGAATTGCTTGCGCCTGCCGGTAATATGGCATCCTTCAAGGCAGCCATACAGAATGGGGCAGATGCTGTTTTTTTAGGCGGAAAAATGTTTGGGGCACGAGCCAGTGCCGCTAATTTTACGATGGAAGAAATTCATGAGGCAGTACAGCTGGCTCATTGCTATGGGGTAAAAGTGCATGTGACACTGAATACACTGATCAAAGAAAATGAATGTGAAGAATGTATGCAGTATGTCGATGAATTAGTTCAAGCCAATGTAGATGCTCTGATCATCCAAGATCTTGGAATCATGTCTTTGATACGTCAAAAATATCCCAATCTTGAGCTGCATGCCTCCACACAGATGCATATCCATAATTGTGAAGGATTGAAAAATGTGAAGAAATGGTGCTTGAAAAGAGTGGTAGTTGCCAGAGAGACCCCATTGGAATTGATCCGAAAAATGTGTCAGGAAGACATTGAAATTGAGGTTTTTGTACAAGGGGCTTATTGTGTCAGCTATTCCGGTCAATGTCAGATGAGCCAGAATATCGGCGGACGCAGCGGAAATCGCGGTGAATGTGCCCAGGCCTGCCGCCTGCCTTATACGCTTATCAAAAAGACACCTCAGGGCAAGATCAAGATTGATACAAAGGGACAGTATTTATTGTCTTTAAAAGATCTCAATGCATTGAAATTAGTGCCTGAACTGATTGAAGCCGGTGTAGCTTCCTTTAAGATTGAAGGCAGAATGAAACGTCCGGAATATGTGGCGATGATGACTTCCATTTATCGTCAGGCCATTGACAGCTATTATGCACATCAGCCTTTTGATGTAAATGCCAAAGTGAAAGAGGAAATGCAGAAAGTATTTAATCGAGGCTTTACAGAAGGTTATCTGAATCATATCAATGGGCAGGAACTGACCAGTGCTGTACGTCCAAATCATCAAGGCATTGTCATCGGCAAGGTCAAAGCCTTAAGCAAAGATAAAATGAGCATTGCACTTCACCATGAACTGAATCAGAAAGATGGTATTCGTATTCTCAATGACAAAGAAGATAAAGGCTTTGTCGTTAACTATATGTACCGCAAAGGGCAATTGATCAATCATGCAGAAAATGAAGTCATTGAATTGGATCGCGTCAAAGGAGTTAAGGTCAATGATATTGTTGTCAAGACCAGTGATTATCGTCAGCTGGAACGTTTAAAACAAACGATTGAAGAAAATAAGCGCAAAGTTTATCTGACAGGAGAAGTGATCTGTCATCTGAATGAACCGCTGGTCATTCGTGTCAGTGATGCGGAGGGCTTTGTTAGCGAATGCATCAGTGAACAGAGGACGGAAAAAGCACAGAAAACACCGCTGGATGCACAAAGAATTGAAACCCAAATGAAAAAGACCGGCAATACTCCGTTTTTATTTGAAAAGCTGCACATTGATCTGGATGAAAATGTGATTTTTCCATTATCACTTCTCAATGAATTAAGAAGAGAAGTATTATCCAAACATGCTTCTCTGCGTTCACATCGTCCAAGAACTACTCCGGCAGTTCCTTTTGAATTGCCGAATATTCAGCCGCCATTGACGCACGATTGGCATGTCAGTGTCTCCACTTATGAACAATATCAAGTTGCTAAGCAATATAACTGCAAAATTGATATTCTTTCACGCAAGCTCTATGATCAGATTCACACTTTGGATGAACAAGCAGAATTCATTTATCCTCGTGTTTATCATCAAGCTTATGATGTAAAAGGCATAGCCAGTGAATTAGGCGGATTGGGCAAAATGGAACGGCTCAATGCCAGCCTGAATTGCTTCAATGCAGCTTGTGTGCATTTCTTATATGCGTTCAATGCCAAATGCATTACTTTGAATGATGAACTCAGTGATGCAGCTATTGAAGATCTCATGAAGTCTTATCAGCGGCAATATCATTCACTGCCGAATGTAGAAAAAATCATTTATGAACGCAAAGAAAATATGATCATGGAATATTGCCCAATCAATACATTCATTCACGACACAAAGAAAAAGAATTGTCAGCTGTGTCACACTTCTTCTTATTATCTGAAAGATATCAAAGGCAAAGAATATCCTTTATTAGGAGATGATGAATGCCGGATGCATGTTTATCACAGTGAAGTCTGCAATGAAATTCAGAAATTGCCTTTCTATCAGAAAATGGGCATTACTAATTTCCGATTGATCTTTACTTTTGAAAATGAAGAAGAAACAAGACAAATATGCGAACAGGTATTGAATCATGAAGATCATCATTTCTCCAGCTAAAAGAATTCAGGAAGAGTCAATTTATCTTGAACCGCAAGATCATTGCTTATTTCCGCAGCAGACACAAAAAATCATCGATGAATTAAAAAAGCTTAATCCTTCAGAACTGCAGAATCTTTTGGGCTGCAGTTTTTCCATTGCCCAAAAAGCATGGAACGACACGCAGAAGCTTGATCTCAGTGAAAAAGGAGTACCGGCTCTTTTGGCGTTTGACGGCATTCAGTATCAGAAAATGGCTCCCTCAGTCATGAGTGATGAACAATTGCTTTATTTGCAGAATCATCTTTATATCTTATCGGCTTTATACGGCATCTTACGTCCGCTGGATGGCATTCAGCCATATCGATTGGAACTAGAGAATAGACTGATCATCGAAAATCAGCTTTTGCCTGCTTATTGGCAGGAAACATGTGCTTCACTTCTGCAGGGTGAAGAAATCTTGGATCTGACCAGCCGCCAATACAGCAAACTGATTCCGAAGACCAAGCTGATTCGCTGCTTCTTTATGGAAGAAGAAGCAAATCAACGCAGAGAAAAGGGGGTTTATGTGAAAATGGCCCGCGGTGCCATGGTACGTTTTCTGGCAGAAAATAAAATCGAAAAAATAGAAGAAGCAAAACAATTCAGTGAAATGGGTTATGTTTTTGATGAAATTGCTTCCGATTCTGCCCATTATGTTTTTGTACGAAAATCAATGAAAAGAGAGTGATATTTCACATAAAATAATGTAAATTATTTTCATTGGATAAATCTAGTGGAAACGCTTGCATAATTTTTGAAATAGGTTACAATAGAAGTACAAAAGATGAAAGGATGTGAGGATCATGGATAGAATCAAAAGAAGCAATGAGCTGCAAGTTGTTCATGATGTTGCTCACATTGGGCATGCTTTGATGTGGTTTTAAAACGGACGTTATGATTGCGTTCGTTTTTTTTACAGCTTTCATCTTGTTTTTCGGAAAATACTACTTTCAGTAGTGATTCATAAAAAGGAGGAATTTATCATGAATCAATTTAATAAGGTTTTCTGGGATGCTGCAGCAAACGGTGATTTCACTGCAATTTGTGCTGAAATCAAAAAGGGTGCAGATGTCAATTATCAAAATCCAGAAGGACGTACAGCATTGATGCGCAGTGCAAAACGTGATTACAAGGATATTGTACGTGTTTTGATCGACAATGGTGCAGATGTCAATTTAGTCGATGCTCGTGGTAAAACAGCCATTATGGGTGCCGCAAAAAAAGGAAACAAGACAATCGTTAAAAAATTAATTGAAGCTGGCGCAGATGTCAATGCAAGAGATAATAAAGGAAGAACGGCACTGCAGCGAGCTGCATTCCAGGGAATGGATCGTGTTATCGATGAATTACTTAAAGCTGGCGCTGAAGTCAATACTCAGGATAATGAAGGAAGAAGCCCATTGATGGAAGCTTGCTTAGCATTTAAATTTGATGTAATCAAGCAATTAGTAGAAGCTGGTGCAGATGTCAATCTGCAGGATAAACGAGGCTGTACAGCTTTGATGAGAGCTGCTTATGGCGGATATGCAGAATTAGTAAACTACCTACTTGAAGCAGGTGCAGACAAAGAAATTGAAGACAATGACGGCAATAAAGCAATTCACTATGTACGTGAACACTGTCTGGCTGAATTAAAGCCTATTCTGAAGTAGGGGGAACATTTTATGAGAGACTATTTAGCACATGAAGTAAGAAATGTCACAGTTTTGGGACACAGCGGTTCTGGGAAAACATCTGTTTTGGAAGCAATGCTTCACTTTACCAAAGCAACAGATCGTTTCGGTAAAACAAGTGAAGGATCTTCTATTATTGACTACGATGCCGAAGAAATTCGACGCGGCTTATCTGTTTATACAACCATTGTACCGATTGAATGGAAAGATACAAAAATCAATTTCATCGATACACCCGGTTATCTGGACTTTGTCGGTGAAAAAGAAAGTGGCTTAGCTGTCGGAGATAATGCCCTGATCATTGTCGGTGCCAAAGAAGGCGTTGAATCAGGTACAGTTCGTGCCTTTGAAGATGCAACAGAAAAAGGAATTCCAACGATTTTCTTTATTAACAAAGTAGATGAAGAACACGCTTCTTTTGATAAAGCTTATAAAGCATTGCGTGAAGCATTCGGCAAGAGCGTTATTCCATTTGAAGTACCGATCATGGATGGTGAAGAAGTAATCGGTTCTGTCAATATCCTAAGAGATAAAGCATGGTATTTCAAAGGACCAAAAGCAGACCGTGAAAAAGCTTGTGAAGTTCCGGAAGACATGAAAGATATTGTCGCAGAATATAAAAATGAAATTGCCGAAGCAATTGCTATGGGCGATGATGAATTGATGGAAAAATTCTTCTCCGGAGAAGAATTCACAGAAGCTGAATTGACTCGCGGGGTTCGCTTAGGTGTAAGAAGCGGTGAGATCCGTCCGGTATTCTCTGGTTCTGCCATCAACATGGTAGGGATTGAAAGATTGTTGGATCTTGTCGATAAATACTTCCCAACTTATGGCGAACAAGGAACTATGACGGTAACTGATATTGAAAAAGAAGAACCGGTTGAAATCACAACAGATGAAAAAGGTGATTTAACAGTTCAGGTATTCAAGACAATTGTCGATCCATTTGTCGGAAGAATCAGCTTTATCAAAGTACGTTCCGGTGTATTGAGTTCTGACTCTACCGTTTATAATCCAAAGAAAGATAAAATGGAAAAGATTTCTCAGATCTTTATCATTAAAGGAAAACATCAGACAGCTGTCGGTAAATTATTTACCGGAGATATCGGTGCTGTTACAAAATTAGCTTATACGCAAACCAATGATACACTTTGTGATAAAGGAAAACACTATGTATTGGATGAAATTCAATTCTCTGAACCAATGCTGGGTGTTGCCGTATGGCCAAAATCTAAAAATGATGACGATAAATTATCCAATGCATTGGCTCGTATGAGTGAAGAAGATCAGACAGCTCGTGTTGTCAATAATCCAGAAACCAAAGAAAATGTCTTATACGGTGTCGGTGATCAGCACATCGATGTATTAGTTTCAAAGATGAAAGCCAAATATAAAGTAGAAGTAACGCTGACAACACCAAAGATTCCATATCACGAAACAATCAGAAAAACAGTGATCGGTGAAGGACGTCACAAGAAACAATCTGGAGGTCACGGACAATTCGGTCATGTATTCGTTGAATTCTCACCTAATCCAGATTCTGAAGATATGGTCTTTGAAGAAACGGTATTCGGAGGTGCTGTCCCTCGCCAATACTTCCCAGCTGTTGAAACTGGTTTAAGAGAATGTATGGCCAAAGGATATTTAGCCGGCTATCGTATGGTCAATGTCAAAGCCAACCTGAAAGATGGAAAATATCACGATGTTGACTCCAATGAAATGGCGTTCAAGATGGCCGCACACTTAGCATTCAAAAATGCTATGCCAAATGCCGGATGTATCCTGCTTGAACCAATTGTCAGTGCTAAAGTAGTCATTCCGGAAGAATATACCGGTACAATCATCGGTGATTTCAATAAACGCCGCGGATCTATCATGGGTATGGATATGGAAAACCACCACCAAGTCATTACAGCCTTAGTTCCATTATCAGAAATGATGAAATATGCAACTGATCTGCGTTCTATGACACAAGGACGAGGCAAATATACACAAGTATTTGATCACTATGATCCAGTACCAAACAATATTGCTGAAAAGATCATTGCTGCAGCTGAAAAAGAAGAAGACGAAGATTAATAAAAAAAGGCCTGTTCCAAGCGAACAGGCTTTATAAATTGAAACGAAGCTTTTTGATTTTTTCATAAGCTTCTTTTGTTTTGTCCGTTAATATCGATCGATTCTTGGTTTCATAATTCATGCATACTTCTTTGAGCTCTTCCACTAACAAAGCCAATCTTTCATCTTCTACATCAAAGATTTCTGCCATCATATCCAAGGAATAATCCATATCATCATAACCATTTTCCAAATAAATTTCCATCATCTCTAGGATTGCATCTATCTGATTCATATTTCACTCTTTTCCCTATCAGTATATGAATCAGCGTGCATTTTATAACTCATAGAGTTTGGAATACTTCTCAATCAAATAATCAATATAATAATTCGGATCAAAAGATTCATGACATACTTTCTGCAAAATCTGATCTGCATTCAGGTAAGAGCCATACTGGTGAATATTTTCTTTCAGCCACTGTGCGATCTGTCCAAAATCATTCTTGCTTAAAGCCGCATCCACATCAATATCACGTTTCATCGCTGCAAAAAACTGCGCTGCATAAGCACTTCCCAAGGCATAAGTAGGAAAATAACCAAAAGATGCATCTGACCAATGAATGTCCTGCAGGATACCTTCACTGACTTGCGTCGGGCGTACACCTAAATATTCCTCATATTTATCTGCCCAGATTTCATCCAAATGTTCATAATCAATCGTATCATTGATAAACTGCTTTTCTAGTTCATAACGAATTAAAATATGAATCGGATAAGTCAGTTCATCTGCTTCAGTACGTATCAAACTTGCCTGAGAACAATTCACCATATCCATAAAGGTATCCAAAGATACATCCTTTAATTGTTCAGGAAAAATCTTTTTGACTTCTTCAAAATTATTCACCCAGAAAGATCTGCGTCTGCCGATATAATTTTCTAATAAACGAGACTGTGATTCATGCATTCCGCTGGACATATTTCTGCCGATTTCCAATCCTTCATATTTTTCGTTCACCTGAAGCATGTACAAAGCATGTCCATATTCATGGATAATAGAAAAAATAGAAGATACCAATGAATTTTCCAAGTATTTTGTAGTAATACGCACATCCTTCATTGAAAAATCACTGGTAAAAGGATGTTCGCTCACTCCCATATAACAAACACTCTTATCATAATTCATGTATTCCTTTAAAAGATCCATGACTTTTTCCTGATCCTTTGGTGCATAATACTGATGAAGAATCTTGTCATTGATTTGTTTTTTGGCACTTTGTACTTGCTTGATAAAAGGCAGAAGCTTTGTCTTGATCAAATGAAAAAACTCATCATAACGCTGAATATTCATGCCTTCTTCATATTCATCCAGCATAAAATCATATGGTGTTGCAGGAAGGTCAAAATAACTGACACGCTTTTTGCTCATTTCAATCAATTCTTTTAATATATCTTTGAATAAATGCCAGTCATTCTTATGCTTTGCTTCTTCCCAAACAACACTGGCTTTGCCTCTGAGTTCTTCCCATTGAATAAAAAAGTCTCTGGGCAGTTTGACATAATTTTCTACCTTTTTCATATATTGACGAATTTCTTCGTTCATTTCACTGCCAAGATCCATGGTAGATAATTCATACAGCTTATTCAGGTTTGTCGGATCACAGATATAATCAAATTCTTCTCCGGATAAAATAGCCGCCATTTTAATGCGATAATCGCTGCCTTTTTTCGGCGCAATCGTAGAACTGTCAAACATGATTGTTGTATTTGCCAATTCAAATGCATTGCATTTATCTTTAAATTTTTTATAAAAAGCAATTGCTTCATCTTTATTCATGATTTCAATCTCCTTGAACCTATCTCTTATATTTTACATTGAATGAAAAAAATAAACAATACAAGACATTTCTGTAGTATAATAGAAATAGAAATGAGGCTAGTGATATGGTTGAAAAATGTATCTCGTTATTAAAACAAAGAGGAGTAACTTTGGAAGATATTGCGGAATGTGTGGTATATCTTCAAAGTAAATATTACAGTGATTTAACAATGGACATGGCGATGGAATCTGTCATGGCAGTATTAAATAAACGTGAAGTTCAAAATGCTATCTTAACAGGAATTTTTTTGGATATGAGTGCTGAAAACGGCACTATGGAAGAAGAACTGCGTGATCTATTGATGCGTGATGAAGGACTTTACGGGATTGATGAGGTCATGGCTTACGGCATCTGTAATTTATATGGTTCCATTGCTTTGACAAACTATGGCTATATTGATAAAGTAAAGCCTTTGATTATCGGTAAATTGAATACAAAAGGAGCTCAGTGTAATACTTTCCTAGATGATATTGTTGGTGCAATCAGCGCATCTGCGGCAGGGAGGTTAGCACACAACAAATAGGAAGGAGGAGCCTGCATGAATGAAGTTCTGACAAAAGAAGATATCAAAGATGCTTTAAGACGTTTAGGTGTAAAAAAAGGAATGCTGATTTATGTACAGGCATCTCTGAAACCTTTTCGTTTTATTGCCGGCGGTGCACAGACAGTTATTGATGCTTTGATGGAGACAGTCGGATATGAAGGTACGATTGTCATGGCCTCACCGACTCGTCAGATCTGTGATCCAGTCAATTTAAAAAAGGGTGTCATTCCTCGAGATATGATCGGTGATGTAAGAAAAAGCATCCCGCCTTTTAATAAGAAACTGACAGCACCGACACAAGTAGGAGAAATACCTGTGCAATTCATGCGCAATGATGGTGTATTAAGAAGCAATCATCCAATGGTATCTTTCCTTGCATGGGGAAAATATGCCAAGATCATTGTGGATAAACACCCATTGCATTTCGGATTGAATCAGGAATCACCCTTAGGCAAATTAAAAGAATACAACGGTTATGTAGTTACTTTGGGCATCAATTATGATAAATGTGATATTTTCCATTTAGCCCAATATAGTACAATGAAATGCCCAATTCGATTATATTCATGTCCGATTGAAAAAAATGGATCTACCCACTGGATTCAATTGTTGGATCTGGAATTAAATAACAAGCATTATAAAGAAATAGGTACTTTGATGGAAGAAAGAGAAGTCGTCAAATCTACCTTCCTCGGCAGCAGTACAGCTCGTTTATTTTCAGCAAAAGTCGCAGAAGAGACGGCCATTGCCTATTTAAATAAGTAAGCAGAGAACCAAGAGTTCTCTTTTTTATATCAATTCTCAATTAATGCCTGAAAGCGAGATGATATTGATTCATATTCACTTGATACTATATTGATATAATTGATAACTTATCATATAATGAAAGCGTATAAATAACTACACTTTTATGTATACCCACCAAAAAAGCTAAATCGTATGTGATTTGGCTCTTTTTTTATATTTTTGACACATTTTCTGTAAGAAAATAGTCTATACATAAAAGTGTAGTTAAATGAATACTTTTATGAGGGCGGTGTATGAAAGAAAAGGATCGGTTACTAGAAAAAATCAGTACACAGATAGGATGTATGTATATCTCTGATCTGCATCAGCTTGACTTTCTGCCACATATTTTGCATGCAGTTCGCAAAATTTCGATTCAGGAAAAATTTGATGTAGAAGAATGGAATGATGCCATTAGTTACATTGTCGGGGAAAAGTGTACTTTTCAGAGTCAGGAGGAAGTAATTTCTTATCTGCAGGATCGCATGATTGATAATGAATTAGAGGGGAGCATGGTTAAAGAATAAACTACGTATTTGATATGAAGAATTAAACATCTGACTATATGCGAACAGCAATTGAATTTTTGAATTTGGAGGATTAAAAAATGAAGTTGAAAAGATTAACTGCACTTTTGTTAGCAGGATGCTTAATTACGCCGAATATAGGGAGAGTTATTGCAGTAGAAAATACGGGTAATCAAGCAGAAATAGGAAACGAAGACACAAATGATGGAATAAAAGGTGATTCAAATCCGGAAGATGAAAACAATAATTCAGGAAATGAAGGAGAAGAAGGAAATAATCCTGGAACAGGAAATGAAGGAACTGGTGATGGATCAGAAGATAATTCAAATCCAGAAGATGGTAATGGGAGTGAAAACTCCGGAACTGAAGGTGAAGATGAAACCGATGCTGAGGGAAACGGTGAAACAGAAAATCCAGGTGAAGGAGAAGATAATACAGGCGGTGAAGTCACAGAACCTGAAGATCCAAATCAAACTTTTCAAGAACCCTTAAATAATGAAAATATTGGAGGAGTAATAGAAGTCCCTGAAGAAGGGTTAGCTATAAATAGTGGAATATTTTATGGAATATCAAAATCATGGTTTGAACAGGTCAATCCAGAGAAAAAAACACTTTCACTTTCTATCAAAATACCATCTCATCTTAATACAATAGCTGCGAATGGTTTTCGTGATAACTATACAAGTGAAAAAAAGAATAATGGAGCAGTTACATCCAATGATGATTTAGGAAGGTTCAATATAGTTGCTATTGATTTCAGTGAAGCTACTAACTTGACTGAGATTAAAAGTCAAGCGGCTTTCGGATGCACACTGCTTACAGGCATTCTTGATCTATCACATACAAATATTAAAACTATTGAAAAAAGTGCGTTTAACGGATGTACTGGATTAACTGGTGTGATTCTTCCAAATTCATTAGAGGTATTAGGTACATCTGATGGTTCAAGTGGTTCAGTATTTAATGGATGCTCAAAATTAAAATTTATTCGTACTGTCAGCAGTGATGAAAATACTCGTTTTGAACTCCCAGAATCATTAAATGTCATTGGAAAACATACATTCAGGAATACATTTCCAAAAGGATCAGATTTGAAAATCAAAATTCCTGCAAGCGTAGAAATCATTGGATCAGAAGCATTTTACAGTAATAGTTGTTTTTCGCAAATCTATATTTTGCGTAGTGAAGGGTTAGATGGATATAATTCTGGGGCATTTAAGGCAAGTTCAACTACAGATAGTTTATTGATTTTCCCAAATTCAAAGACATATAATAGTACGGGTAATTTTACTAGAATCACAAAGACTTACCCAGTAGAATTGAAATTTCAATATGAGCCTGATAATACAATAACGCAGAAAAAACTTTTTGGTCAAAGTATTCAATATTCATATAATGAAGTGGAACAACTTTGGTATATTGATGAAAATTATACACTTCCTGAATTGAATGATGTAAATGCAATTCCAGGTTATGATGCTGGCTGGAAAATAGAGGGTGCAACTTCTGTACTTACAAATTCTTCTAAAGTGAATGGCTGGCCAGATGATACATTAATAGTTGAAATTGATAATGATAAAGTTGTCTCACAGCCAATTGTTCAATTTACAGTCAATGGAGAAATCGTGCCAGATGAAACCAGTGTGGCACAACTTGAAGTAACGCTAGATGGTACATCTTCAGGAACTGTTGGCGTCGATGTTTCTCATCCGCTTGCTACGGAAGATGCTAAAGCAAAAGGTACGTATGTTTACTTTCAATATGCATGGTGGGATGAAAAAGGAGGAGTTAATGGACCTCGAAGTCAAGAACCAGGCAGCATTTTCTCATCTTCGATTAATTCAAATACTCATAACCGCATTTTTACTGATCCTACAATTGAAATCAGAAATAATAAAGATGAGAGAATTGGGGGAAATTATTATCTAGTTGAAATCTTTGGTTATTATGTGAAGAACGGAATAGATCAAGGAATGTTCTATAAATCAAGGCATAATTTTTTAGCTGCAGGTGATAATGCAACACCTGGCAGCATTGCATATTTAATGAATGTTCATGTCACAGAAGATACTCCGGTCATTCCAGAAAAATTTACGGTGATTGTTGAAAATGGCTCAGGAGGTGGTGAGTATGAAACCGGTGCAACTGTACATATTAGTGCAGATTCAGCACCATCTGGACAAGTATTTGATCGTTGGGAAGTTGTATTAGGAGGTGTAGCACTAGTTGATGCGACTAATCCAACAACTTCATTCACTATGCCATCAAATGATGTCACAGTGAGGGCTACATATAAAGATGATGGAAATGGCGGTGATATCGATCCGCCTGTCACAGATCATTATCATGTTGATGTAGTGAGTGGCTCAGGAGATGGTGAGTATGAAGTTGATGCAACTGTACAGATTGTTGCAGATCCAGCACCATCCGGGCAAGTATTTGATCGTTGGGTAGTTGAATCAGGAAATGTAACATTAGATGATGCAGCTGATCCGACAACTTCATTCACCATGCCATCAAATGATGTTACAGTGAGAGCAACATACAAGGATGATGGAAATGGCGGAGGAACTGATCCGGATCCAATCTTTGATTATCGTGTAGATGTAGAAAATGGTACTTTGGAAAATGGCAGAGATTATGGTTACTTTGAATCAGGTGAAACAGTAGAAATCTTTGCAGATGAAATTGAGGGACAAAGATTTGTCAGATGGGAAACTGAAACAAGAGGAGTTACTTTTGAAGATGAAACAGACCCAACGACTTCATTTATCATGCCAAGAAGAAATGTAAAGGTCGTTGCAGTATATGAAAGCATTGATCCAAGTGAGCCTACAGATCCATCAGAACCAACTGAACCAGGCGAACCTACCGATCCTCAAGAGCCGACTGAACCAAGCGAACCTATCGATCCTGTTGAACCGACAGAGCCAAGTGAGCCTGAAATCGATGAAACACCGGATACAGGTGCAAGACAGAGCATTGCCTTGTGGTTGATGTTGGGAATTTCATTGATGGGAGTTGTGGCTGCATTTGTGTTGATGAAAAAGGAAAAACTGAATAAATAACGATAAAGGTTAAGAGAAAAAGCATCTCTTAACCTTTTTGTTGGTTTAAAAATGAAGATAGGTTATATATGTATTGAATTAAAAATTTTTTGATGTAAAATAGTTGTAAATGAAGAAAGAAGGCTTGACAGAAATGACAAGTGGACTTAGCTTTGCAAAACATGGAGAAACAAAACTGCCACACGATGAACTGCTGGAAGAAATCAGCAGAAAAGTAGACTGCATGTATATCTCTGACTTACAGCATTCCAATTTACTTCCTTTGATACGGACTGCTGTCAAAAAGTTATCGATTGATCGCTACAGCTTGCGGGAATGGAATGATGCAGTAAGTTACATTACTGGTAAAGACTGCGAATTCAAGAGTCAGAAGGAAGCAGCGGACTATCTGATGAAGTACAGGTTCTGATTAAACAACATAATTTTCGATCCTATACCGTAAATATACGGTATTTTTTATTGCATGCACTATTTTTTACATATTTTTCAAATTCATCTTTTATAAATCATGATATAATATAAAAAAAGAAATAAAGAGGGAGCGCTTATGTTAAAAAAATTAATTTGTCTAGCATCTCTAGTCTTGTTAGCAGGGTGCGGTGCTCAATATGAATCTGTACCGGTAACCTATTACAATGCCAACCACGATACCATTGCGGATAGTGTATTGGGAGATCGATTAAGTGATGAAGAAATTGAAAATCAATTCAATAACAATGTCATTGAACTTTATTATAATGAATTAAGTGATGGTGCTTATGATATTCAGGTATGGAATGAGTCTGACTATTATTACAGCGGAGAGGTAGCTCTTCCTGAATGTGAAAAATCCATTCAAGTAAAAGCAGTTCCGCCTCACTCTGGCATTGTGACAACTTTGGTATGCCCAGAATTTGATGTGGAAGCTGACTTTGAATACAGCGGTGATCTGTATGAAAGAAAAGCAGATAAGCAATTAAGCTATGCTTATGAAATGTATTATTATGAAGACGTTGCAGATACCTATGATGCGGTCTTAGATGTAACGGAACTGAATGAAGATACAATCAAACAATTCGCTGAATATTTATATGAAGAATTTGTATTGAAGAATGTTGAAAGCAGTACTACAGTGCATCTATTTACAAGTGAAAGTTATATGCTGGATACGTATGAAGAAGCTTGTAAAGGTTATATCTGGATTGATCAGGCCAATGATTTTGTGGAAATCATGGACATTGACGGCAATTTGATAGAGCGAGTTAATTACCGTGCGTAATATGTTTTAATTCGGGAAACTGTGTTCAAAACACAGTTTTTATTTATACTTTAAAAAAGTCATGAAATGGGAGGTGTTATCTATGACTGATCAGGAAAGTATGATGAATATTCTAAATGAAACCCAAAACAAAGGTCATGAAAAAGGCTATGAGGAAGGAGTTCGAGATGGCCTGTATCAAGGCAGAAAAGAAGCCTTGCACTATCTGCTTCAGAAAATGGATTTACCTCGAGCTATGCAATATCTGCATTTAAGCAAGGAAGAAGCGGAACAGTTGCTGAAATGACAAAGTAAAAACGCACCGGCGTGCGTTTTTCTTTTGAAATCATAAATAGTTTTCTATGACTTGAACAATTTCCGATAATCCCTGTTCATCCTCTTCACTGAAACGATCTATATAAGGTGAATCAATATCTAAGACACCAAATATTTCATTGTTCTTAAACAGAGGCAGCACAATTTCAGAACGGCTTGCTTCATCACAGGCAATATGTCCTGGGAAATAATGAACATCCTTCACTCTTTGTACCTTTTTTTCACGCACACAGGCACCGCAGACACCTCTTTCAAAGCTGATGCGTACACAGGCACTTTTCCCTTGGAAAGGACCTAAGATCAATTCATTGTTTTTGACAAGATAAAAACCGACCCAATTGATTCGTTCTAATCCTTCATTCAGAATGGCGGATGTATTGGCTAAATTAGCAATCAGATCATCAACATCGCTTGTGATAGCTTCAATTTTATTTTTCATTTCTTCATAATTTGTTTTCATGTTTCTTATTATAACGAATTTTCTGACAAAGAAAAAGACTGATTTCTCAGTCTAGTTCAATACTGTCAGCCAATGTTCTTAACTGCTTGGCTGCTTTATCAATAGCACTCGCTGTTTGTGCAGAAACACTCAGCCATTTTTCTTGAATCATAAAATCATAAGTTTCTCTCTGCAGTGTGCTGATTTCGTCATAAATTTCTTCTGCTTTTTCAAATAATTCAGGTGTTCCTGCTTCTTGAGCAAGATTATTCAATAATAAACGCAAATGCTTTAATGAAATCAAAGCACAATTGACGATTTCTTTCTCCGGAAACTGACTCATGATGCACTTCCTTCCATAATAGAAACTAAGGTTTCTATCTGCGTATTGATACGAGAACATAGATCATTCAGATGCTGGTCTACTTTTTTATCTTCGACTAAATCACATTCGTGCTGAGTTTTTTTGATGGCGATTGCCATAGCAGTTACAATGTCTTCGATATATAAACAGTCTTTGGGAGTAAGCGTTATTTTCTTTGGCATAAAGGCCTCCTTGTCATATTTAATATGCATGGATTTGAAAAAAATATACAAACATTTTGCTTGTAGTGCTATAATAACTAAGTCAAGGAGAAGAATCATGTTGCCAGGATTAAAAGAATCGATTTATATTCAGAGTTTCAAACATGATGGTTCTCTTCATAGAACATGGGCGAAAGGCTATGTTATGGAAGCCAATGAGAAAAGAATTGTTGCTGTTACCAATAAAACATGGGTGACGGAAGCTGACGGCAGAAAATGGATCACACGTGAACCGGCTATCTGCTTCTTCTATCCAGACAAGTGGTACAACATCATTTGCATGATTCGCAAGGCGGGTATTTTCTATTATTGCAATTTAGCTTCTCCCAGTATTTACGATGGGGAAGCATTAAAGAATATTGATTATGATCTCGATGTAAAAGTTAATCAATATGGCGAATGTACAATTTTGGATGAAGATGAATATGAGGAACATGGAATCCAGATGGGATATTCCAGTGACCTGAAGCGGGCCATAGAAACGAGCATGGAACGTCTGCTCATTGAAATTCAAAGTGGGAAATCACCTTTTGACCATGATGAAATTATGCAGATTTATGAACGCTATCTGCAAGAAACTCAACATTAGAAGCATTGTGCTTCTTTTTGTTTGCATAAATCTTCACCAAACTTTCACATAAAAATTAGCACTCTCTACTTGACAGTGCTAAAAATGTGGCTATAATAATAAATGTAATCAAGGAAGATTACATAAAACATACGATGAAAAATAAGCGTATGCTTAAAAGGAGGAATGATTTATGTTACTGCCTAGATTATTTGATGATGATTTATTTGATGATTTCTTTGAAATGGA
The DNA here is from genome assembly GCA_944324265.1 of uncultured Traorella sp. Classification (GTDB taxonomy): domain Bacteria; phylum Bacillota_I; class Bacilli_A; order Erysipelotrichales; family Erysipelotrichaceae; genus Traorella. The sequence continues at coordinate 59,676 of CALUVS010000008.1, forward strand.
TAGAAGACCAATGTTTGGCAAACACGAAAGAAATTGGATGAAGACCGATATCAAGGAAACCGACAATGGTTATGAATTGGATATGGACTTGCCTGGATTCAAGAAGGATGAAGTAAAGATCGAACTTGAAAATGGCTATCTGACCATCAGTGCTGCCAAAGGACATGATGTGGATGATAAAGACAAGGAAGGCAATTATATCCGTAAGGAAAGGGTATATGGCAGCTGTTCAAGAAGCTTCTATGTCGGAGAAGATATCAAGCATGAAGATATCAAAGCAAGCTTCAGTGATGGTATCTTACGATTGAGCATTCCGAAAGTTGACCAGCCAAAATTGGACAATAAGAAATATATTGCAATTGAATAGATCGAAAGATCTATTCTTTTTTTATTTAATAGGAAATTTCATTTTACAAAAAAATGTTTTAAAATACCCCATTAAACAGACTGGTTGTTAA
>CALUVS010000009.1 GCA_944324265.1 uncultured Traorella sp.
AGTATATTTAATTACTTTCGGTAACATCATATACTGTTTTCACTTAAAGCCCACAAATTAACTAAATGACATTGCTATTTATCGCTTATTTTGGCACTTCTTTAATTTAGTTAGATAATCTTTTAAAAGTTAAGGAGAATTATGAACAACATTATCAAAAGCAAATTGAATTAATCATGGAAGTCGCTGCACGTCTTGCTTTGGAGAAAGGAATCGACGGCATCAACATCAGCAGCATAGCCAAAGCATGCGATCTTTCAAGACCTACGATCTATCGATACTTCAAAACAAAAGAAGATATTCTCTGGGCTATTTTCTTTCAGCAGGCTCATCAAATGCAGCAGAAAATTGCCCATGACTTTTCCAGCGATGATGACTTATTCACTCGAACAATCAAAGTAGCTCAAGGTATGATTGACTATCAGCTTCAAAATGATCATTTCATTATTTATAATGATATTTTCTTATTTCTCTATGTCAAAGCCAGTGAAGATATCCATTATGATTGGGATAAAATAGCTACTAATATTTATCATTTCAAACCCGGACACACAATCAAAAATTTATATGGTGACCTGATTGACATTGAGCAGGATGAATCACTCAAATATGCCCTTGTTTCCTTTATTTATGCTATTTCTTATTTAATGCAGGCCATTCTTCGTCAAGATGAAGCCTTACAAGTCAAATATAAGATTACTGCGAAAGAAATTCTGAATAAGCAAGTCTTCTGGCTATTAGAAGGAATCAAAAAACAATTGGAGGATCTAGGTTATCCCACTTCTGTCAAACAATTTCAATTACAGTTATAAATTCATAGAAAATGCAGCGCAATAATCGTGCTGCATTTTTTAAATTCAAGATTAAAAGAAAAGCCCCATCGCGGGGCTTTCTTGGATTACTATTCTTGAGATAATTTAACTAAACGGTTGTAACGTTTCATAGCATCACTTCTTGTCTTTTCAAACATTTCGTGAGCTGTTTCTTCACCCTTAAGTTTTGGCAACTGATTGTAACGAGTTTCAGTCATGATGAAGTTGAAGAATTCATCAAAGTTAGGAGCCTTAGAATCAATTGTTAATGGGTGTTCTTTGCGTGGGTCGAAACGATACAGAGTGACATAACCGCATTCAACAGCCTTAGCCTGAGTTCTTTGGTGGTTAGCCAATCCGCCTTTGATACCGTGTTCAGCACATGGTGAGTAAGCGATAATCAAAGATGGTCCATCATAGCTTTCAGCTTCTTTGATTGCATTCAATGTCTGCTGTTTGTTAGCACCCATTGCAATCTGAGCAACGTAAACGTGTCCATAAGCCATAGCAATCTGTCCTAAGTCTTTCTTAGCTGTTGTCTTACCGCCAGCAGCGAACTTAGCGATAGAAGAAGCCTGACTTGATTTAGAAGACTGTCCGCCTGTATTAGAGTAAACTTCAGTATCCAATACCAATACGTTGACATTCAAGTTATTAGCTAATACGTGATCCAATCCGCCGTATCCGATGTCATAAGCCCATCCGTCTCCGCCGACGATCCAGATTGACTTACCAACTAAGTCACGTTCGTAATCTAACAATTCTTTTACTGCTTCATTGCTTGATGCTTTTACAGCTGCAATTACTTCATCTTTTACAGCTCTTTGAGCATCACGGTCATTGCCTGCAGCAATGTATTTTTCAAATGCTTCTTTGCAGTCAGAATCCATGTTGTTTTCCATGATTTCAAGAATTCTAGCTTCTTTGAAGTTCTGAGCTAATGCCATACCATAACCGTATTCTGCATTGTCTTCAAACAATGAGTTAGCCCAAGCAACACCATTGCCGTCTTTGTCATTAACAAATGGTGTAGATGGAGTTGATGAACAGTAGATCATTGAGCATCCTGTAGCATTGGCAACCATCATGTCTTTACCGAATAACTGAGAAACTAATTTGTAGTAAGGAGTTTCCCCGCATCCTGGACATGCACCAGAAATTTCAAAGTAAGGCATTGCAAACTGGCTTCCTTTTACAGTATCTACTGGGAAGTAGTTTGTCTTGTATTCAACTTCTTTGTATAAGTAATCAGCCAATGGAGCCTGATCCAATTTAGCATTGATGTCAACCATCTTCAATGCTTTATTTCCTGCTTTACCTGGACATTCAGTTACACACAGACCGCATCCAACACAGTTATCTGGTGAAACTTGGATACGATAAACCATGTTTTCAACACCTTTGCCCATAGCCTTGATTGTCTTGAATTCCATTGGTGCAGCTTTTACTTCGTCTTCAGTCAATAAGAATGGACGAATTGTTCCGTGAGGACATACATATGAACAGAATCCGCACTGGATACAGTTATCTGGTTCCCAAGTAGGTACCTGTACTGCAATTGTACGTTTTTCCTGATAAGATACATTGTTGCGGATAGAGCCATCCAGCAGGTTGTATTTTGTAAATGCACTTACTGGCAGATCGTAACCTTCCAAAGCATTGATTACAGCTACGTGTTCATCGAAATATTGATCTCCAGTTAATTTACGTCCTGAATCATATGGTAAGTTAGCCCATTCAGGTTTAACAGGGATTTCGATCAATCCGTCTTTACCGCTGTCGATAGCTTTGTAGTTAGCTAATACAACATCATCACCCTTCTTAGAGTATGATTTCTTAGCAGCAGCTTTCATCAATTCTACAGCCTGATCATAAGGCATGATCTGATCGTTTAATGCGAAGAATGCAGACTGTAAGATTGTATTTGTTCTTCTTCCCATACCGATGCTTTCAGCAATCTTAGTTGCATCAATGATGTAGAATTTAGCTTCTTTCTTAGCTAATGTAGCCAACATTCTGTTTGGCAAGTGTTTTTCCAATTCTTCTGGAGCAAATGTTGTATTCAATAAGAATGTACCGCCTTTTTTCAGGTTGCTTGCCATATCATATTTGAATACATAAGCATCCAATGAACAAGAAATAAAGTCAGCATTATTAATGTAATATGTTGAGTGAATTGGAGATTTACCGAAACGTAAGTGAGAACGAGTTACCCCACCAGCTTTTTTAGAGTCATATGCAAAGTAAGCCTGTGCATACTGATCTGTGTTATCCCCAATGATCTTGATTGCATTCTTGTTTGCAGAAACTGTACCGTCAGATCCTAAACCGTAGAATAAGCAGCTAGTGTAATCACCATCTGTGTGGAAATCAGGATCTACTTCCAATGACAAGTGAGTAACGTCATCGTTGATACCGATTGTAAATTCATCTTTTGGTGCATCTTTTGCTAATTCATCATAAACAGCTTTGATCTGGTTAGGCTGAGTATCTTTAGAACCCATACCGTAACGTCCGCCTGTGATGACTAAGTTGCGGTCTTTCAATGCATTCAATACATCCAAGTACAATGGTTCACGTCCGCCCATTTCTTTTGTACGGTCCAATACAGCAATTTTCTTTACTGTTTCTGGCAATACAGCAGTTAAGTATTTTGTAGAGAATGGACGATACAGGTGAACTTTGATCATACCGACTTTTTCACCTTTAGCAGTCAATGCATCGATTGTTTCTCTGATTGTTTCAGTTACAGAACCCATAGCAATGATGATGCGGTCAGCATCTTCAGCTCCATAATAAGTAAATGGTGCATAGTCACGTCCTGTTACCTTAGAAATTTCTTTCATGTATTCAGCAACGATATCAGGAACTTTTGCATAGTGTTCATTCTGAGCTTCTCTTCCCTGGAAGAAGATATCATCGTTTTCAGCACCCCCGCGAGTCACTGGATTTGTGTGCGGATTCAATGCTCTAGCTTTGTATTCAGCTAATGCTTCTCTGTCTAACAGACGATCAAATACTTCATAGTCCATAACTTCGATTTTCTGAATTTCGTGAGATGTACGGAATCCATCAAAGAAGTGAATAAATGGAGCCTGTGCTTTAATAGCAGCTAAGTGAGCAACCCCACCTAAGTCCATAGCTTCCTGAACTGAGTGAGAAGCTAACATACATACACCTGTCTGACGGCAAGCATAAACGTCTTCGTGATCACCGAAAATGTTCAATGCACGTCCGGCAATAGCACGAGCAGCTACGTGAATAACTCCTGGCAAGCATTCACCTACCATCTTATAGATGTTTGGAATCATTAATAATAAACCTTGAGAGGCTGTAAATGTAGTAGATAATGCACCGCCCTGCAAAGCACCGTGCACTGCACCGGCTGCCCCGCCTTCAGACTGCATTTCAACAACTTTTACAGTAGTGTCAAAAATGTTTTTGCGACCTTGAGTAGCCCATGCATCAACAACTTCTGCCATTGTTGAAGATGGTGTAATTGGATAGATAGCAGCAACTTCTGTAAACGCATACGCACAATGAGCTGCGGCGTTGTTACCATCCATTGACATAAATTTCTTAGTCATAGTAATCCTCCTTGTAATTTCCTTTATTATTATAGGATTTTTAGGGTGCTTTTGCAATGATTTTTCAAGTTTTTGTGTTTTAATTGACTGTTTTTCACAGAACAAATCAAATCCAGTTTTGCGATTAAGATGCAGATGCAAAAAACAATGAAATTATGCCTTTTTTCGTATATTTTTTCTGACAAAACCGTCATAGTCCTTTTCTTTTTGCATAAGATTGATATAATAAAAGTAACTTGGAGGAATTTATATGCAAATGTGGAATCGTGCTTATCTAAAGCAGCAAGCAAAAGAAAGCCTGCGTAAAAACTTTATCTTTTGTGTAGGGATCTGTATCGCAGCATCCGTACTGATTGACGGACTTTTCGGGGTTACCTTCAATGCCGCAACCAATGATTATACATTTTATATCGGCTTAGGCAGTTATGTCGAATTTTCCTTTAATTTAGTAGAATTTTACATCGTCCCAATGATCGCCGTACTGATTGGACTGCTGACTCTTCTTTACAGTATTTTCATCAGTAACCCGATTCGTGTGGGACAGGCTCGTTTCTTTCTGGAAAACCGTACACAAGCCAGCAGTTTTGAAGCCTTATTCTATGTATTTAAGAATGGCTGGTATATGAATGTTGTCAAAACAATGTTTTTGCGTGACTTATATACAATACTGTGGACTTTGTTATTCATCATTCCGGGGATTTACAAAGCCTATCAATATTATATGATCCCTTATATTCTGGCAGAAAATCCAGATATGCCGCACTATGAAGTATTTGAACTGACCAAACAATTAACCAAAGGCGTAAAATTGGACATCTTCATTTTTGAATTATCATTTGTCGGCTGGTACATTGTCGGCCTATTGGCCTGCGGTGTAGGTATTTTGTTTGTCGAACCTTATGTTGAAGCTTCTAAAGCTGAATTATATATTTATCAGCGTGATCAAGCCATCAGCATGGGAATCTTAGAGCCTGAATATGAAGAAACAACGATTCATGAAGGTGATCTGAATGCTTAATGAGAAACGTATTTTTATCAGCGGTGCTTCTGATGGCTTAGGCCGTGAATTGGCTTATCTGTTGGCTCATACTGCTGACTGCCGATTGGCCATCTGCGGACGCAGTGAAACTAAGCTCAAAGAAACACTGCGTACAATCTATGAAATCAATCCTGACATGGAAGTATTTGCGGCATGCTTTGATGCGACCAAAGAAGAAGATTGTCATCAGTTTGCCCAAAATGTCAAAGAAAGATTCGGCGGCATTGATATTTTAGTCAACAATGCCGGTGCCAATATTCAAAAAGACAAGGTGGAGGATATTGATATTGCTCAGCTCAAATATATGTTTGATCTGAATTGTGCCGCTCCTTTGATCTTCATTCAGGAATTTCTTCCCGGCATGAAAGAAAGACAGGACGGACATATTATCAATGTGCTCTCCAGTGTCTGTCTGCACAGCATTGAAAACAGCGGAGCTTATTCCGCCAGCAAACATGCTATGAACATTCTTCACAAGATCTTGACCAAAGAAGTCCGTGAAGACAATATCCGTGTTTCCGGCATTTATCCCGGGGGAATTGATACGAATTTCAGAGAAAACAAACGGCCGGATTACCTGCATCCAGCCAGTGTCGCCAAAGCCATCTTGGATGTCATGAATACCGAAGATGGGGTCATCCATGAACTGGTCATGCGGCCCATGTCAGAAAATAATTTCTAAACGGCAATAGCCGTTTTCTTTTGTCTTAAATTGGTTTATAATACAAAATAGTGAGGTGGAGCATGAAAAAGGCTATTGGAATGATATGTTTGATCTTATCAATTATCTTATGCATATCAAGTTTATTTTTGGGAAATACACTGCCGCTGATGGCCATGACTGGAGGCATCGGCATCTGTCTTTTGATCTGCGGTATTTTTCTTGTACGAAACAAATCAAAAGTTAAGATTAAAAAAGCTGTTCTGAAAAAAATAGCTGCTTATTTCAGTGAAAGCCAAAAATTTGCATTGAATGACAATATTGCCTTTCTCTTAAGCAAAGACCACTATCAAAATTTAGAAGATATCGATGTTCTCTATAAAGGCAATAAAGTATGTACATTAAATGAATTCGGTGATTACTATCCGGAAGAATATGCTCCTATGCTGGATCAGCTGATTGATTCTCTGCAGAAAAAACCAGTGAAAGAAACAATTTCAGAAGAAGAAAATCAAGATATTCTCACACAGTTTACGGATAAGATCAATGAATATAATATTGCGATTGTCGATGAATCCATTTCCAATGATCTTTATAAAACTTGTGCCTTACTGAAACAGCTGCATGTGCTTCAGACACATTATCCGAAGATCAATGCGAAATATACGAAATTGACAGAATATTATCTGCCGATCTTATGTGAAATACTGGAAAATTATACACGATTGAATCGCACACAAAAAAACAGCGAAGAATTATTGCAGCTGGAAGAAAAATTAAGAAAAAGCGTACTTTTGATCAATGAAGCGATCAAAAATATTACTTCCAGTTTATTTGAAGAAGAAAAGATGAATTTGAATGCAGATATGAGCGTATTGGAAACATTGCTGAAAAAAGATGGTCTGATTGAAGATGAAATGAATCTGGAACAGCTCAATGCCATGATGAAGGAGTAATTTATGAGTGATAAGAAAGATTTTTTTGATTCTATTGATGATTTCTTTACACAGCTGAATGAAAAAGAAGTCAGTGAAAAAATACATAAAGGAGTCAACACCTTAAATAAGATGCCGGATAAAGTCAACGATGCTTTGAAAAACAAAGGCTATGACAACATCAAAGAATTTCTTCAGGGAGAATTCACCGATAAGAAGACACAGCGGCCAACAGTTCGTCCCAAACGTCTGCGTGACTTCCCCAGCCGAACTGCTTTTGTCGAAGACGCTCTGACCAATGTTCAATATGAAATCAAATACCGCGGCTATTACAAAGAAGGTCATCAGCAGGCATTATCTTATGTCAAATCAATTCTGCCGCAATATACTTATGACCTGGATCGTCTGGGAAAACGCCTGAAATTAGAAATCAAGGAAATCCGTCAGACACATCACAAAGGCAAAGATGCTTATACCAATGGTTATCTGAATGGATGTGAATTTGTCTTGAAAGCGATCCATCAATCAAAAATTGTTCTGATGCGGCAGATCTTAACCGAAATGAATATGCAAAACGCCTGAAATCTCAGGCGCCTTTTTCATTCAAATGTATTTGTCAAAATAAAGATAAAGGCATCTTCATCCTGCAAGATGCATTCATCAACGGCAGGACACATCCCCATGTCTTTGCAGCTTTGATTGTTGTCACTTTCATATACCCAGAAGTATTCATCATCTCCGGCAATCTCTCCCATTGAAACAATGAAAGAACCATATTCGCTGTCTTCCAATTCTACCGCAAATTCTTCTTGTTCTTTTAACATATCTCCCAATGTTTCACTGTTTGTTTCAATTTCACCTTCAAATAAAACTGTTTCCGGTTCATGCTGATCAATGATCGTAACCTGAATATTCTTTTGATCTCCATTGCTTTTCGGCATCAAAAACTGAAAAGCCAATACAACAATCACTGCAGCGGCAGCTAATGCTCCCAATAATCCCCATTTTTTATTCATCTTTTACCTCCTAAAATCCTGTTTATTCTATCACAGACCGGCTCAAAAAGAAAGGCCGCTATCGCAGCACTGAGACATCCCTGAATCAAGCTTGTCTTGATTCCCATCAACCAATACAAATAAGTAGTTTCTTTTGAAAAAAGCAAGAATGGCAGATCCAATAACTGTCCCAAAAGAAATGAATAGAAAAAATTGATCAATACCGGCAGCCAAGACTGCAAAAATAAAAGTTTCCTTAAATGATAGGCAAAAAAAACATAGACAGGAAATATTACCAGATACATGACAGTCCACGGAAAGATTCCCTGCAATAAAATCATCAGCAAGCCAAAAATAAAGGAAGCCATCAGACTTTCCTTCAATGGAAAACATACTGCAATCACAAGGGCAGTAAACGTAAGAATCTCCAGATACAGCACACTGGAAAATGACAAGTACGCTACCATCATAATACAGGCCAAAAAGGCAATATGGGTCAGTTGCTTTGTATTCATGATATTAGACTAACATATTTTAAATTCAGTTTCAATGAGGGACAATGAAAGAAAAGTCCCATAAAATAAAGTATAAAATGAAATAATTGACATAAAGTAAGGTTAGAATTATTCCCAATAAAAATGGGGAAAACATGTGAAAGTGTGTGATTTCTTTCTTTTTTCTTAAATATTTGTTATGATAGATGAGGTTGTAACAGAAAGGATGATGACATGAAAAAGCAATTTAGGCTTATACAGTCCCTATTCTTATGTTTCCTCTTGCCTTCTTTTATGGAATTTACTCCGGTAAAGGCAAACGATGAAACAAACAACTCTGTCGTTGAAGCAGAAACAGTGAATAAAGGAATAGAAACAGAAACATTAGAAGTGAAAGATGACGTACTGGTTGTGACAGAAGTACTGGATTCTTTATTTGAAGATGGATACAGTCAGGTGACAGAAGCTGTAAAAGTAGAAATGCCTGATGAAGAAACAACAAAATATGTAATTGAAAATCTGACGATTGAAACTACATTAGATCTTGAAGCTGTAGGGGAACAGACAGGTACCGTTACAGTTTATGATCAAGGTTCAAGCAACGTAGCTGATTTTCTATATCTGGAAACTCATGAAACAGAACCTATTGAAAAAATGGAAAAGAATGTCAAACACACATTTGATGTTACTTTAACAATGGAAGATACATTGGCTCCAGTCATTACACTTGTCGATGAGGAAGTTGAAATTGAATATGAAGGAGATGCAGATCCTTCTCAATGGTTTGTCTCAGTTGTTGATAATGCGGATGGAGAAAATGTCGAATACACCGTAGAAGGAAGTGTTGATACTTCTGCACCGGGATCTTATACATTGACTTATGTTGCTGTAGATTCTAACGGCAATGAAGCCCGCAAGGATCTAATTGTCAATGTTGCGGAAGCCCCAGTTGTAACCAGAATGGTATATGCTTATTCTGCCAATACCAGTGGAAGCATTTATGAAATGATTGAATTGATCAATGCTACACGTGCCAGCTATGGCCTGCATGCATTGTCATTGGATACAGGAGCTTTAGGAACTGCTGCACAGGTACGTGCTGCCGAAGCAAGCACTTATGTATCTCATTATAGACCGAACGGAACAAGTTATAAGACAGCATTGGATGAAGCCGGTGCCTATTATAATGATGCAGCAGAAATCTTAACTTATGCCGGAACAACGGCACAGAGCGGTTTAAATTGGTGGATGAGTTCACCTGCGCATCGTTCTTACATTTTAAGCTCTACTCATACCTCTATTGGTATTGGTTACTACAACGGTATGTGGGCAGCTATATTAGTGAATTAAAAGCTGAAAAATCAAAGACATGAACGCTAGGAAATGTTTCTTAGGTTCATGTCTTTTTTATTATTAAAAAAAGTGATTGAACTATTCAATCACCCGAATGCTTACTTGTTCTAAATAAGATTCAATCTGCTTGCGGCTGTAAGCACAGCTTTTCGTACTTTGCGTTGTCGCTGCATAGCAAGCTCCTGCCAGCTTCAGCAATTCTGAATCTTTGTAGCCTTCCTGCAGACCGGCAATAAAGCCAGCTACAAAGGCATCATTGGCTCCCACTGAACTGATGATCTCCAGATCCATCGGTTCACAGTGATATGTCTTAGGCTGAGTTATCAGATAAATTCCCTGATTATCTCTGGAAACAATCAGCATATTGGATTTATCTTGGATAAATTTCTTGCCATAAAATATAATTTCTTCTTCATTGAGCTCATGATCCAAATGAAAGATTCTTTCCAAATCATGATTGCTGATCTTAATGATATCAGGTTTGGCATCAATCGCATCCAGTGTATGATTCATTGTCGTATTCAGGAAGACCAAAGCATCATTTTCCTTAGCAATTTCAATCATATTGGTATAAGTGCTTCTTGAACATCCTCTCGGCATACTTCCGGAAATGACTAGAATACTGGATCCATCCAGACATAGGCGAAGATAATCCATCAATTCATCCATTTCTTTCTGCAGAATAAAAGGCCCTTCTTCATTGAACTGCATAAAATGCTTTTCTTCATCAATGACTTTCAGATTTGTACGGGTATTGCCGATGATTTCTATCATATGACATTGGATATATTCTCTTTGCAGCAAAGAATAAATATAATTACCGCTTGATCCTCCTAAAAAGCCTGTGGCAATCGAAGGCACCTCAAGCAGCGCCAGTGTTCTTGAAACATTAATTCCTTTTCCGCCGGCATCACTCTCCACATGAGTCAAACGATTTACTTCTTCTAGGCGCAGTGAATGAACATAAGCGAGTTTGTCCACTGCTGGATTCAATGTAACTGTAACGATCATGAACACTCCCCCTAACGATGTATATTCTAGCATAAAACATCAAAAAAGGGAGAATAAATTCGCTAATTTTATCGCTTTCTTACCTATTTATTTCTTTCTTTTCATAATTTCATCTACTTGCGCTTTCTTTTCGCTCAATTCGATCCAACGCTCCATTTTTATTTCCATTTCCTTTTCCAATGCGTCTCGCTGATTGGAAAGCTCTTCAATCTTTTTAAAATCAGTACAGTCTTTCATCTCTTCATCAATGGCATCGATTTGATTCTGCAGCTGTTCCAATACTTCATCCATTTTCGCTAGTTCCTGTTTTTCTTTGGTGGACATGGAAACAGAAGATTCAATGACCATCTTTTCCTTCTTTTCTTTTGGTGCTTGATTCATGCCGGCCAATTCAATATATTGACTGTAGCCGCCGACCATCTGCGTAATCGTCTTATTCTCTTCAAAGATAAACAAGGAATCACAGACACGATCCAAAAAATAACGATCATGCGATACGACAAAGACAACTCCTTCAAAGCTGTCCAAATAGTCTTCCAATACCTGCAATGTCTGAATATCCAGATCATTGGTCGGTTCATCCAAAAATAAAACATTGGGCTGATTCATCAGCACTTTTAATAAATAAAGACGTTTTCTTTCTCCTCCGCTCAATCGATTGATCGGTGTGTAATGCATAGAAGAAGGAAACAAAAAACGCTCCAGCATCATTGCCGCATTAAACGTTCCTTCCTGTGTCTTGATTTCATTATTTTCCAAGCGAATGCAGTCAATGACACGTTCATTCAGGTCCAGATCCTCATCATTTTGGCGATAATACCCAATCTTCACTGTATCCCCCAAAATAACCTGTCCGCTGTCAGGCTCAATCATGCCCGCTAGTATATTCATCAAGGTTGTCTTGCCGCAGCCATTGTGGCCCAATATCCCGATACGATCATGATGCTTGACATGATAGCTGAAATTCTCAAATAAAAGATGATCACCGTATCTTTTGGACAAATGCTCAATTTCCATGATTTTTTTGCCCAATCGGCTGCTTAATGTATCTAGCTGCAGATTCTGTTTTGCCGCAATATCTTCTACAGCATTCAAGGCTTCAAAACGAGCAATGCGATCCTTGCTTTTCGTTCCTCGGGCCTGTACTCCGGCACGAATCCATTCCAGTTCTTTCCGCAGCAGATTCTTGCGTTTTCTTTCACTGGCCAGCATGATTTCTTCTCGTTCCATCTTTGCCTGCAGAAAATCAGAATAATTGCCTTCAACGGCATACAGACTTCCCTGATCAATTTCAATGATCTTATTGGTGATTCTTTCCAAGAAATAACGATCATGGGTCACCATCAATATACCGGCATTCATTTTCTGCAAGGTCTTTTCCAGCCAAGCAACCATTTCATTATCCAAATGGTTGGTCGGTTCATCCAGTATCAGCAAATCACAGGGCTTCAATAAAGCCTGAGCCAAAGCCACGCGTTTGCGCTGACCGCCGGATAAAACTGAAATCGGAAGATTCAGATCAGAAAATCCCAGCCTTGTCAAAATACTTTTCATTTCATATTCTTCCGCATGATCATTGACTCTTTGAATTGTTTCAAAAATCGTCAGGCTTTCATCAAATACCGGATTCTGCGGAAGATAAGCCAGACGCAGATCTTTTTTACGCAAGATTTTTCCTTCATCGATAGTTTCAGCACCCGCCAATATTTTCAATAAAGTACTCTTGCCGGCTCCATTGATTCCGACTAAAGCTGTCTTTTCCTTTTCTTCCAAACTTAAAGATACATTTTTTAAAATGCATTTCTCATTATGATATTTTGTACAATTTTCTAATGTAATTAACATAAATTCCTCATCCTTATATAAGAAAGCCTTACCCAAAGGTAAGGCACTTTATTGACCAGAATATTGTGAGAAAGATACACCGGCAATCGCACTATTGGAATCAAAAAGAATATTGATATTCACATTTTGATTAGAAAATTTCATCGGCAATGAAACAACCAATCCATCTTCTGTGCTCTCACACAATGGTGTTCCGATTTCTTTCAATGTTCCTAAATCGCTTAAATGCGGTTCAATTGATTCAATGTATTTTTCATCTGATATCAGTTTCTTCATTTCATCATTGTGACTGTATGTAGTAGCTGTATCATAGTCGCCATTCAGAATTGTTTTTACATATTCTTTGGCAGTTGAAGACTGATTATTAAACTCTTCTGTACAGGCCTGTGTTGCAGTCGTAGGCTTGCAGCCACTCAAAAGCATAACACCTGCCATGATAACTAACAGTGATTTTTTCATCTTATTTCCTCCAAGCCTCTCTATTATACAACAATTTTCGATAAATGGCAAATTTTCCTAGGAAATATCACCCTCGATAAATATCCGGGAAATACTGACTCATTACTTCATCATAATTTTCAGCTGTCACAACATAATCAGCCGTATCTGGTTTTGGCAGATGCAGTGTCATATCATTCAGATCAAAAGCAAAGTCATTCAGCGAAGAACCCTGCGTCATTTCTAAATAATAACTGTGCACATTGGCAATATCAATTTCACTTAAATAACATACCCACAATAAGTTTTCATTATCACTGGCGACCTTTTCTGCAGAACCCGCCACCCAGTGATTCAATTCCAATGAATTAAAGGTCCAATTCGGCAACGTTTCTACCTGTGAACGAACAAAGTTTCTGACCTGATCCATCGGTACATTCGTTGAAACATATTCCTGGGCAACAGAAAGCACTTCCGGAATCTTTGCAATGCCGTCCACTGTCAAGATCTTCTTCGCAATCGCTTCAATGATCTGACGCTGAGCTAAGTTTCTTCCGGCATCGCCCCACCATTCCGTCTTACGGTGACGAGCATAAGCCAAGGCCTCACGTCCATCCAATTCCTGTACACCCGGATACAAATGAATCATATCATTGGAAGCAAAAGAACGATTTTCATCTTGTTCCTCAAATTCCAGCTGCACATCTACTGTAATGCCGCCTAGTGCATCTACGATTTCAATCAAAGAAGAAAAGCTGACACGGGCATAATAATCAATTTCAATATCAAAGATTGATTCCAATGTATCCATCATATCATAAAGACCATTGTAGCCCAAATGCGTCAATTTATCCGGATAGTTATCATACAATGAATTCGGTACATAGGCATCACGAGGAATAGAGATCATTTCCACATGATGCTTGATCGGATCGACCATCAGCAGCATATTCACATCACTTAAGCCATTGACATCCGGTGCTTCCAAGATTTCCATCCCAGAAACAAAAACTGTAAATGGTGTATTCGTCAGATCCTTCTGCACAGCTTCCTGTGTGGCCAGCTGCACTTTGACCGGTGAGATCATCTTGTAACGATCCGCAAATGTACTGTCCTGTTCATTTTTCAGATCAAAATCTGATTTGCTCATGATGACGCCATCCAGCTGATTTTCATCCAGCAGTGTCAGCATCCCACTGATAGAATTGTATTCACTGACTTCAAAATTATAGGTTTCATATTCCTTCATCGCTTCACTGATGATATCGTTGCTGTAAGAAGAAACCCCCACCATTTTCAGTTCATTGGCATCTTCAGTTTCTGAATCACTCGGCACAACCACCCCGACCAGAGCTGTATTTCCCTGTTCTCCAAAGCCGCTCAAGCCCATATTCACCAAAAACATATAACCGCTGCCGACGACCAGCACTGCACTCATAGCTAAGCAGACAGCTCTTCTCACCCAGCGATAATTTCGGCTGCGTAGCAAGATCGGCACAAAGACACCGGCAAATACTGCCAACAGTACAATGGCAATGATCCACATATATAAACTCGGTATGACTTGAAGCATCATCGCTGCTATCAGAAATAAGCATATGCATACCAATAAGATCAATGCCAATAATAAGTCAATTTTTCTTTGGTTTACTCGATTCGGTTTTTTCATATATCTCATATACATTTCCCTCTTTTACTGCACTATTATATCATAATCTATACATAAAAAAATGCCGGAAATATAATTCTTACATAAATGAAAGTTGAATCCCATCAAAAAACAGCTATGATAAAAATAGGAGGGGATAATATGCCTTATTCAGTCATAGATGATATCATGCGATACTATCATTTCAATTTTATTATCAATTATGCTTTATTCATTATATTGCTTTTTATTACCATAGCTATGACCAAGAAAAACAATGCTTTATTAGGAATAGCTTCTACGCTGATTGCCTTATGTGCCTATGGCGGACAAATGATGTTTTTAGGTATCTTAGCTGACAATGGAGCTTCTATTTTATTATATTCAATCCAGCTGGTTGTCTTATCTATTCTATCGATTCTGATGGCTGTACTGCAGCTGATCATGGCCAAAAAATCAGATTAAATACAAAAAAGATTCATCACTGTGAATCTTTTTTTAACATAGAAATATATTGTTCAATCTTCTGACCATCCGCATATCCCTTTTCATAGAAATCATGCAATGCCTGACGATCTTTTTTTAAAGTATCAACACCGCAAGTATCATCTGGAGCAATAATCAAAGCCTTTTTTTGTTTTTCAAGCTCTTTGAGTTCATCTACACATTGATTGTATCGCTCTGCTCGCTGTCTCAAGCCTTCTGAGGCAAGCGGATAATCCTTTTTGATCAAGGAAGCCAAAAGCTCATCCTTTTTCGCAACACGCGGAACATCCACCGGACGTGTCAAGATGACCACTACTGCATCACATCCCTTTTCAAAAGCCTTTTTATACGGAATCGGATCACTTAATCCGCCGTCAAAATACAAAGTATGATTGATTTCATATGGCTTGCAGATAAAAGGAATACAAGAAGAAGCCTTTACAATATCATAGTTATCCAATGCCGCATCCTTCTTATCAAAATAAACAGCTTCTCCGCTCACTGCATTTGTCGCAACAATATACCATTCCATCTTATTTTACGACAATGTTTTATAATCCAGTGGATTTTCTCCATCAGAATTGCTCAAAGTACTGTAAATATAATCCAGATTCACAAAATTTCTGTTCTTTAAGAAATTCTCAATTCCCATATATTCTTTGCGAAAAGAATATTCACAGTAAAACTCATAATTTCTTTTCTTCTGTTTAGCTGTATAGCTCAATACATTCGCTCCGCCGGCAGATACACCGATTGCACAATCAAAATCAATGTCATGATCGAGACAATAATCAAATACTCCGGCAGCATACACACCGCGCATACCGCCTCCAACATCAATAACACCTATTTTCATACTACACCTCTTTAGGTACCTATTGTAGCGCAAATAGAAAATGATGTAATTGGTCAAAATCTGTAAAATGTCAAAAAATCGTATTTATTCTATGAACAAAGTTCCTCTTCACTGACACCCAGTTCATTGATAACAATTTCTTCAAATACAGTATAAGCTTCTTCCAGTTCCCTTGGTCTTTCACATCTCATCTGTTCATCTGAATCTTCTAATAAGCCAAATTCCTTTGTATCATAATGATATTCACAGACAAATATCAGATCGGAATAACCTTCAGGAGCTCGTTCCTCATTCTCGGCATGAGTATTGCTTATAATAAACGCTAATTCACCCTCATATAAAGTATGATATGTATATAAACTGCGATTCTTTTTTCTGACAACTGTTTTTTGTTCAAAATTCACAATAAACTCTGTATAAGGTTCATCTTCATAAATTCCCTCTGGATGACCATAATGCGCATAGTCTTTATCAACATAAGAAAAAGTATGTTCATCAAGATTCAAAACATATTGCGCTTCCTCTGTTTCTAATTGCCATACATTTTCTTCTGTCTCTGCCCAATTCTTGGAGGTCAGCTTACTTTCCAATGAAGAACAGCCAGTCAAAGAAACTCCCATCAGCAGCACCAATAAACCTATCCTACTTTTTCTCATGATTTCACCTCATTCTTTCCTTTTCATATTTCCTAATTGTTTAACAATTCCTTTTGAAAATAAATGCATGCATCCTTATATCCTTTATTTTCACAATAATGAACCAATACCTTCAATATAAGAATCATATCATCTATGCCCTTTTCTAATCCCATATACCATTGCATCATCTCTTCACTAGACACATCGTCTTGTATTTTTTGAATCAAATCAATTTCTATTTTTTGTAACTTATTGCATTGCTTGACATTAATCCTTCTACTAATTGATCTGGAATTATTCACGTCATTTATAAAATAATAAGCAAAACATAAATAAATTAAGCTATTGGGATTTTTCTCATCAATAATCTCAGTTAGAATATCAATACATTTCTGCGGCTGATTTGTGATTAAATCAATATAAGAAATATTTACCTTGCATTTTAATGCCAAATTTGTTTTCTTTGTTAATTGCTTGCACATATAAATCGTAGATTCATATAATCGATATGCAATTTCATAGTCTTTATCCAAAAGATAATAGTTCGCTAAACAAACCTCGCATTCCAGCACACGAATCAAATATCCGCCAAGCATATAATACTTTACAGCTCGTGTACATTGTTCAATGGCTTCCTTTAAATTATTTCTCTTATAACTTTCTAAAGCCATCAAATAATAATATAATCCTTCACATCCATTTTGTTGACGAAAAAATATATTATTCTGAGAAGTAAATGAGGTAAAAATAAAGCGATAACTCTTAAATTTGTTTTCAGGTATACAATATGAAGCAAAAGAAAGGAGTGTTTTAATTACTTGATTTTCTTCATCAGAAAAATACTGATTAGAAGCCAAAAGCAAATCAAATTCAAAATTTAATCGTTCGTAGTCCTCTGTTATGATTATTATTTCTAATATTTGTGCTAAATGATAGTAATAGTATCCATAAGAATAATGGTATTGTTCATTATTCAAAAACACTCGCATTTTCTTAGAAAAAGATTCATCCTTACTCAAAAAACAGTCAAAAATTTCAAAAAAATCTTTTTGAGCATTATAATAAGTCTCATTGGAATTATCAAACCTAATGTCACAGTCATTTAAGATTTTATTTATGGCTTTTAAGTTTAATTCTCTGTTTCCGCGAATGAAATCAGAAATATATGCTTCCGACAAATCACATAAGGTTGCTAAATAGAGATTCGTATATTTATTCTTCTTTTTAATTTCTTTGATTAGGGAACGATAAATTGATTGATTTTTATTTTGATATACTTCCATAAACAATCCTATTTAAGATTAACCTTTAAAATCAGGCCATTCAAATTCATTTGGGTTAATAGATAAATCTAATGATTCGATACATTCCTCATATTCTTCAATATCTTTTGGCTGACCATTTTCATCCAATAAATATGCACAAGCATCAATAGGGTCATTTTCATTCGCATAAGTAGGTACATACGCTGTAACTAAAAGACAACCAGCAAATAGTAAAACAATAAATTTTTTCATATTTTATCCTCCTCATATAATGATTACTTTTATTATAATCATTTGCAATTGCATTATCAAACTTTAGATAAAGCAGATGCTAAAAAACTGCAGTTTTTTCAGTTGTGCAATTTTGTTAAATTATCTAAAATGATAAAAATTACTATGGATATTTCTAATTTTTCTTCAATATTTATTTTTAAGTAATCATTTTTGTAGAAAATATGTAAATTAAAGCAATTCAAAACTAGGCAGTTTTTTTCTCAAATACACAGTTTACAATAAATATAGATGATAGTGAAAACCTGAAAAAAATGAAGTTTTTTTATCAAAATTGTTTTCTTGCATCATTTCTGTAAAATGGTGCAAGAATAATCAAACCGCTATAGATAAGGAGGATCCTATGTCAAAATTAATTAGAAGAAGTTCACAGAATAAGAATGGTTTAACAACTTCATGTGCTAATCTTGTACATTGTGCATTTTTTGTTCACTAATAGATTATTTCAAAATATATAATCACTAAAAAATAGCGGTTTGATTAACATTTAGGAGGAAATTATGAAGAACTACAATTACATAAAAGAATATATCTCGAACGAGAAAGTAGTTTTACTTAACCCAAATCTCCCATCTTGGGTATCTCTAACTTTGGAAGGATATGAAATTTATAAATATATCAAAAATAATAGAGCCGATATGCTACTCAAACAGAATAATTTTGGATTAACAAATAGTGAAATAGTAGAATTCGAAAAATATATCGAAACGGTACTTTTTTCATCAAATCAATCTGAAACTAATTCCAATGAAGAAATCAACGTTGCTACTGTTTTTTTAACTAGCGCATGTAACTTTCAATGTAAGCATTGTTTTTATAGTTGTTCAAATAATAAAGGTGAGAATTTGGATTTTGAAAATCAGTTTTTGCCTTTTTTAGACGATTTCACAAGACATAATGGAAAATTTATAACTTTTACCGGTGGAGAACCCTTAATTGTTCAGAATCTAGAAAAATATTTCAATGCATGTAAAGAAAGAGGAATTAAATTTGCTTTACTTACTAATGGAAGTTTAATCACTCATGATTTATGCGAATTATTTAAAAAATACAATGCCGTATTACAAGTCAGCCTAGATGGAGATAATGAAACTTTTGGTCTTATAAGAAAAGGTGGGCAGTTCAATAAAGTAATTGAAGGAATAAAACAATTATCAAATTATGGAATCCCCTATGATATTAGTTTCATGCCAAGTAAAGTTAACATTAATAGCTTTGATAATATCCTTAATATTGCTATTGAAAATAAAGCAACATCGATTCATATGCCTCTATTAGAGCAATATGGAACTGCAAAAGATAATACAGATTTACTTTATTTGTCAGAAGACGAATTAATTGGTTTCTTTGACAGATTAATAGATAGGTATTTCAATGGCTTACAAGACAAAATTAAAATTAACTTTATCGAAAGTATAATTTCTGATTTACATAACTCAAGAAAGAAAATATGCTGCAATATTGGAAGAAATTATGGATCAATCTACTCTGATGGAAGTTTATTTCCTTGTTCAGAAGTAATTCAAGATAATTTTAAAATTGGAAAATTTGCAGATAACCACTTTCATAATACACAAAACGATGTTCAATTTTTTTCAAATTTGAATGTGGATGATTTTGAAAAATGCAATGAATGTGAATTTAAATACTATTGTGGTGGAGGATGTAGACTACATTCATATATCAAATATAATTCATTTTATAAAGAAGATACATACTGCGAGTTACTAAAACACTGCTACGAGAGAATATTATTATATATTGGGTAAAAATGAAAAAATATAAAATATTAATTATACAGATTTCAGCCATTTTATGCGGTGTTTTCTCTACTTTGCTGTGGGTATATTTTGCCAAAGTAATGGAAAATGTAGTCGATAATATTCTTAACCATAACTTCCGATCCTTTTATGCACTTGCAATAATGTTTATATTCTATATTTTCATAACAAGGTGCTTCAGCTTATTATCCAATTATCTGAAAGTTATTTATGTCAACAAAGCATCCGAAAAATTAAGAAATGATTATTTAGTCAGTCAATACAAAAAACGAAATATAGAGGATGTATCACTTATTATGTCAAGAATAAATAATGATATCAGCCAAGTTAAAGAGTTTTACTTTTCAAATAAGATTGATTTCATTACAGATATTATTTCCTTTATTTTTTCTTCGTATTTATTGCTTAAAATAAATGTGTTCATTACTTTCATTTTGTATATTTTGACATTTTTTATCATTCTCATACCAATCTTTGCAAAAAAACATATTCAAAAATTGCAATTAGATTTATCATTAAAAAATTCAATAATGACCAATAAAATAAAAGATGATTTCAGCGGTTTTAATATTATAAAAGACTATAACATTGAAGAATATTGTCAGTCAGAAAATACTTATATCAATGATGATTTGACAAAAAGCTTTATGAAATTTGAAAATGTGAACTATCTCTTTATGGAAATCAGTCATTTCTTTATTACTACTGTTGGCAGTATAGGTTTTTTGGTAGGTTCTTATTTTGTCATGCAGGGAGATATAAGCTATGGCAACATGATTGCAATTGTGCAATTAACTAATACCTTGGTTTCTCCTATCAACAGCATTACAAGAAATATATCTAAAATGATAGGCGGCAAAGCTCTATATGATTTAATTCTAAAAGAAATCAACAATACAGTTAATAATGTGGTCTATCATAAAAATAAAATAAGTACACCTATCAATGACATAAAATTTGATAATGTCAAGTTTATCGTTAATAATCAAACGATTCTGAATAATATTAATTTAACTTTAGAAAAGGACAAAAAATATCTCATACTTGGTAAGACAGGAAGCGGAAAAAGTTCTTTATTAAAATTAATTTTTAATTATTATCCTGATTATCAAGGACAAATTTTAATAAATAATACAGATGTCAGAATTTTAGATAAACCTCTATTAAGTACTTATATTACGTATATAGAACAATTCCCTCATCTTTTCAAAAAGAGCATTTATGAAAACGTCAGCTTATATCGTAATATCAGCAAAACTAAAATAGCGAAAGTAATTGCAAAATTACATCTGGATCAATTGATAGATAAACAGCAGGATAAGTTAGACACCATAATAGATACTGAAAAATTGAAAATTTCAGGAGGTGAGCAGCAAAGAATAGCTCTTTGCCGAGCACTGGCAGATAACAAGAATATATGTATGTTTGATGAAGTAACTTCTGCATTAGATATGCAAACAGCAAGAATTGCAGAAAATGAAATATTGTCATTGAATTGTGATATCTTGATTCGTGTGGCACATGTCTTAGATGCTGAGGATATGAAAAAGTATGATCAAATCATTGTCATGAAGCAAGGGACGATTTCATTTGTCGGCTCATATGATGAATTGATGAAAATACAGGTTAATAAAGAAATATAATTCTTCTTTCTATTTTAAGCTGAAAAAATGCGTATTTTTATAAAATTATTCTTATAAAATCATTGTTGTAATCAATGAAATCCATTACAATAAAATTAAGAAGAACATTCATGATTAGAGGGAACCTTATGAAATCATTATTTATCAGTATTCTTGTTTTGATGCTGACTGCCTGTTCAATCACACCGACTTCAGAAACAACTGAAGAAAACCAGCAGCAAGAGCCAATCGAAACTGAACAGGAAACAAAAGAAAATGAATCCAAGAATGAACCAGAATCGCCTGCGCCGAACTATGAAAACCAAGAGATGTTCTTACCTCAGTTGATTACACTATTCAAAGCTACAAACGAAGCGAAATTATTCCGGAATTAACTGATGGTATTGGCTTTCATGTCAAGTGGCATGACGCTTATCAAAATAAGATGTATGTATCACAAGAGGAGAACATTGATTTATTCAGCCAAAATGGCTGTTACGTAAATAGAGGAATGTATCTTGTATCATTGGATGATATGAGTGCTGAAAAAATCACCAATATTTCCTTTGATGCAGATACTGAAAACGTTACGGATCTATTTCAGTTAAACAATAGCTTATATCTTTATTTTATTCGCAATGTTACAAACAGCTTTGATCATACTTATCAAATATATGTGGATAAGGGGAATCGATCCAATCTTATTGCCACATGTAAGAGCCGGCTTATGAGTTTTGCCCCTTCATGCAAGGTTGTCAAAGATAAGATTTATATATCAGTAGGAGATGTTTTAAATGATATCACAGATAATGAGCGTTCTATAGAAAATGTCGCTATTTTAGAAGTAGATGCGGATGGCAATGTGAATATGTTTCATGAATTTGATGAAATCATCGAAGAGATTTTCTTTGAAAAAGGTTCAGCACCTAACTACACCATTGTAAAAGAGAGAGGGAAAGCTGTTTATTACAATCAATCTGCTGAATTACCGATAGACTATACTTCAACTCTTCCAGATATGTATTATTTCGATGGTAAAGATTATACTCAATTTGAAATAGAAGAAATGTTCGAGAACAGTCTGATTCCCGAAGTCATAAATATGGAAAATCTCTACTGCATAGGAGCTGCCAAAAATGGCCTTATTTACAGAAATTCCAATAATTCCGATATTTATCCGGAGTTTTACTATTTCTATATCAAAGATGGAAATATTTATGCAGCTCCGATAGAATTAAATGCTGACAGTACTTCAGCTCAAGTTGTGGATGAAACCAAAATCTTAGTGCGTGATACGAATGAAAATGAAGAAATGATCCATATAATAGAAATCCATGATTAGTTTTTTCAAACATACCAGGAGGAAATCATATGCCTCAATCCAAACTTTTAAAAAGTGTCCTGCTGCTTCTTCTGTTCACTAGTTCCTGCAGTACACCAAAAGAGGATGAGATGGATATCTCCCTGCAAGCCATCAGTCTTTATATGGCTGACAAAGATGAAACACGCAATGATCTGCATGGATGGTATCAGCTGACTCTCCAACAAGAAATACAGGTCAATGATGACTGGGTTCCGGTTACCTACAATGTTTTGCTGCAGTACATAGGCGATGGCTTTACATTTATATCTGACGGCCATAATCCAGAGAATATTACCACAACCGGTGTATGGGTTGAAACTCCGGTTACAGATGATTATTGGCCGGCGGAACAATTCTGCATTGCCGATAACTCAGATTCCGAAATTCTGCATCTATATTTTGATTTCCTATTAGTCGATCGAGAAATAGGCAAAAAAATATGTATCCGTCATTCTTTGGATTTTGCAATTCAAGCCGATAAAGAAGGAATTGATTTAATTCTGGAGGATTCTAAAATAAATTCATATTATTTATCCGACTAAAGCCTGCAAGGAATAAAAAAGGCATTGATGCCATGTCATACAGATGACTTGGGCAAATGCCTTTTTATTTGGTTAAATCAAAGTCTTCAATTCTTAATTCATCGATAGAAAGTGCTGGATCCTGCAGACATCTTCTGGCCTGATTCAGGATTGCTTCTTCCACTTTATTGCGGGCAAGACGTCCATTGCCGCTTGTTTTTGCCTCATGCAGTTGTTTATCTGCATAATAAGCCAATAGTTTTTCATCACAAGAGGCATGCAGATGATAGTCTTTGCTTTCCGCAATCTTTTTGGTAATTGCCAGCATTTCTTCTGCTGTGTAATCCTTGAATTCGATCATATTCGGAAAACGAGAACGCAGTCCGGAATTAGCTTCCAAGAAATCATTCATTTCTTTGGTGTAACCGGCCAAGATAACAACCAAATTATCTTTGTTGTCTTCCATTCCTTTGACTAAGGTATCAATGGCTTCTAAGCCAAAACTGTCATCTTTGCCGCGATATAAAGCATAGGCTTCATCAATAAATAATACACCGCCTAAGGCTGATTTGATCATATTGTTGGTCAAAGGTGCAGTATGGCCGACATATTTGCCTACCAGATCTGCTCGTGTTACTTCGATGAGCTGTCCGGAAGATAAAACACCCAATGCTTTTAAATAGCGGGCAATCAAGCGAGCAATCGTTGTTTTTCCGGTGCCTGGATTGCCGGTAAAGATCATATGCATAGAAACACCTGTGCTCTTTAAACCGGAGGCTGCACGCAGCTGCTGCATCTTGACATTGGCTTCTAGTGTTTCAATGTATTGTTTGACTTCTTGTAAGCCGACAATTTCAGAAAGCCCTTTTTTGACATCAGCGATTTCATCTTGAGCCAAAGTAGAAACAATCGCTGATAAAGGCTGTTTGACCTCATTCATAGTCAGATAAATCTGATCTTTGGCACTTAATTCAATCTTTAATTCTTTGAACTCATGATTCAGTTTATGTGAAGCTAAGGCTGTATACAAATCATTGACCTGTTTTTCCAAGGAATAGGCTCCCGTATGTATATCTCGGTGCTGAATCATATATTGTTTTAAAGAATCTTGAAGAGTTACTTCATAATTTAACTGCTTCTTACATTTTTTGATCAATGCCTGCAGATACTTTTCCAAGATCATTCGGCAAGCTTCTTCACTGAGTTTTTCACTGGTCACTGCATCTTGGATATTCTGGATAAACGCATTGCCGAATAAAGACGTAATTTCAGATACACTCTTTTCTGACATGAAGATCAGATACTTCTTTTTGATTTCCAATTTGGCAATCGCCTGCGTCAATAATGTTGTATTAGCTTCTACCAATTGATGATTCTGAATGCCGTAACGCTTCTTTAATGTTAAGGTTCCTTCGGCTGTCAATTCTGTAATATATGGAATAAAGCCATGATAAAGCTGATCCAGATGATCAAAAAGCAAGACAGAAGAGGCACTGGATATCGCCATGTATAAATCCTGAATCAATAATTTCTCATCTTCACTGCTTTGATACAAGGAACAATCCAAAACACTGATTTGATTTGTCTGGAATACTTTTTTCTGATAAAGCATATCGATGCTTTGAGAAAGGACACTGTGACGTCCGCTTCCCTTATCTCCGCAGATCAATATTTTATTTAAGACATTTTCTTCACTGCCCATGACAAAAGGACGTTTGAGAGCAGCCATCAGCTGATCAATATAAGCTTCCTGACCAAATATCTTTTGTTTGATTACTTCATGGATGCCTTCAAATTGAGCTAATTTAGAAAAGTCAGACACATGAGTTGGTGCCTGAATGCCAAAATCCTTTTCAATTTCCTTGTTGAGGGCCGTTATGGTCGCATCCAAAGAAGCTTCTTCACTGCTTTTTCCTTCCTTCAAAGAATCTAAATAGGTTTGTGCATCGACCTTAATTCTTCTTGATGAAGGATTTTTCTTTAAGTTTTTCAGTAATTCATCGATTTCGTTCATAATTTTCTCCTATTCAAATTATAACAATTCGTATGCATTATCTCAATGAATTCTTTTGGTGAATAAAACCCAGCACAGGCTGGGTTGAATTTAAAGTTTATGAATGGAATTGCTGCTGGAAATGATACAAAGCACCAATCAGATTGGAATCATTGTAGTATTCACAAGTATCCACCTGAGCATGAGGAATGGCAATCGGCAGCTTGGCATAAATTTCTTCCAATTTCTTCTGTACTGTTTCCAATAAGATCGGCTGTTTGGAAATCCCTCCGCCCAACAGAATCTTATCCGGATCCAATAAACACTGCAGATTATAAATCTGAGCCGCCAATACATCGCAAAGTTCTTCTAAGCAAGCACAGGCAATCGGATCTTTCTGGTGAATCATTTCAAAGATTTTGATGCCGTTCAAAGTTTCCGGTGAAACATTTTTCTTCTGAGCAACATTCATGATCAAAGCAGTTGTGCTGCCATGCATGGCAAAGACATCACGGAAGCCATTCATTTTGGCATTGACACTTAAAAATGACAGTTCTCCGGCAAAAAAGTGATTGCCTTTGATGACCTTGCGATTGATGACAATGCCTCCGCCGATTCCGGTACCCAAAATCATCACAACACCATCCTTGCAGTCTTTGAGCTTTCCTTTCCATACTTCTGCTAAGGCTGCACTCTTCCCGTCATTTTCGACGGCAATGCGCACATGGATGCGCTGATGCAGCTTTTCAATAATGTTCACATTGGCATTGTAAGTCAAGGCTCCCGGAGAATAGATCTGTCCGGTTTCACTGTCAATATTGCCTGGCATAGAAAGAGCAATACCATCGACTTGATCTTTATATTGTTCATAGACTTCACAGATGACATCCAAGAAATGTTCCAGTGAATCCATGGGTGTTGTTCTTTCATCATGTACCAGAATATTGGCTTCATCATCCATCACTGCAATCTTGATGGCACTGCCGCCCACATCCATGACTAATTTATTCATGCTTCTTTTCCTCCAATTTCTTGCTTTGTTCTAAGATAAAAGCAGCCATTTCTTCACAGCAGTCTTCTGTCTGCGGATAAACACCTGTATTATCAAAATAAGCATGTCCAAACCCTTTATAACAAATGGCCTTGGTTTCGACACCGGCCTTATGCAGTTTTACCCCATAACCAAATGTTTCAATCTTCAAGAAGTCATGTTCCCCGGCTGTTAAGAAAGTCGGCGGATTATTTTTTGGATCTCTTGTATATGGATTCAAATAATCATTATTCACATCACTTGTTTTCAGAATACCTTCCATTCCCTGAGACATTCCTGCAAACATCTTCAGCATCTTTGTCAGACCGCGTTTCTGAGTGCGCGCCATTTCAAATTGATTCATGCTTGGCTCATAGTATTCATCCTTCACACCTGCCATATTCAAAGTTGGATATAAAAGCAATTGTCCTTTGACATGATGATTGCCTTCTTCCCAATCACGAGTTGTACAATACTGCGTTAAATTGCCGCCGGCACTATCTCCTCCGACAAAGATCTTTTCTTTATCACAGCCATATTCTTCCGCATGCTCATAGATCCATTTCAGCACGCTATAACAATCTTCATGACCAATCGGATAAGGATTTTCCGGTGCCAAACGATATTCTACACTGACAGCAGTAATATCACTCTTCTCAACAATTAATTTAATGCTTTCTTCCACAACCCCAAAGTGTCCGCCGAAGAAACCTCCGCCATGAATATAATACAAAATCGGAGAATGAGGCAAAGGCGTTTCACTTTGATAAATGCGGATCGGAATTTCATAGCCATCTTTGGCCGTTACACTCATCTGTTTGATATGAATATTCTTTTCAACTACTGGTACACTCTTGACCCCATTGAACATTTCTCTTAATTGCTTCAGACTGTCTTCACTGGACATATCCATGTTCATCATACCGGAAGGCATCCAAGCCAGCGTCCGCAGCATTTTCTTGGAATCTTCATACAAACGAGGATCCATTGCTCCCTTGACATCAGAATCAGGAAGATTTTTCATGATCAGCGGCATTCCCTTATAATCAACAACCGTTTCCCTTTCCTTCAGTTTCTTTAACAGATCCAAACTATACTTTCTAGTCATACAATCACTCCTTACTCATGACTATTCTTAAAGCGCTTACATTGCTTGCTTAAAAGAGAGGGGCATTGCCCCTTACATCAATAATCATATCACGAACTATAGCCAAAAGTTGTCATTTATTAACCGAAAAATTGTCATTTATTGATTTTTCTGTATTGATATGGTGTTGTTCCATATAATTTCTTAAACCGGCTGATCAATGATTTCACATTAGAAAAGCCATGCTTCAATGCAATCTGCTGGATAGAAAGATTGGTGTTGATAATATCAGAATAAGCTTTATACAAACGATAATTCTCTAAATAAGACTTAAAGCTGACACCAAATCTTTGAGAAAATAAACGGCAGAAATATTCATTGCTCATATTGCACATAGCTGCCATCTTATTTAAATTTAATTCTTCATTATAATGTTCTTCAATATATCCCAATATTTTATGCGGATGCAATTTCTGTTTCTGAACATTCCATCCATTTTCCTGTTTTCCAATACAATAATATTTCATCAATATGCCGATGATTTCATATAAATAGCCATGAATCACAATTTCATCATAAGGCTTGGAATCCTGACAATACTGTCTGAATGCCTCATATATTGCCAACAGCCGATCTTTTCCCTGCTGGCTGATAGAAAGATCAAAGAAAAGATCATCAATATTCGGCACAATCTTTTTGATAAATTCATAAGAAATAATGACAATCAATACACTTGGCAGTGTATTTTCTGCCGCACTGAGCTGATGCATGAATCCGCTGTTCACAAAGATAAATTCATTTTCATGAATGATCTGTCTTTGCTTTTGAACCCATAGCTCTACACTTCCCTGCATGACCAAAGAAATCTCAATGCTTCGATGCCAATGGGCCGGAATATCCTGATTCAGCTGCCAAGAAGATTCCTTCAAAGCAGAGGCATCAACATAGCGGATCATCGCCGGCATATTCTCACTTGTCGTTATTTTTTCATAACTTCCCTGCATAGTTTCCTCATTTATTTCAGCGCTTCCTGCAGACCATTCAAAATAAGCTTGCCGGTCATCTCAATGACTTCTTCCATCGGTGCTTTTTTTCCGTCAAAACACCATTGACGATAAATATTCACTGTGGTCGCATTCAAAAAAGTAGCTAAAATACGCATTTCATACATATCACAATGAGCAATGCTCTGAAAATTCAGCTGAGCTCGCTGACTGACTTTGCCGTTAATAATTTCTCGGATATAATTATAGTCCAAATTATTATTAATTTTTTCAAACAAAGGATTGTTATGAGTAAAAACAAAATAATCTCTGACAATTCGTTTGGGATCCGTAAAATGATCATAGTCTTTGGTCATTTCATAAAAATCATCAGCGATTTCATCCAACACTTCAGCTAATAAATCATCCATTGTATTATAATGCAGATGAAAAGTTCTGCGATTGATCATCGCTCTTTCACATAATTCCTTGATCTGGATCTTCTCATAATCTTTTTCCAGAAATAGTTCCTTAAAAGTATCCTTTAAAATCTTCTTCGTTTTCTTTACGCGCAGATCTTCTGTTTTCAAAAAATCACTTCTTTCCTTCACATTTTTTTAAAATATGTGGTTTAAGTCTCATATAAAAAATGATGTGGTATCACTTTATTGACATCAATATTATAATGCACTCAGAACAAATAAGCAACGCTGCTTTAGGAGGTGACGATAATGAAAAAAAGGCTTATTGTCTATTTCTCTTTGACAGACACAACCAAGAAATTTGCCCAGGAACTATGTGAATTAGTTGATGGAGATCTTATTCCGATAGAACCTCTTCATCCCTATCCTTTGGATCAAAAAGAGATAGAAAAGATTGCTTATATGGAAAAGAAACGGGATGATAGGCCAGCAATCAAAGATCCATTACCAAGCATTCAAGATTATGATTTTATATTTATCGGTTATCCTATCTGGTGGTATACCTTCCTTCAGATTATCAAAACGTTTTTAGATTTTTATGATTTTCATCATAAGACAATCATTCCGTTCAATACCCATGATGGAAGCGGGGATGGAGGTACTTACAAGGAACTGCAGGATTATGTCCCTGAAGCCAAAGTGCTGATTGGATTGCCGATTCGCGCTGCAAATATGATTTATGATCAAAAAGGGAACATCATAGAATGGTTAGATTCCCTGAAAATATAAAAGGAGGAAATACATATGAAAAAGATCACATTAAACAGTCAATATCAAATGCCCCAAATGGGATTAGGAACATTCTTATTAAGTCCAAAGGACGCTGAAGAAGCAGTAGTAAATGCTTTGGCTTGCGGCTATCGTCTGATTGATACAGCTAATGCCTACTTAAATGAAAAAGCTGTCGGCAGAGCTATTAAAAGAAGCGGACTTCCAAGAGAAGAAATCTTTGTGGAAACAAAATTATGGCCAACGGTTTATGAACAAGATGATGCAATTGATAAGACATTGGAAAGATTAGGTGTTGAATATATTGACCTATTGCTGCTGCACCAGCCAGCCGGAAACTATCTGCATGTCTATCAAATGATGGAAAAAGCGGTCAAGGAAGGCAAAGTAAGATCTATCGGTTTATCTAACTTTGAAGGAAGCCCTCTGCAGGATATTTTGGATATCTGTGAAATTACACCTGCTGTAATTCAGGTCGAAGCTCACCCTTATTATCCTCAGGATGAATTAAAAAAACTTATTAATAAATATGACATCAAAGTTCAGGCATGGTATCCACTTGGACATGGTGATAAAGGATTGATTGAAGAACCTATTTTCAAAGAATTGGCTGAAAAATACGGCAAGACATCTGCACAAGTTATCTTAAGATGGCACATTGATTCCGGCAATATTGTCATTCCGGGAAGCAAAAACAAAGATCACATCAAGGAAAATGCCGATATCTTTGATTTTGAATTAACCGAAGAAGAAATGAAAGCCATTGCCAAGATCAATAAAAACAAACGTTATTATGAACCAAATCCTGAATTAACGGCCAGCTATGCTTCTTATGAGATTGATTTAGATGGTCAGGAATAAAGAAGGCGTGAACTATGAGCAAACGATTAGAAAATAAAGTGGCTGTGGTCACCGGCGGAGGTTCCGGCATCGGAAAAGGCATCGCCAAAAATTTGCCCAAGAAGGAGCTCATGTCATCATTGTCGGAAGAAAAGAAGAAGCTTTAAAGAACACAGCTCAAAGCAGTGAATTGATCAGCTATGTAGTCGGTGATATCACAAACAGTGAAATCGTCACCAAGATCATCGACACTGTTCAGGAAAAATTCCATGGACAATTGGATATACTGGTCAATAATGCCGGCTGGTGTCCAGTACAGGCCATTACCGATATGACATTGGCTGACTATGACAATGTATTCAATCTCGATGTCAGAGCCGTAGTCGGTATGACCATTCAGGCTTTGCCGTTATTGATCAAATCAAAAGGAAATATCATCAATTTGTCCAGTGTCGGAGCAGCTCATCCGGCGGCCAATCTTTCCATGTACACAGGAGCCAAGGCAGCCATTGAAAACTTTACAAAGGTATGGGCCGTTGAATTAGCGGACAAAGGAATCCGTGTCAACGCCATTGCCCCTGGTGCTATCCGTACGAATATCTGGAACGTACCGAATATGTCCAAAGAAGCAGCAAAAGCTCATGAGGACGGCATTGCCAGCGGTATTCCATTCCAGCGTTTCGGTACTCCAAAAGAAGTTGCCAATGTGGCCCTGTTTCTGGCCAGTGAAGAAGCCAGCTATGTCAGCGGCTCCATCTATGGTGTCACAGGAGGACAAATATAAATAAAAGTGTGTCTCAGACACACTTTTATTGTTTTCGATGTTTCCAATAAGCGTGAATCGGCATTGATAAGATCAAGGCCAATAAACACAATGGCAATAAAATATTCCATGGCTGTCCGAAATAACCGCTGTATCCTTGAATAAAGACAACAAAGACAATGATCGGCAAGATCCAGGTGACATAGAAGCGAACTCCCTTCGGAAAGCGCCATCCTTCTCCTGTATTGGCTTCGGCAATGAAATTGTCCCAGCCCCAGCCATATCGGCTTGTACAGAACATCAGATAACAAATAGAACCCAATGGCAATAAATTGCTGGAAACAATAAAATCTTCCAGATCTTGAATTGTTTTGGCCTCTCCTAACGGCTGCAGAAAACTCAATACATTAAAACCTAATGCACATGGCAAGGAAAGCAGCGGAACAAGCACTGCATTGACAGCGACTGCTTTCTGTCGGCTCAATCCCATATCCATACCAAAAGCAATGATATTTTCAAATACAGCAATGATCGTAGTCAAAGCCGCAAAGAACATAAAGATAAAGAACAATGTTCCCCATAAAGAACCTAGTGGCATCTGATTAAAGACATTCGGCAATGTCACAAAGATCAATCCAGGTCCTTGATCAGCCGCAATGCCAAAGGCAGCACAAGCCGGGAAAATGATCAATCCGGAAATAAAGGCCACCAAAGTATCTAAAATAGTAATATTTACGGCTTCTGAGAATAAACGTCTTTTCTTATCAATATAACTGCCGAAAATCGCAATGGCACCGATTCCTAAGCTAAGTGTGAAAAAGGATTGATTCATTGCTGCAAAGACTGCATTGCCGATTCCGGCTTCTGAAATACGCTGAAAATCAGGAATCAGATAAAACTTCAAGCCTTCAATGGCATTGGGCAGAGTCACAGCACGAATGACAAGAATTCCCATGACGGCAAATAACGCACCCATCATAAATTTGGATACTTTTTCTACCCCCTTCTGCAGACCTTTGCTGCAGACAATAAAGCCAATGGCACAGGAAACCAGCATAAAGCCTACCTGCTGAATCGGATCAGCCAACATATGATTAAATGTCTGACCGATTTGTTCGGCATTCAGTCCATTCAGCTGACCCAAGGCCATCTTGAATACATAGTTTAACATCCAGCCGCAGATAGTCGTATAAAACATCATCAGCATATAGTTTCCGATAATTGCACAATATTTGGTCCAATGCCACTTGGTTCCTTTTGGCTCTAAGGCATCAAAGGAACGAACGGCTGAAAGCTGAGAAGCACGGCCGACAGAAAGTTCCATGACCATGATCGGCAAACCAAAGATCAGCAAGAAAAATAAGTAAATCAATACAAAGGCAGCCCCTCCGTATTGACCTGTTATGAACGGGAAGCGCCATACATTTCCTAATCCAATCGCACACCCCGCTGTAATGAGCAAAAAGCCCAGACGAGAAGAAAATTTCTCACGTTTCATATTCATGCCCCCTAATTTACTGTCTATTATACTCATTATTTTTTTCACTTGACACTTTTTATCTTAATGACTTACAACTTTTTATCTTAATGACTTACAACTTTGTAAGTAGCCAGAACCTGTTTTGTATGGTAAAGTAACGCTATGAAAAAATATAAATGGATCTCATTGTTTCTGATTGCTTTATTTGCTTATTGGCTTTACGCAAATAAGAAATTAACTGAAACATTTCTTACACTGCATAGTTCAAAACTGCCGAAAAGCTTTCAGAATTTTCAGATTGCTCATATTTCCGATCTGCATAATACGGATCTTGGCCATCAGCATCAAAGCATTCTTCAATCTCTTCAAAATCATCAGCCCGATATCATTGTTTTCAGCGGCGATACACTGGATGCCCGAAGAACAGATGTCGATACAGCCATGTCTTTGATTGAACAAGCCAGTGAAATTGCCCCTGTCTATTTGGTATTGGGCAATCATGAAGCAAGAATTGACATCAATGAGTTTCTTTCAAGAATCGATCAAAGCCCAGCTGTTTTATTAAGCAATGAAAAAATTCTTCTGCAAAGAAATCAAGAATCCATTGCTTTGATCGGAGTACTGGATCCAGCCTTTTCTAGAAAGTCAAATGAACAAGTCATGAAGGAACAGCTCTCTTCACTCAGCGATTCCTCCATGTTCCAGATTCTGATTTCACATCGTCCGGAACTCTTTGACATTTACTGCCAATACGACATCGATATAACCCTCAGCGGACATGCCCATGGCGGGCAAGTACGATTACCGCTCATCGGCGGATTATTCGCACCGAATCAAGGAATATTCCCTCAATATGACAGCGGCTTGTACCGTCAAGATCAAAGTCAATTGATTGTCAGCCGCGGCATCGGCAACAGTGCCTTTCCATTGCGTATTTTCAATGATCCGGAAATTATATATGTAACACTTCAAAAATAAAAAAAACTCTGATTACTCAGAGTTGATTTTTTTTCTGGCAGGGGCAACAGGAATTGAACCCGTATCAGCGGTTTTGGAGACCGTTATACTACCTTTGTACTATGCCCCTATTTTTTACTGCTTTAATATATTATCATAAACTGCTGGTTAAGGCAAGTCCTATATGATATAATATTGACGATTTTTTATAAAGCGAGGATATTTTCATGATAAAAGCAATCTTATTTGACATGGATGGTGTACTGGTAGACAGTGAAGGCTATTACATGCAGGAAATGAAAATAATGCTTCAGAATTTAGGCGGAGAAGCAGAGGATGAATTCTTTTTTGAAATGATTGGTTCTACCTGGGACTATACCTATGACCAGCTAAGACTGAAATGCAATGTCAGTGATGAGGTATTTCATAAGGCCATCACTGCCTTTCAGAATCAAGATCTGCCTTATGATCAGCTCATCTTTGAAGACACAAAAAGTGTTTTAAATAGCTTAAAAGAACAAGGCTATCACTTAGCAGTCTGTTCTTCCTCTTCGATGTCCATGATCCAGCAGATGATTCATTTATGTCAGTTAGAAAACATCTTTGATTTTGTGATCAGCGGTGAGTCCTTAAAAGAATCCAAGCCGCACCCCGAAATCTATCTGACTGCGGCTGAGGCCTTGCATTGCCGAAGCAATGAATGCATAGTCATCGAAGATTCTGCCCGCGGCATCGAAGCCGGCAAAAACGCCGATATGCTTGTATGTGCCATCAAAGACACCCGTTTCGGCATCAATCAGTCAAAAGCTGATTACAAAATCAGTCATTTATCAGCATTGATTCCTCTTTTAAAACAGCTCTGATCAATAATTTCATCAAAGAAAGTCATTGCTGCGATCCGGATAGCGCAAATAGTAAACATCTTCTTTTTCCATCACAGCTGTTTTTCTGAAGCCATGACGAAGATAGAAACGCTCTGCAGCAATGTTATCTTTATGTACGCCACAGGCAATCGGACGAACACCGAATTCTTCATAGATCAGTTCAATGACTTTTTCTAAAACGGTACCGCCGATTCCATTATTCCGATAACGCTGATCAATCACAAAGCCCATCAAACGATAAAACGGAACATTTTTCATCTCTTGGGGATCACTTTCCCATCTAAGTGCTTCTCCAAGCAGAATGAATCCGATATACTTATCTTCTTTTTTGATAACATACGTATGTCCTTTGCAATGATGTTCAAGCCCATATTGAGTAAGTTCTATGATTGTATCTGCCGTATCGACAAAGGCTTCGCTTATATCATCACGCTTGATCAAGCGGATCTGTTCCATGTTTTCTTTTGATAATATCTCCAAATCAAAATTACTTGTGCAGCGATGTAACATAGTTTCATCCTCCTTTCATAATATATCTGCTTTGATTCACTGTCTTTATGATTTCAAAGTCATGTCTTTGGTAAAGAGAAACGGCTCGCTGATTTTGAATAAAAACATACAGGATTATCGGCTGATGAACAGAGGAACAGCACTTTTCAATCACTGCCGAACCAATTCCCTGGTTTTGAAATTCTGTGAAAATATATAAATCATCGATTTCATATTCACCCTCTTCATTTCTATAAAAATGAACATATCCGGCTTTCTTGCCATCAGCAAGTATAACTGTATATTTATCAATGCAGGTTTCTATTTTATGCCTTACCCATTGCATAACTTGATTGTAGTTAATGCATTCAAGTGATTCATAGGTATCAATCAGTTTTTTGCTTAATTGATAAATGCATTCGATATCATTGCTTGCGGCTTTGCAGTAAGTAATCTTCATATACATCCCCTTTTTATATATTGTAAGAAGAAATAATCTGGAAATCAATCACTCTGTTATTATTTACAAAAAGACGACATTCGATTGAATGCCGTCTATTTTACTATTTGTTTTTGTAAATGTTCTATGAGATCTTTTATCGTTTACCCGAATCGTAAATCTCTCCGCTGGCTTTTGGTCCAACAGAACGTCCGCTGAAGATAATCAGGGCAATGATTGTGACTAAATATGGGAACAATGTAAAGAAATCGGATGGCATAGCAGAGAACAATGGGATAGAGGATGAGAAGTATCCGAATGTCTGAGCAAATCCGAAGAATAAGCCAGCACCCAATACACCCAATGCATTCCATTGTCCAAAGATCAAGGTTGCAATTGCAACGAACCCTAAACCATGGATACTATTTACAAAGTAGTAGTTAGAAGTTGTCAATACTAATACTGCACCTGCTAAACCACTTAATGCACCAGAGATACATAAAGCAATCCAGCGCATCTTGACAACATTGATCCCCATAGAAGCACTCGCTTGAGGAAATTCACCGCAAGAACGAAGACGCAGACCAAATGGTGTCTTTTTCATGATAAACCAAGTAATCAAGATAAAAGCAAATGCTATATAAGTCGTAGAATAAACATTTGTAAACAGCATTGGCCCAATAACCGGAATTTCACTTAAAACCGGCACAGTCATTCTTTGGAAAGAAGCATCCGGAGTAAAGAATGGCGTCTGTCTTGTGCCGTAGAATACTTGACACAAGTAGATGGTCAAACCGCCAGCCAATACGTTTAAGGCTGTACCGGAAATCGTCTGATCCGCTTTGAAGTGAATAGAAGCAACCCCATGCAATGCAATAAAGACAACACCAGCAATCATACTTGCCAATAAAGCAATCCATTTGGATGCACCGCCTAAACCGGCATCCATACATACAATCAAAATTGCCGCAGCTACGAAACCGCCAATCTGCATTGTACCATCAACAGCAATGTTTACAATACCGGAGCGTTCAGAGAACAAGCCTCCTAATGCACCTAAAATCAGAGGAGTGGCACACATTAAGGCAATCGGAAACATTTGATAAATCAGTTCCACTATGCGTCACCTCCTTCGATAGATTTTGGCTCCCTTTTCTTCTTGAAACCTTTGAAGTCAATTTTATCTAATACAAGGATGATAGCATATTGAATAGCTACCAGATAGATGATAATTGCTTGTACTAATTCTGCAATTTCACTTGGAATTTGGAAAATCTGCAGGTTTCCGGAAGCTGATTTCAGCAATGAGAACAGCATACCGGCAAAGAATACACCGACTGCATTCGCTGCGCCGACCAACGCAATGGAAATTCCATCGAAGCCATAGTTATCAAATCCTGTATAAATACGTCCATACTTGTATTCACCTAATACTAACAATGCACCGGCAACACCGCAGAATGCACCGGAAATCATCATAGACAATATAATATTTCTTTCAACCTTCATTCCAGCAAAGCGAGCAGCTTCTTTATTGAAACCAGTTGCTTTTAAACTGAAACCAAACGTTGTTTTTTCAATGATAAACCAGAAAATCACTAATCCAACGATTGCAGCCAAGAAGCCCCAGTTGAACTGAGAAGCGGTAGCTGTAGTGACCTGTTTCAATACGGCAGAATCTGGAATTGAAATAGTACGAGCATTGGTATTTGGGTCAATCGGCAGCAATCCGCGTGTCAGCATATTGCAGATATACATCGCAGAATAGTTCAGCATGATGCAGATAACAACTTCGTTGATACCGCGATATGCTTTCAATAACCCAGGCAAGAATCCCCAAACAGCTCCTGCAGCAGCTGCAGCTAATAAACAAGCGATAGGGTGAATGATTGGCGGAAGATCCACGCATAATGCCACAAAGGCAGCTGCTGTACCGCCGACGATAAACTGACCTTCACCGCCGATATTAAATAAACCTGTACGATAGGCAAAAGCAACAGATAAACCTGTCAAGATCATCGGTACTGAATATTTAAACCAGTTCAGCACGAACATCGGATTGATGCCGGCATCAGGCTTCTGCATATTAAAGCCTGTCATGGAACGAACCAGCGCTGTCAGTAAATCAAATGGATTACGCCCGGTTATCGCTACAAGTCCAAAAGCAAACAACAGCCCGATAACAACTGCAATCAACGAAATAACCAATGGATTATGTTTTTTCATATTACAAAGCCTCCATTTTCTTCAATGAACCAGCCATCATCAGACCTAATTCATTTTCATCTGTATCCTTGCGCCATACAAGACCAGTAATTTCACCGTCATGAATAACTGCAATACGATCAGACAAATTCAAAATTTCATCCAATTCAAAGGAAACAAGCAAGATAGCTTTTCCTTTATCACGTTCTTCTACAATACGGGTATGAATATATTCAATCGCTCCAACGTCCAAACCACGAGTTGGCTGAACAACAACCAGCAAGTCCGTAGAACGATCAATTTCTCGAGCAATAATTGCTTTCTGCTGATTTCCCCCAGACATACTGCGGGTAATCGTTTCTTTCCCCTGCCCGCTTCTTACGTCGAACTGTTCAATCAGCTTATCAGCATATTCATCAATAGCCTTTGGTTTTAAAACACCATGTTCAGAGAAAGGCGGACGATTATAGCAATGAATGATAAAATTATCCTTCAATGCGAAATCAAGCACCAATCCATGTTTATGTCTGTCTTCAGGCACATGAGACATGCCCAGATCCAATCTCTTCTTGATCGGCATGTGTGTAATATCCTGCCCTTTCAGCAAGATCGTACCGCCATGCGCTTTGGCAAGACCTGTCAATGCATAAACAAGCTCTGTCTGACCATTGCCGTCAATACCGGCAAGACCGACAATTTCCCCTGCGCGTACCGTCAGATTCAGATTCTTCACTGCCGGCAGTTTCTTCACATTCATGACTGTCAGATCTTTAATTTCAAGCACAGGCTTACCCGGATGACATTCACCTTTTTCAACAGCGAAACTAACTTCACGGCCGACCATCATTTCAGCCATCTGTTTTTCATCTGTTTCCTTTACATCGATTGTACCGATATATTTCCCCTTACGAAGAACAGTACATTCATCCGCAACCTCTTTGATTTCCTTCAGTTTATGAGTAATCAACAGAATCGTTTTTCCCTCTTTGATCAATCCTCTCATAATATTCATCAATTCATGAATTTCCTGCGGAGTCAATACAGCTGTTGGTTCATCGAAAATTAAGATTTCTGCATTTCGATAAAGCATTTTCAGAATTTCCACACGTTGTTGCATCCCAACGGAGATATCCTGAATCTTTGCATATGGGTCTACATTGAGACCATATAATTCACTTAATTCTTTTACTCTTTCTGCCGCTTTCTTAATGTCGATCATACCAAACTTCTTCGGTTCAAGTCCCAAAATAATATTTTCGGTAACAGTGAAGCAGTCAATCAGCTTAAAGTGCTGATGCACCATCCCAATCCCCAATTCTGTCGCAATGTTTGGGTCAGAGATGACAACTTCCTTGCCTCTTACTTTGATTGTTCCGGAAGTAGGCTGATACAATCCAAAAAGAATAGACATTAACGTCGATTTCCCGGCCCCGTTTTCACCTAACAATGCATGAACAGTCTGTTCTTTGATCTTCAAAGTAACATTGTCATTAGCACGAATACCAGGGAAGTCTTTGGTAATGTTGAGCATTT
The DNA here is from genome assembly GCA_944324265.1 of uncultured Traorella sp. GTDB lineage: Bacteria > Bacillota_I > Bacilli_A > Erysipelotrichales > Erysipelotrichaceae > Traorella. Next base: position 39,536 of record CALUVS010000009.1, read on the forward strand.
CAATTGCATATGCCATTCAAATTGTCCTCCTAATATACAATTATTATAACATTTTATTAACACATATACTATTAATTTTTAAAAAACAAACGTTTTTTGAAAGCGCTATCAAAATATAGACCAAAAAAAAGGATGACATTTTCTGTCATCCCTTTGCATAACTAGAATTGTTATGAATTAGTCACCGATTGTTAAGTCGTTGTTAACAGCAGTTTCAGAAACAACAACTTCACCGCTGACAATCTTCTGAGTAGCTTCTTCAACAGCAGCTAATTCTTCTTCAGTAAGATTTGGATTTTCTTCAGGTAAACCAACACCGTTGTCAGCTAATGTATAACGTACAACTCCGCCTTCGAATGTACCGTCAGCAACAGCTTTAGCAGCATTGTAAGAAGCAGTATCAACACGTTTCATCATTGAAGTTAAAATAATTGATTTAGTCTGTGCTTCATCAACATAACCCTGAGCATATTGGTCAGTATCAACACCGATTACCCAAACATCTTCACCATTCATTGCACGTTCCTGAGCTTCAGAAATAACACCATTACCAGTAGCACCAGCTGCGTGGAAGATGATATAAGCACCAGAATTGTACTGTTTACCAGCTAAACTCTTACCTACTTCAGGTGCAGCAAAGTTGTTAGCATTGTCATAATAGATCTGGCATTCTGGATAAACTGACCAAACACCTTGTTGGTAACCAGCCCAGAATTTTTCCATTGTTACAGATTCTTGACCCATAACAAATCCTACAGCATCATAACCTTCATTCTTTGCTCTTAAACCAGCAACTACACCAACTAAGTAAGAACCTTCGTGTTCAGCAAATACAGCCTGCTGTACATTTGGAGTCATTTCTGGATCCAAAGAATCAACGTCGATGATCAGCATTTTCTGATCAGGGTAAGCCTGAGCAGCTTCAGTAATAGCATCTGCAAATAAGAAACCAGCAGCAGCGATCAAATCAACGCCTTCTTCAGCATATGTTGATAAGTTAGGCATATAATCTGTTTCACTGTCTGACTGCAAGTAACTGTAATCAGTACCTTCTACCAATCCAGCTTCAGCAGCATATTCTTGAATACCTTTGTAGCTAGTTTCATTAAATGAGTGGTCATTGATACCGCCCATGTCAGTTACGAAACCAATTGAAATTTTTTCTTCAGTTGGAGTTTCAGTACCAGGATTTTCCTCCTCAGCTGGTTGTGAACAAGCAGTTAAAGTTGTCACAGCCATTAAGCTGGCTAACGCCATTTTTAAAACTTTTTTCATGATTGTCCTCCTAAAAGTTTCTATAAAGTTTCCTTTATAATCAAATTATACCGCTTTCATCGCATTTGTCAATTAAACTCGCACTATTTAAGCATTTCATTTATGAGAATCGTGCTTACAGAAAATATTCTTTTTTTGTTTCATAAAAAATGCTATTTGTAACATTTCTTACACAAAAAAAGAGATATTCTTTCGAATACCTCTAAATGACAACAGTTTGTTCTGCTCCTAATTCCAAAGCAATTTGCCGCATCTTTTCTGCCTGCTCCAGCGTTGTAATATTGCGGCCAATCTTTTCCAGACCTTCTTCACGAACGCCGAAAGGACGATAACGCAGTAATTTATACAAAACCTTATCTTTGATTGTCTGTGCAACATAACGCACCGTACGCTCATTTTGTTCCTCATGGAACGGTAATAAAACCGTACGAATTTCCTGAAGTTTATTTTTTTCCAAAAGATAATGCAGATTTTTTATGACCGGCGCATTGTCAAAATGCACCAGTTCCTGATGAAATGCCGGATCACTGGCTTTCACATCCAGCATCACGCCATCACATACCTCCATCAATTCTTCATACTTTGAAAAATCATAGGCACCGTTGGAATCAATCAGACAAGTTAAGCCCATTGGTTTTACTGCCTTGAAAAGCTCCAAAAGAAAGTCCGCATGCACCATGCATTCACCGCCGCTGACCGTAATGCCGCGAATGTAAGGCTTGATTGGGCGAATGACCGCCAACAGATCCTCAACACTCTTCATCTCCACTTTCGGGCTGGATAAATGCTGGCATGTCTTCAAACACGTATCGCAGTCCACACAGATATCTTTGTGCCAAACAACCTTCCCATCTATCATTTCAAGGGCATTGACCGGACAAGTTTTGACACATTCACCGCAGTGGATACAGGCATGAATCGTTTCAGGATTATGACAATACAAGCACTGAAAGGGACATCCCTGAAAAAAGATCGAAGTACGGTTTCCAGGCCCATCTACATTGGAAAAAGGAATAATGCGATTAACGGGCGCTTTCATTGACTCTTTCTAAACGTCTGCTTAATGCATCAGAATTGTCACGAGCCCCTTTGCCATTGACACTTACCTGGTTCAATGATTGCTGGTGAGCATCCAATTTTGCCAATTCACTCTTCTTCACCAAATATCCGGTAACACGAACAACATCATTGTTTGCTAAATATCCGGAGAAGTAACGCATACCGTTCGCCAATGCTCCTTTAATAATATCCACCAAAGCACCTGGTGTCTTTTCCCAAGTTTCTTCAAAATTGAAAATATCACCGATACCTGTTGGGAAATATTTATGGAATAAAGTAGAGTGTTCAATGTGTTCAAACATTGGTGGTTCTACCCCGATAGGAATACGGCATCCTGGAGAGTCTTCACGTCCGTCACTATCCAAACCAACTTGAGCGTGCAGACGGAAGTGGTGATCACAAGCATCACAGTAATCAGCCGTATAGTTATTGACAAAGTCCTGCATCTGTTTCACGATGCGAACCCCTAATTCATCTGCCTCTTTGTTGTTTCCGAATCCTTTGGCAGGATCTTCAATGCCCAGCAAGTGGTTGCAGCATTCAGCTAAACCTACCATACCGAACATTCCTGTAAAGTTTTCTACTTTGACAAAGCCTTCAGTAGCTAAGAAGTTAGACTTAAAGAATGCACTTTGTTCTACAATAAACTTAATACGATCATTCATGGCATCTGCCATTAATTTTTCATAATAAGGCAATGTTTCATTCAAGAACTGATCAACAGAATTTGCCTTCAAAGACATTTCATATAATCTTAAACGGTGCAGTGTAAATCCTCCGCCACCCAAGGTCAATCCATTGTAGCAGCTGGCAATTGCATAATCCTTGCCCCATTCACTTTCAAACATTCTGTGGTTCGCAAAAGATGGTTTCGCTGTCTTCATCATACATTTTGCGCATAATTCTGCAAACTCAGGACTTGTCAGTTCAGGATCATATTTCAATGACAAGTTCGGAATAGCCAACTGCATTTCTTCCGTTAATTCTAATAACAATCTTCCTGTCAATGTATCCTTTGGTCCGATATCTGCATGTACAAACGAATCTGTTAATGTACGGTCAATATTCAATAAGAATAAACCTAAGCATTTCTTTGCTTCTTCACGGCTTACTTGCTGAACAAATGGTTCCAATAATTTATCTAAATCACCCAAATATACAGGGAAAGATGTAATAGAAGGCACATGACGATACATGATCAATAAACTATTGCATGCTTCCCATAAATCCTTCGGCGGATTCAATTCCAAAAACTTACTTCCTTTTTCCATTAAAATAGAATAGTCAGGAATGATGTAACGAGGACGATAAGGTAAATTCCCTTCGCCCAATGTACAAATAATATTGTCTTTCATTGCCTGAACATATTCATCACTCAAAGGAATAGTATGATCCATATTTTCGGCTACATGAGCCAAAGCCAATAATTGCTGCTGATAAGTCAGCGAAGTATCAGTAACGATTTTTAACACGTCTTCCATAATATCCTCCTTTTCTTGATATACCTTTTTTGACGATTATAGTATAACATCAAAGTCCTTTTTAGAAAACAGAAATGCCTTGTGAAAATCCATGAAAATACCTTTATTTCATCACATCTGTTTTCATCCCGTTTTTAGAAGTTCTCACTAGAAATTTCAGAAGTTAATATTTTTTATAGCTCACTTTTATCCCGATTTTATCGGATTTTTTTATTTTCTTATCTTTTTTTTACTCTTTTTTTATTGTATAATTATTATAGTGAGTATAGTGAGTATTTTCGGAGGTGCTTCTTATGGCTTTTTTCTTGAAGAAAAATCGTAAAAATAATAAGGTCTATCTTTCCATCGTTAACAGTTTTTATGAAAGCGATAGAGGCTGTGCTGTCCATGAAACCTTTGCTTCTTTCGGTACGGGCCAATCTCTCATCGATCGTGGTATCGATGATCCCATCGCTTATCTCGAAGAAGAGGTCAAGCGTCTTAATTATGAAAAAAATTCTCTTGCCGCTAAAGAAATTTCTGATGTCGCCCCTTATAAGCATGCCGGTCATTTCTTATTGAAGGCCGTTCTCAATAAACTCGATGTCGAACCCATCCTGAATGTTTATGATATGACCCGCTGCTTTCATTTCAAACTTTTTGATGTCTTGTCTGCTCTCATTTTTGCTCGCTGCATCCGACCTTGCAGTAAATATAAGACCTATTTCGAGGTCATCCCCTATCTCGATACACAATATTCTTTTTCTTATGATCAGCTCCTTGAAGGTCTGGCTTATCTTGGCGAAAACTATGAAAAGATGGTCGAAATATTTACCAAGCTTACCAAGGAGAAATATGACATCAATACTCATACTGAATACTTTGACTGCACCAACTTTTACTTTGAGATAGATAAAGAAGATGAGGACAGAAAAAAAGGGCCCAGCAAGGAAAACAGGAAGGAACCTCTCATGGGCATGGGCCTGTTGCTTGATGCCGATCAGATACCTATCGGGATGAAATTGTTTCCGGGAAATGAGAGCGAGAAACCAAAGATACGAGAGGTCATCAACGATCTCAAGGTGCAGAATGAAATTGAAGGAAAGATCGTTCAGGTAGCGGATAAAGGGCTGAATTGTGCAAGGAATATATATGAGGCCCTATCAAATCATGATGGATATCTGTTTTCCAAGTCATGCAGGCAGCTTCCTGAGACCGAAAAGACTTGGATATTGCTTGAGAATGATTATATTGATGTCAAGGATGAGGATGGGCAGGTCCTCTACAGGATCAAGGAATGTATCGACACCTTTCCATACTCCTTTATAGATGATGATGAGAAAAAGATTGTATTTCAGGTAACGGAAAAAAGGGTAGTGAGCTATAATCCATCCTTGGCCAAGAAGCAATTGCTTGAGATCCAAAGATTAGAAAACAAAGCACAGGAGCTATGTCTATCCAAGGCAAAAAGAGAAGAATATGGTGAGTGTTCGAAATACGTTATCTTCAAGGGCAAGGATGGTTCAAAAGTGAAGGCAAGCATCAATCGAGAAAAGTTGGATGAAGATAAGAAATTATGCGGATATAATCTTCTTGTCACCTCAGAGATAACAAAAGATCAGAGGGAGATATATGACACATATCATAATCTATGGCGGATCGAAGAAACATTCAGGATCATGAAAAGTGAGCTTGATGCACGGCCGGTCTTCATGAAGACAAAGGAAACAATCTATGGACATTTTCTGATCTGTTATCTATCAGCACTGCTCATACGATTGCTTCAGATCCGCGAATTAAATGATGAAGAAAGTTATCAGGAAATATATAAGATGATACGAGAATTGAAATATGTTATTGTGGGAAACAAATATATCAATATGGCAACGAAACACAAATTATTGGACAAGATCGCCGATAAAACAAAGCTTCCTATAAAAAGTGCAATAATCTCTCAAAAACAATATTCAAAAATAATGAGCTACAAATTGTAGCTCATTAACTTTTCTCACTAGAAATTATAGGTAAACCTCCAAAGACAGGTAGTATAACATCAAAGTCCTTTTTAGAAAACAGAAATGCCTTGTGAAAATCCATGAAAATACCTTTATTTCATCACATCTGTTTTCATTATTCATATTCTCCATATAATAAGACAATGCTGCCGTTTCCTTATTGCATTACCTAAAACAGCTTATTGCAAATGTCATTTGATTTCAACTATATTTCGATTGAATGTCAATGATTGTCTCTTATTCTTTTATAGATTTCGAATTGTCTTTCTATTTCATCTTCCAAGCTGAGTTTCATACCTTTTGCCTCTAATATACGTTCTATTGCTTGTTCAGGACTAAGTGTATGATATGGGTAAAATAATCCTCTCAATTCTTTTGGCTTCACAATTTTATAGACTCTAGTTGACGATAATTCATACGTATATGAAAAATATCTATATAAATATCCTATCCAATACATTTCATCTTTTGTATATTTTACTGATCCATATTTTGATTCTTTATATTCTTCTTCGACTTGTTTAATTATATCTTTTGGCTGAATATTCATCTCTAAAATACTTTCATTATCTATTGTTTTTGCCGCTTTACTGTTCATAAATCTTCGCATAAATATTTCAGAACTCGTTGATGTTAGTTCAATAGAAAGTTCAAAAGCATTTCCTTGCAAATCACACAATAACAAACCATCTTTATCCATTTTTTTCATTATTTTCACCTTATTCTTTTAAACAAAAATCTCATCAATATATCTGCCTTTTCCTCTATATTGTATTCTCGCCAATTTCACTTTATCCTCACCAAGTTTAGAATCAGAACTTCGAATCTCTTTATAATAGTTCTTCTCATTATCTGCAAGATACACACGTTCTACAATTTTTAATTGGGAAACAGCCAAATCATTCACAAAAACATACTGCTTTCCAAGATTTGTAGCTGCTAGACAATGTTTACATTGTTCATCCGTTATTTCTCCTTGAATAAAAGAATCAATAATTTTAAACATTCGATTATCTGCTATTGGTGCAATAATATAATCACAATTCCTTGTATTTTTTATTATATTTTGAACAATTGTATGATTCTTATAATTATCCAAAGCACCTCGATAATATGCTATTGTCATTATCCATTCTTGATCCACAAAATATTCTTTACTTTTTAGATTTTGATTATCAAAATCTAAATAATAAACTGATGAACCTTCAAACCCAGAGACAAATGATATCGCCTGAGCATATGTTTCTCCGGTATAAAAACCTTGTCCAAAATCATTATTTATTCTTCCTGCATGTACATTTAAAGGACCTTCTATAATCCCTTTAGCTCCATGAAACAATAATTTATGATTTGAAGGCAACTTTTCTATCCATAACATTTCCTTTAATCGGTTTAATTGTATTTTTTTATCAAAAGCGAAATTATATACTCGTTCCAGCAATTGATTCGTAGGCTTAGTTTTACGAAGCTCATTTCTTGAAATAGTTACCTGTTCTACTCCTAATTGTTCAGCCATTTCACATTGAGTATAACCTAATATTTCTCTTATCGCTTTTAGATCATCTGCAAAGTTATAATCCATAACATCACCTCAACTTGTTTATATCATATTACTTAAACAAGTTCAACAATAACTTATTTATATCACATTACTTCAACAAGTTTCGGGTAAAAAGAGATATCTGAACTTCTCGCAGTGATTATTCCTGACGTTCATGAAACTGCACTGTTTTTTGCTGTGTACAATGCTCACCGATGATCTTTTCCATCCAGATCATGTCATACCAGCGCCCAAATTTATATCCGCATTGGTGAAATCTTCCGACAGTCACAAACCCCAAATGTTCATGAAACTGAGCACTGTTTTTTGTCAGATATTCATCTTCTTTATCCGTATAGCCAATACAGGCATAAAGATTTACAATGCCCATTTCTTTCAATCTTTCTTCAAGAGCCTCATATATTTTTCTGCCGAATCCACATTTTCTGACAGAGGGATCCAAATATACGCTCAATTCACAAGACCAGTCATATGCTGCTCTTCCGACAAAGGCATTGGCATAAGCATAACCAACAACTATTCCCTCTTTTTCAATGACCAAGTAAGGATATTTCTGCGTAATTTTCTGAATACGGCTTTGAAATTCTGAGACAGAAGGTGAATCATATTCAAAAGTAATCGCTGTATTTTTGACATAATAAGCATAAATCTCGGCTAAACGTTTGGCATCTTCCAATCTGACATCACGAATCATCACTGAATCCATGCATTTTTCCTCCTTATAATTAAACAAAAGTATATCATTCTCATATCAAGAAGTCTATTTATAAAAAAAACAGGACATTGCGTCCTGTTATGATAATTCTTCAGCTCCTGTGCATAACTGATAGTATTTGCCTTTTTGAGCCATCAATTCATCGTGATCCCCGCGTTCAATGATTTCACCATGTTCCAGTACCATGATTGCATTGGAATTACGAACGGTAGACAAACGGTGAGCGATGACAAATACGGTACGTCCGGCCATCAAACGATCCATACCATCCTGAATGATTGCTTCGGTACGCGTATCAATACTTGAAGTTGCTTCATCCAGGATCAATACAGGCGGATTAGCAACAGCCGCCCTGGCAATCGCCAAAAGCTGTCTTTGTCCTTGTGACAGATTGCTTCCATCCTGTGTCAAGATCGTATCATAGCCTTGAGGCAAGTGCTTGATAAACTGGTGCGCATTGGCCAGTTTTGCCGCTTCAATGACTTCTTCATCCGTTGCATCCAATTTTCCATAGCGAATGTTTTCCATGACACTGGCAGTAAACAAGTGTGTATCCTGCAATACCATCGCCAAGGAACGTCTCAGATCATCTTTCTTGATCAATTTGATATCAATGCCATCATAAGTAATGCTTCCGGAATTAATGTCATAGAAACGATTGATCAGATTGGTGATTGTTGTCTTTCCGGCACCTGTACTGCCGACAAAGGCAATTTTCTGTCCCGGCTTCGCAAACAAGTTGATGTGCTTCAATACCGGATGGTTTTCTTCATAGCCGAAGTTGACATCGTGGAAACGAACATCTCCCTTCATTTCAACCAATTCAAAGCTGTCGCCATGAGGGTGTTTCCAAGCCCAGCGCTGTGTGCGTTCTTCACATTCCACAAGCTTGCCGTCAACTTCCTTGACATTGACCAATGTGACCTTACCGTTATCTACTTCCGGCTGTTCATCAATTAACTGGAAGATACGTTCTGCACCGGCCAAAGCAGCTAAAATGGCATTCATCTGCTGAGACATATTGACGATTGGCTGAGAGAAGCTTCGTGTGTAAAGCAAGAAGCTGGCTAATGAACCGATATCCAAGCGTCCGCCGATAACTTCGATGGCACCGAATGCCGCAATAACAGCATAAGTAATATAGTACAGGTTTCCCATGATCGGCATGACAATGGATGCATATGTATTGGCATCAGTAGAAACCTTACGCAATTCTTCATTGATTTCATCAAAGCGCTCAATAACTTCTTCTTCGTGATTAAATACTTTGACAACTTTGACACCTTCAAACATTTCTTCGATGTAAGCATTGCAGTTGCCGACTTCTTTCTGACGAAGATTGAAGTATTTGCGTGACAATCCTCCCAATGTCTTAACAACTAGGATCATAATAATGGCCATAAAGAAGATAAACAATGTCAATCGGACAGAAATGACCAACATCATGACCATGGTTCCGACAACAGTGACCAAAGAGGAAATCAAGGCTGTAAATCCTTCACTCATCGCTTCACGGATCGTATCGACATCATTGGTAAAACGAGACATCAAATCACCGTGAGGATTGGTATCATAAAATTTGATTGGAAGATCCTGCATGTTGTTAAATAAGTCTTCACGAATCTTATTCAAAGCTCCATTGGAAATCTTGACCATCAAACGCTTGTAGAAATAAGTAGATAATACCCCAGAAGCATAAATCAAGATCATCTGGAAGATCATCGCAATAAAGTTTGTATAAACACGGGCTTCCTCAGGTGTTCCGATCATCGGCACAATGGCTTCATTGATAATCGGACGAACAAAATAATTTCCTAAGACCTGTGCCCCGCTGGAAACTAAAACAAGCAAGATAACTAATATGAGCTGCAGCTTATTGCTGGCCATATAAGAAATAATACGCATCAGTGTTCTGGCAGGATCTTGTGGTTTGAAATCATTTCTCATTCGCTGATTCCCCCTTTCATCTGTGAATTATATACTTCCTGATAAATTGCATTGGTCTTCAGCAATTCTTCATGAGTTCCGATTGCATCAATCTGTCCGTCATCCATGACAATGATACGATCAGAATCCTGAATGGAAGCAATACGCTGTGCAATGATCAAAGTAGTTGTATCTTTCAATTCTCTGCGGAATGCTGCACGAATCGAAGCATCCGTTGCCATATCGACTGCACTTGTAGAATCATCCAGAATAATGATCTTCGGTTTCTTCAATAAAGCACGGGCAATACACAAACGCTGTTTCTGACCGCCGGAAACATTGCTTCCGCCCTGTTCCAGCCAAGTATCATAGCGATTTGGGAAGCTCATGATAAAGTCATGAGCACAAGCCTGTTTGCAGGCTTCCACAATTTCTTCATGAGTGGCATTTTTATTTCCCCATCGCAAGTTTTCTTCAATTGTACCGCTGAACAAGACATTTTTCTGCAATACCATACCGACAGCATCACGCAGCACTTCAATGTCATATTCACGTACATCTCTGCCTCCGACGGTCACACTTCCTTCGCTGACATCATACAGACGCGGAATCAGCTGCACCAAGCTTGTCTTCGCAGAACCAGTACCGCCGATGATCCCAATTGTTTCTCCGCTCTTGATGCTTAAATTGATGTGACTTAATACAGGTTCACCTGTTCCTTTTTTATAAGCAAAGGTGACATCCTTGAATTCAATAGAACCATCTTTGATTTCATCAGTAACAGCATTTTCTTTGTTCTGAATATCAATTTCTTCATTCAATACTTCAACAATACGTTCAAAGGAAGCACTGGAGATCAAGATATTGACAAAGATCATAGAAAGCATCATCAATGCCATTAAGATCTGAGAAATATAAGTGATGAAACTCATCAATTCCCCTTCCAGCATTGTTCCGTCCATGACTAAATCACCGCCGAACCACAATACTAAGATAATACATAAATAAGTGGAGAACTGCATCAAAGGCATATTCAGAATAATGACTCTTTCTGCCTTCATACTTGTTTCCATCAATTCATCATTGCTTTTCTTAAATTTCAGTTTTTCATAAGCACTGCGCACAAATGCTTTGACAACACGAATGGAAATTAAGTTTTCTTGAATAGAAGCATTCAATGCATCATATTTCTTCAGCATCTTTTCAAACATAGGAAAAGAAATCTTGATGATCAAATAAAGTGAAATACCTAAAATAGGTACGACCAAGAAGAATATCATGACAAGTTCTGCATTGATATTCATTGCTAAGATCATCGTAACAATCAGCATCATCGGACTTCTGATTGCTGTTTTATTCAACATCATAAACATATTCTGCACATTGTTGGTATCCGTTGTAGCACGAGTAATCAATGATGCAGTAGAGAATTTGTCAATATTGGCAAATGAAAACATCTGAATTTTGTCAAACAGAGCTTTACGAATATTCGCTCCAAATCCCATGCCGGCCTTTGCAGATAAACGGGATGCCATAGCTCCCATTGATAAAGATACCAGTGCCATCACCAGCATCATGCCGCCTACTTTAAACACATAGTCTAAATCACGGTTGGCAATCCCCACATCCACGATTCTAGACATCAGAAAAGGCATTAAAATTTCAAGTATAGCTTCGATCACAACACATCCGATGCAGGCCAAAACATACTTCCCATATCCTTTTAATAAAGGCTTTAGTGTTTTAATCATCTTCTCTCACCTCTTTCATCCTTTCGCTCAAGCGCATAAGCATATCATAAAATAATTGTTTTTCTTCTTCACTCAGACATGAAAACAGCCAATCATCAAATTCAAAAAAACGGCGAGCACAGTTTTCTGCACTCTTTTCTCCTTTTTCCGTTACCTGAATAATAGTTCTGCGCATATCTTCATCACAGCTTTTCTTTACGACCAAGCCTTTGCGTTCCAAGCGTTTCACACTTGTCGCAACGGTCGGCGCAGAAACCTGCAGATAATCGGCAATCTCTTTCTGCGTACAATTGCCATTTCTGACCAAACAAGCCAAAATCGGAAATTGCCCATAAAATAAGCCTTCATCCTCTGTGATTTTGCGAATTTGTTTTGCATGTGTATGATTGAAGTTGTCCAAACCATGAATAATTTCATGATACCTCATTCGCTCACCCCCTCCATTTAATTAGCCGACTAACAATTATCCGACTAAACAAGTTTATGCTTTTTGTACATTTTTGTCAAGATGATTCGACAAAGGAATAGAAAATAATGAAACATGAAAAAAAGATATCACTCTGATATGAGGATATCTTCATTCTGAATGTATTTTTGAAAACAAATTCATCACTTGAATGATTGTAGCTAGACAAATTGCAAAAGATGAGTTTTCTCCAACAGGATATATTTCCTATTCATCATTAATCCAGACTGTTTTCATTCAGCAGAAAATCATAAACGCTCATGATCAGCACCCCATCATCGTTGTAATACGGGACATCTATCATACTTAGACTTTTCTTTTAATTTCCCAATCAAGTTCCTTCTTTTGCTGAAAATTTATGCGAGTTATCGCAATTTTATCCAATAGAATCAATCACAGAAATATTTTTCCGGCATTTTTTACTTCTTCATTGTTTTTATCCAATCTTTCACTTCATTGTATTTCTTTCGATCATCATCTTTCAACAATTCTAAAAGTCTCTCGATCCATTCTTCACATTGATAATGGATGCTGTGCTTTTGATCAAACTCTGCCATTGTCATCGTATTTTCTTGGTTTGTCATCTCGACAGTCTTTTGAAACGCAAGAGTGAGATATTCCTTTGTACGCCAATCTTCTTTTTGCTCATCTCGGTTCCAGATTAATTTCGGACGTTTCATCAATCCAAGATACAGCAGCTGATCTATCTCAATACTTTCTTTATCATAGTAATCTTCCAGATATACCCTTCCCTGTTTTCGCTCAACACCTACAGCCGGATATCGTTTCAGCCATTTGCGCCGTTCTTCAGGAGCTTCAATCTTATCTATAGGCGCTTTGGGTTTTCTCAAACAGCAATGTTTGTATTTTCTTCCGCTTCCGCATGGACAAGGATCATTTCTGCCAATCTTGTTTTCTTGAACCTCTTCGTTTTCTATCATAGCCTCAATGATTTTTTCGAAATCCAATTTCTCTTCCTTATCATCTGCAAACATGTCCCATGACTGAATATATTCAGCGGCATCCATTGGCTTTTCACAGATTCGTTCTTCGCTGTATTCAAACATCATATCTACACAAGCATCATAGTTTCCTAAATATCCCTTTTCCATCAGATGATAATCAAGCATGTAGCGAATCTTCGGCAGCATGTCAACAAAATGACATCTGCAGATCAGTTCCGCAGTCTTATTATGAATATGGTCAAATTCCTGTGCGTTTTGAATAATCTGTGAAAGATAATCTTTCCAATCTGTTATTGAAACTTCCCCATCCAGATACAGCTGTCCCATCACACTCAAAACTGCCGCCCTGACAAACTCATCGATTTCTTTATCCGCAATCATCTGCTTCAAATGATGTATATTTCCGTCATAGGTATTGTACAAGATATCCGACAAGCCTGAAGTAATCGTATCGCCGATCAGATAGTCTACCACCTTTGATGAAAGAGACACAAGTTCTGTGATTATTTGAAATGATTCTTTGTCCTGAAATTGTCCCAACAGAAACAATGCATAAAAATGCAGCTGATAGTCACTTTCCAGATTCATTTGTTCCTGTATTGCTTTCTGCAATGCTTCTCGCAAATATGGCTTCGCTTTTTCTTCATTGGCTATTATTATTTCAAAAGCCTCTTTCGGAAAAGAATCACTCATGTAGGTAATTTCTGCAATGGCTTGTTCAACTGCATTCTCAGAATCTTTACTTGCAAGAAGTCTTTCATGTCTCATCTTTTTCTCATGATCGATAAAATTATATAAAAGTTCTGATCGCTCTGAATTGCCCAATGCCTGATACTCATCACCAAGTTCTCGAAGCAGATCCTTTTTATCACGAAATCTCACACCTGATATTACTTTCTCAAATAATTCGTTTAAGACTTTTTCATACCTGTCATCCCCATTGTCATGCAGTCTTCGAAAGCAGCCGATCCAGCCCCATCCCCACAATGGATCTTCTTTCAGATAATCCTCATACAGTTGATAACATTTCTCAGCATTTCCGAGATTATTGTACTCATCTGCAATATCTCTTTTTGCGTTTTCATAAAATAATTGTCTGCTTCTGCTCCATTCAATTGTTAAGATCTGCCGGTTGACTTCAATGCATTTCTCACTTAATTCGGCGTTATGAAGCATCATCACAGCATCATTGGCCCAGTTTCCGATCTGCCAATCAAGAATATCACTTCCCAGTTCATTCGAATAATTATTTTCTCGCTCCATCAGCGCATATAAATCCTGCCACGCCTCATACATCTTTTCTGCAGCCGATATGCAATCGTCATATTCCATTCCATACGCATCCATAAATTTTCCATCTATTCTTTCAGCTTCTTCCATTGTGATCATAACTAAATTTCTCCTTTCCTTTCATTTTGCTTTCTATTCCAATTTCATCAATTCATCCAAAAACGCGTCAAAATCAAAATTAAAAAAGAGATCCATCGGTAAACTTACATCATACTTTTTTGAAAATTCTTCAATAAATTCATCCGTTACATTTTTATTTTTTTCATATTCTTTCTGCAGATCACGTTTCATCTTATCCCGAATTTCAAAAGCATTTTCTTCTTTTGCATAAACAATTCCGTAAAATTTATCGTAACTGAAATAAATTTCATAGGGTCCATCCACAGCAGAAAACACACTGACCTCAAGTGCATCATCATATACTTCATCAATTTCCAAATATTTTTCCTTATAATATCTTTGTTTTTCTGAAAAAGTATCCGTAACATTCTTCCATTTCATCATTCTTCTTTCCTTTCATTTTTAATCAGTTTATATTCATCTCTTATAAGTATTTCTGCTTTTATTATTCATGAGAATCATTGATTTATCAAGTTCTCTTTAAAAGAATTTTTCAAAAAATGAGAGCAATCATATGCTTCTTATCACTGATTTCAGTTCTAAATCCCGCATATTCTCTTTTTTATCACATACAATAAATCATGCGCAGATTCCTCTTTTTATTCTTTCTTATTCTTATCTTGACTTATCATTTCTCACAAGAGGAATCTTTTTTTCTGGCAGGAGTCAAAGTAACACTGAATGCTTCGATTCAGGAAGAAATCAAAAATAAATATATTCATCAATCCATTCCTGTACCGATCATGCTTCAAAAATATGTCACACAGATTCATTTGATTGATCAGAAAGTGCTCAATGAAAATTATTCGATTCATACCAGCGGTTATACCGAAAGCTATTATCAGGATGGCATCTGTGTTTCCAGCATCATTTATCTTTCCAATGAAAACTTTCATCAGGAAACCCTGCTTCATGAAGTATTGCATGTCTATGATTCCTATCAGCAGATTTCCAAAGAAAAAGCCTTTGCACAGCTGGCAGAAAAAGAAATGGATCTTTCGCTTCATGAGCGAATTGTCAAACATTATGAAAAAGAGAGTTATATCAGTGAGTATTTTGTGGAAAGTGCTTTTTCGGTTCTCTTAGATTCCAAAGAGTATCAAAAAAATCATCCATTGACTGTCAAATATATCATAAAACGATTCAAAGAAGACCAAATCATTGCTTAAATTAATTTTTTTCATGTATAATAATACTGCTTGGAAGGTGAATTTATGGAATCAAAAATTGTTTTGGATGCGGATGCCATGCGCCGCTCATTGACAAGAATGTCGCATGAAATTATTGAACGCAACAAAGGTGTTGATAATGTCATTTTAGTAGGAATACAGACACGAGGTGTCTATTTGGCTGAAAGAATTGCTGCTTTTATTGAAAAAGTAGAAGGCAAAAAAGTAGAAGTAGCCTCTTTGGATATTCATGCATGGCGGGATGATATTGATGAGAAATTGCCATTGCCGAAGCCGACATTTTCAGTCGCAGATAAAAAAGTCATCCTCATTGATGATGTTTTATTTAAAGGCAGAACAGCTCGTGCTGCTTTGGAAGGAATTTTGCATCATGGACGTCCCAAAGAAGTGCAGCTGGCTGTCTTGATTGATCGAGGACACCGGGAACTGCCGATTCGTGCGGATTATGTTGGGAAGAATATCCCAAGTTCCATGAATGAAACAATCAAAGTGAAAGTAAAAGAAATTGATAGCTGTGACTGTGTCACAATAGAAAAAGGAGAATAACATGAATCAAAATGAATTCTGGGCTTTTGCCAAAGAACTGCTGGCGATTGATTCTCCCAGCGGTTATACGAAAAAAGCCATTCAGTTTTTAAAAGAAAAAGCAGAAGAATTGGGATATGAAACTTATCTGAATCAAAAAGGAAACTTACATATTCAAGTGAATGGTGTAAATCAAAACAAAACAGTGGGAATTTCTGCCCACACAGATACATTGGGATTGATGGTCAGATCCATCAGCAGTGACGGTACTTTAAGATTTACCAATATCGGCGGTCCTCAGATTCCGACATTGGACGGCGAATATTGCCGTGTGCTGACACGAGAGGGAAAAGTAATTACCGGTACCATTCTTTCGACCAGTCCTTCTTCTCATGTTTACAAAGATGCGAAGGATAAGGCTCGTGATTGTGACAATATGATGATTCGTCTGGATGAAATCGTCAAGACAAAAGAAGATGCGGAAAAACTGGGAATCATGAATGGGGATATTGTTGCCATTGATCCAAAGACAGAAGTAACGCCAAGCGGATTTATCAAAAGCAGATTCTTGGATGATAAAATTTCTGTGGCCTGTCTTTTTGCTGCATTAAAGGAATTAAAAGAAAAAAATATTACACCTAGCTGCAATGTTGTTTTCATCATCACAACTTATGAAGAAGTCGGACATGGGGCTTCTCAGATTCCGAATATCAGTGAATTGTTGGCCTGTGATATGGGATGCATCGGTACAGATCTGGCCTGCACGGAATATGATGTCAGCATTTGTGCGAAAGACAGCAATGGTCCTTATGATTATGAAATGGTCGGTGAATTGATTGAATTAGCGAAAAAAGCCAAACTCAATTATGCCGTTGATATTTATCCATTCTATGGTTCTGATGTCGGAGCTGCACTGCATGGGGGCAATGACATCAAGGGAGCTTTGATTGGTCCAGGTGTTCATGCTTCTCATGGCATGGAAAGAACTCACTGGCAGGCATTGGAAGCTACAATTCAATTATTAATTGCTTATATGACAAAGTAAAAGGCTCAGATTCGAGCCTTTTTACTTATTCCAGACATGTTTTTTATCCGCATCTTCTTTTGTATTCTGAGCCATGACACCGACCAATCGATGCGGAACATAGAGTTCCTCCAAATAAGTCATATCTTCCTGAGTTAGCTCTAATTCAACTGCCTGGGCTGCTGTTTCTGCATGTGTGATCTTAGTAGCACCGACAATCGGAGCGCAGACTTTCTTTAACAGCCACGCCAAAGCAATCTCACTCATGCTGACATGATATTTATCTGCCAACTGCATAACTCGCTCAATGATCAAGCTATCTTGCTGAGCTGTGCTGTCATATTTCAATTTGGCATAATCATCTTCTATCAAACGCTTGGAAGTTTCATTAGGACGTTTGGAAAGACGTCCGCCGGCCAATGAGCTGTATGGCGTCATCGCAATATTTTCCTGTTTACAGAATTGAACCATCTCTCGTTCTTCTTCACGGAATATCAGATTGTAATGGGACTGCACAGAAATAAATTTCGCAAAGCCGTATTTTTCAGCTAAAGCATTGGCTTGCGCCAGCTGATAAGCAAAGCAGTTGGAAATACCGATATATCGAACTTTTCCTGCTTGAACCTGCTGATTCAGTCCTTCCATGATATCATAAAGCGGAGTACGATGATCCCACATATGATAAATATACAAATCTACATAATCCATGCCTAAATGCTCTAAGCTTTTATTCAGCATATTCTCGATGTGCTGCTGGCCGCTGATACCGGCATCAATTTCTTCCTGCGTACGAGGCAGAAATTTTGTGGCAATGACCACTTCATCTCTTTTGGCAAAATCACGAATAGCTCTTCCCAAATATTGTTCACTTGTTCCGTTTTGATAAGCAATCGCTGTATCAAAAAAGTTGATGCCTAATTCTAATCCTCGTTGAATAATTTCCCTGGAATGTTCTTCATCCAAGGTCCATGTATGCTGGCCGTTATGAGCATCACCAAATCCCATGCATCCTATACATATTTCAGAAACCATTAAATCTGAATTGCCTAATTTTCTATATTTCATTTTTTCTCCTTTATTCACCTAACTGCGCATGTATGCTTTGAGCAATTGCCTGCGCAATGTTTGTCTGTCCTTCCTGACTGTTTAAGTAATTAAAATCATCACTGTCACTGATGAATCCTAATTCAAGCAAAAGTGCAGGGACTGTATTTTGATCAATGACATACAGCGAATAAGTTTCCTGTGTATTTTTCACACCGCGATCAATAGTATAGCCTATACCATTTAAGCCATTTTCAATTGCATAAGCCAGCTGAGTGATTTCTTCATTTCTGAAATCCGAATAAATTTCAAAGCCATAAACTCCATCATCATAAGCATTGCTGGCATTCAAATGAATGGAGATATAATAATCAGCTTCTTCCTGTTCAGCTAAATCAATTCTTCTCTGCAGCTCTTCTCTTTCACCGATCCATTCAATCTCATCATCCACACGTGTATAGACGATTTGATATCCATAGTCCGTCAGATAATCTCCAATCATCAAAGCAATCGGCAAAGTGATATCTTTTTCGTAAACATTTGAAATACTGACTCCTCCGGCATCCATACCGCCATGTCCGGCATCCAATACAATTGTCGGCATACTGTATTCACAAGCCTTGATCGTATAATTTGTATTTGAGATAAACCCTTTCTCATCAGAAAACGTAAAGTGGGATAAAAGAAAACAGCATCCCGCTATCATTAAAATACAGCCTGCCAGAAATTTAACCCGTAACTTTCTTTTCATGATGATCACCTAACCTTTCTTTACTTAAGTAAATGTTATTGGTAAGCACAATGAAACTCATTACAGTTTCAATTATAAACACACACTTTATCCATGTAAAATACTTCTCATCAATATCATATTATACCTGAATCGCATAATAATCTTATCGAAGAAAGATTTAAAAAACATTGAAGTTTATAAAACATTATTATACATAGAGTAGAATGCAAAACTCAGAATATTGACAAAATTAAATTTTTTTATTAGCATGAAATTAGTCTATTTATTCACTAAGGAGGGAATGAAAAAAATGAGACGATTATTTGCTTTATTTATTTGTGGGTTCATGGTATTGTCAGGCTGCTCAGCAAACCAGACGGAAACAACTGAATCAGAAACAAAAATGACGCCTGGTACTTATTCTTCAGTCGGCACAGGATTTAAAGGTGATATCAAAGTAGATGTTACTGTGACTGAAGATGAAATTACTGATATTTCAGTAGTTGAACATAGAGAATCGAATGGCATTGGGGCTGAAGCTTTGAATGTTTTAGTTGATAGTATGCTCAAATACCAAACTGCTGGCGTTGATTCTGTTACTGGTGCTACAGTTACTTCAGCTGGCTTTAAAACTGCTGTCAGAGACGCTTTAACTCAAGCAGGTGCAGATATGGACAAATATGGTGCTGCTCCGGTGATTGATGAAATCAAAGAGGAGACAATTGATGTAGACGTTGTGGTAGTAGGTGCTGGGGCTGCCGGTATGATGTCTGCTTACTATGCTGCTAAAGAGGGAAACAATGTCCTAATTATTGAAAAAACACCAATGGTCGGCGGTGCAAGTGCCATGGCTGGCGGTGCAATGCTAGGTACAGATAGTACTTGGCAGAAAGAACTTGGCTATGAAGATTCAACGGATGCTTTAAAGCAACGTTTATTAGAACAAGGACACTATAAAAATGACGAAGCAACTATTGATTTATATATGAGCTTTATCGGTGAAAACTTTGACTGGATTGTATCAGAAGATGGCGGCAATATGCCATATAACAAAACTGGTTCT
>CALUVS010000010.1 GCA_944324265.1 uncultured Traorella sp.
ACATAAATATTATCTCTCTTATATCGACATTATTTATGTTGCATTAAACAAAAGGTGCATCATGTGGGGAATCATATATTTTATTATCAATCATGCCTATAAAGTATTTCTAATATATTGTAAAAACAGAGATTGAATTGATGATATTGTCTGATTCTTTTTCCAAACTAATACGGATCCTGTTTCTAATCTAGGTGACAATGGAATGAAACGCAAGTTATCAAATAAAGTTCCTAAATCAAAGCACAAAGCAGCCCCTAATCCTTTTTCTGCCATATTCGCTGCATTGATGATCAAATTATACGTAGCGGCTATGTCCAAAGACTCATAAATATCCCCAAACCAACTCGCCAGTTCATTTTTCACCAGTTCACGTCGTACCATGATCATCGGCATATCTTTCAGATCTTTTGGTTCTACATACTCCTTTTGAGCCAAAGGATGATCACTTCTGACCAATATCCCCCATCTTTCTTTTATCGGCATACGGATAAATTCATATTTGCTGATATCAACCGGTTCTGTCAATAAACCAATATCCAACAAGCCTTTTTCAATTCTTTCCTTGATATCATCGGCACTTGCACTATATACATTAAAATGAATCATTGGAAATTTTTGATGGAAAGAAACAATATTTTCTGACAAAATAGACATACTTTTTGTTTCACCGCAGCCAATAGAAATTTCTCCGGAAAACATTTCTTCTTTATGCTGAAGCTCCATTTTAGTTTTATCCGCTAAAGTGACCAACTCCTGTGCTCGTCTGCGCAGAAGCATCCCATCTTCAGTCAAACGGATATTATGCTTGCCTCTTTCAAATAATTTTACTCCTAATTCTTCCTCCAGCTGCATTAGCTGACGAGATAAAGTCGGCTGTGTTACATGCAATAAAGAAGCAGCCTTTGTGATATTTTCCTCTCTGGCAACCATCAAAAAATAATTGAGTACTCTCAGATCCATATCCTCAGTCGAGTAGACTATCTCGACCTTTCCCTCCTTTTCTACAATAGTCTAAATTACTCTTGCATGAGAGATTAGTCTTAATAACCCCTCACAGAACTGTACGTGCGGTTTTCCCGCATACAGCTCTTCAATATCGCTTCGCTTAATACCATATATTTGATAGTTCACTTATGATCCTTGATTCATTTCTCACTTTTCATTACCTCTAGTGTAATTTACTGTTTATCATCTCGGATAACGCGATATTGTCCACCCCTTCGCTCCCTATGTTTTGCATAGTTCCCTGCTACTATGGATGAATCCGACTTCTCATAGACCGTAAGGATTCCTTAGTTTACAAGACCTTGTGCCTCCCTTATCCGTTTACTCTAGGCTCACTGCCACTCGAGACTGGAAATCTATGAGACCTCCCAGGTATCCGCAATATACTTCGTTGGCTCGCCGCGCCCTTTGATTCCGGTGGAACTTCCTCATTCTTACCATATCGAATGATTTGTACTGTCTGCTTCAAAGAGGAATGAATCGATTTCCACTCTATATTACTAACGAAACTCAATAGCTTCACCCCAGTTGTTTTCAACTGACATTACGGCTCTCCAACTCTCCTGACTACGCTTAAACCTAACGTCACCGCTTCGGCTCCAAGTCTAGATACTAGCTGTTGGTTAGACTTTGCTAGATAGGGAATTTCACCCTACTATATATTACGCACCGAACTGGCGCACCCTCTTAATAAGTCAATTATATCAATCTATTCATTCACTATCAACATTTCTAATGTTAAGATATGCCTGTCACATACTAAAAAGAGCCAGGCAAAGCTCTTATTTCGTATATTTGAATAATCCTTTAATTATGGCAAATACCAGTATGAATGGCCAAGATACAAGACAAAACAGAAATTTTAACATACGATCATCCCCTTTTTGTTTTATCTACCTAAATTATGATAATATCTATTCATGAATTCAATCGATTGTGATTCAATTCATTAAAAAGCTCCGAAATCATATAATTTCAGAGCTCACTGTTTTCTGTTATTCTTCCGCACCGAATATTCGGCTTAATTCTTCAATGGCTTCTTCATCGGCAAATGCCAAAATATACTGACCTGCACGAATTACTGTTTCACCATGCGGGATCACCATTTCATCTTCTTCATATATCGCAATCAATAGTGCTCGGGAAGGCAGATTGATTTCCGCAATTGTTTTATTAATATTCGGAGAATGATAATCCACATGGACACGAACAATTGAGTATTCTCCTTTGGATAAACGCATCAGTGTTATGATTGATTGATAATTCATTTCATCTGCCACCATATGACCGATAATATCTGCCTGATTGATCTTAACATCGACTCCCATGCCTGAATTAAATAACCATGCATTTTTAGGATTGTTTACTCTGGCAATTACTTTCGGTACATCATACTCAAATTTTGCCATCATGGCCGCTGCTAAATTGATTTCATCATTGCCGGTTGCACAGACAAAAGCATTGCATCTGCGAACACCTGCTTTTTCCAAAAGCAAAGCATCTGTTCCATCACCGACAATAATATTTTCTTGTTGGATTCCATTTCTTTTTAATGCTGAAAGAGCTTTTTCTTTATTTTCAATGACAACAACATCATGTCCTTTTTCAATGAGTAGATTAGCAATATATCTGCCGACCTGACCTCCGCCAATAATGATTACTTTCATTGTAATTGCTCCTTTCTGCTACAGCTGCAGCAAATCTCTGGCTTGTTCTAAATAATCCGTGCTGACAGATAAATACACAATATCATTGTATTCACAGAATTTATCCATCATCGGTATAAAAGAATGTCCTCGCCGTTCTGCTCCGATTACTTTGATCTTGCCTTCTGCTTCCAGATCAGAGTATTTTTTTCCTTCTAAACTTGCCGGTATGCGCACTCTTATAAGCTGAACATTGCTGCCAATTTTACGGATTACACGCCAGCTCTTGATGCCTTCCAAGTATTCCACTACGTTATCGACGCCCAAACGAGTAATGGATACTGTATAAATTCCCATCGCTTCAAACATTCTTGCTCGGATCGGATCATACATCCGTGCAATGACCATCGGTACATGGAAAACGTTTTTGGCAATACTTGCCACAACTGCATTCAATGAATCACTGCTCGTACAGCCTATGACGATATCTGCTGATGCAATTCCTGCTTGTTCCAATACTTCTTTGTCATAGCCGATGCCGCATATCATACGGCCGGGAAAGTCTTTTCCTAATGCCAGAAAAGATTCTGAATTGCTGTCAACTACAGCTACTTCATAATTTCTCCAAACCAAATATTCCGATAAACGAACACCGAATTTACCGCATCCTATAATTAATGCTTTCATTTCAGATCAACTCCTTTTCTTTTTGTATGCAAATATTTTTTTCTTAACTCTTCAATACCAAATACAATCAATGGAATACAAATCAGATAGAGCCATTCTATCCATGAGATAGGAGCCGTATTAAATATTCCATTTAAGAAAGGTATATACATAATTGCTAATAAAATCAGTATTTCAATAACTAAACCGGCATTGATATAAGGATTGCTGAAAAGACCTCGTTTGAACACTGATTCATGATCCGTACGATTATTCATAACCATTCCCATTTGTGCAAAAATAATACCTGCCAGCATCATTGTTGTTGCTTCTGCGTAAGTACGTGTTCCTTCTGCAGCCAATGAAATCTGCGGCCATCCATTCAAGAAATTCGCTATAAAATATCCGCCGACTGCAAATACAGTGGCTAAAAATCCATACCAAAGAAAACCCACCAAAATGACGTTGCGATTCAATAAACGTTCATCGGCAGAACGCGGAGGCTTGTGCATCACACCTTCTTCTGCACTCTCTGCTCCCAATCCTAATGCCGGAACCATATCTGTTCCGATATCAATTGTCAATATCTGCAATACAGTCAGAGGTACAGGAATCAGACCGCCGGAAAGAAGGTATAGAGTAGGAGCGGCAGCTTCCGGTGTATTGCTGTCAAAAATATAACGCAGGAATTTACGAATATTGTTGTATACGGTTCTTCCTTCTTCAATGGCTCGCACGATTGTTGCAAAATTATCATCACTTAAGATCATATCAGCCGCTTCTTTAGCCACATCTGTTCCTGTGATTCCCATTGCAATGCCTATATCGGCTTTTTTCAGTGCCGGCGAATCATTGACGCCATCTCCGGTCACTGCAACTATATTGCCCATTTCCTGCAAAGCACAGACAATTCGATATTTTTGCTCAGGAGCCATGCGGGCAAAGACAACTTCTCCCTGCAATACCTGTTTCAATGCTTGATCATCCATTTCAGACAATTCTGAACCGGAAATAACTTTCGCATCACTTGTCCTGATAATTCCAATTTTACGAGCAATACTTTCTGCCGTCAAGCCATAATCTCCGGTAATCATGATGATCTTGATGCCGGCACTGTGACATAAACGCACAGCCTCTTTAACTTCACTGCGCGGAGGATCCTGCATTGCAATAAGTCCTAAAAAGGTTAAATCATTTTCAACATTTTCAGCAGTATATTCACGGATTGATTCCGGAAGTGATTCATCCTCTCTGCGTAGCGGACGATAAGCAACCGCCAATACACGCAGACCTTCTTTTGCATAGGCATCATTTGCTTGCATGATGCGTTCTTGATCTTCTTTTGTTATCAAACGAGAAAAAGAACCATCAAAGCACCGGCTGCACAGTTCCATAACTTCTTTCGGTGCCCCTTTGACAAACGCAATACGATTGCTTCCTTCAAATGTTTCACTGAGCTGATGAATCGTCGTCATTCTCTTTCTGCGGGAATCAAAGGGAAGTTCCATAATACGCGGATATTTGTGATTTAATATCTTCATATCAATTCCACCCTTCCGAGCAGCAACTTCCAAACAAGCCTCTGTCGGATCTCCCAGCACTGTATAACGTTTTCCTTCTTCCTTAGGCTGAATCTTTGCATTTGAACATAGAGCAGCACCGCTTAACAATAAATTTAATGCACGGCTGCTTCGTGCCGTAACGACAGTATCCCCATCTTTAATTTCACCCTGGGGGTCATAACCTTCACCGCTGACTGTCATTTCACTCCGCAGATTCCAAAGATAATTGACCGTCATTTCATTCTGTGTCAAAGTACCTGTCTTATCAGAACAAATCACATTTGTACAGCCCAATGTTTCTACCGCAGATAATTTTTTTACCAAAGCATTTTCCTTGGCCATTTTCTGCACTGCCAAAGCCAAAGATAAAGTAACAGCCGGCAATAATCCTTCCGGAATAAAGGCTACAACCATACCTAAAGCAAATAAGAATGATTCCATCCAAGGATCATTTACTAAAAATACAGCAATAAGAAAAAAGGCAAGACCTATTCCAAAGGCAATCAAAGCAATTTGTTTGGTTAATATATTCAATTCCTTCTGCAAAGGAGATAAAGTCTTTTCCGTATTCTGCGTTAAATTCGCAATCTTTCCGAATTCACTCTCCATTCCCGTTGATACAGCCAAAGCCCGGCATGTACCGGCTGCCGCAGAAGTACCGGAAAAAACCATATTGTCTGCTTCCAAGTAACTGCATTCCTGCTGCAGTGCATCCCCGTTTTTTCGAATCGGATTGCTTTCTCCAGTCAATGTTGACTGATCCGCACTGAAATCATTGCTTTGAAGAATACGTGCATCTGCACTGATACGATCTCCTTCTTCCAAAATAAGTATATCCCCAGGAACTATTTCTGAAGCCAATATTTTTTTCTCTTCTTCATCTCGAATAACTCGTGCATAAGACGGCAGCATTTTCTGCAAAGCATTTGTTGCTTTTTCTGCCTTATACTCCTGAAAAAATGAAAACAATCCATTAATCAAATTAACACAGAAAATAGAAATACCTAATTCCAATGCCCCGGATAAAATCGCCATAAACCCTCCGGCCCATAATAAAAGAGCCATTAAACTGGTAAAATTAGCCAATAATTTCTTGAGAAGACTTGCCTGCTTTTTTTGAACCAATTCATTTTTGCCGAACTGCTCCAATCTCTCTTCTGCTTCTTTCTGGGAAAGACCTCGCATATTCGATTCCATCAAACGACAGGCTTCTGCAGGACTTGAATAAAGTATTTTTTCTTTAATATCCGAAATTTTCTTATACATCATGTTTTCACCATAATCCTTTCGCATATTCTGAATCTTTTTAATAAATGATTCATCGTTCAACGAATCATTGATTCAGTTAAACAGTGCATAGTCTATATCTTTGAAATAAACAAGTCAACACATTTAACAAGACCTTTATATAGCAATTAAATCCTTTATATTATCTTAATTTTATATTGAAATTTATTTCGTTTTATTGTTTTGTTTGTAAAGTTTTAAAATAATTATATATTTGTAAAACGACAGAAAACCTTTTACAATAGTATTATTCAATTGAATATGTCATAAGATAATGGAAGATTGAATGAAAATACGCCAAGCAATGATTCTGATTCTATTTAGGGAGATGGCATTATTATGGCGGAAACATTGAATGCCAAACTGATTGATATGTCTTTCATTACGACACGTATGAAAGGGTACCAAAGCTTATGTACTACTGATGAAGCCGATATTCCTTTTGCAGCTGCTCAATTAGCTGTAAATCAAGAAGCTATAAGATTTGTCGGTCGATGAAAGCAGTGAATTCAATATTCAGGATAAAGCTGGTGTCCAGCAGACAGATGGTATCTTATATATGATCGATGATTCTAAGATGATTGTGGCAATGGTTCAAGAATCTTTTGGCATGGTTGACGAATTAATTGAAAGAGGTATGGCTTATCAGACAGATTCTATTGAGGAATTGGCAGAAGTTGCAGAATTAGATGCTGAAACATTAGCTTCTACGATTGAAACATTCAATAGCTCTGTCCATACCGAAAATGATGCTGAATTCGGAAGAACTTCATTCAATGACAAAGTGGAAGAAGGGCCTTATTATGCTGTGAAATTACAGATGGCTTACCATTTGACTTTCGGAGATTTAATTGTAGACGAATATATGCATGTCTTGGACAGCGACAACAATGTTATCAGCGGATTATATGCCGGAGGTGACATTTTAGGAGGATTCGAAGGAGATACTCACCAGAGCGGTCCATGTATGTCAATTGTCATTTATTCAGGCAGAGAAGCAGGAATTAATGCTGCTGCCGGCAATTAATTCAAAACAGTAAAAAAATAAGGGGCAAATCACAATTGATTTGCTCCCTTTTTATATTTCTTTATTTCATTGATTTCTTTCTCAGTTAAATAACGCCATTTACCTTCATCCAAGTTTTCCAGTGTTAAGTTAATAAAACGGATTCTTTTTAATGAACGAACTTGATATTGATAAGCTGAACACATTCTTCTGATTTGACGATTATAGCCTTGCGTCAATATGATGCGAAACATTCTCTGATTTATTTTCTTGATCCGACAGGACTTGGTTACAACGTAACTGTTGGTCACCGGATTATAGATTTTTACACCTTCTCTTAAATGGTTTAAGAATTCATCCGTCAATTTATGATCAACCGTCACTTCATATTCTTTATCATGTCCATTTTCTTCTCTTAACAAATCATTGACAATATCCCCGTCATTCGTTAATAGAATCGCACCTGTAGAATCTTTATCCAAGCGTCCTACAGGAAAGATACGCTCAGGATAATTGACATAATCAATAATATTTCCTTCCACATGTCTCTCTGTCGTACAGGTAATACCAGCCGGCTTATTTAACAGAATATAAACTTCAGGATCTTTCGGTTTAATTTCTTGTCCGTCAATTGTCACCACATCATTTTCTTCAATGACTGTCTGAATTTCAGCCTGTTTGCCATTGACATAAACTCTTCCTTCCAAAATATACTGTTCAGCCATTCTTCGTGAACAAAACCCTGATGAACTAATATATTTATTTATGCGCATGACTCAATATTTCATCCTTTAATTTTAAATATAAATTTGTTTTTTCATAGCAGCATTGATTTTCTCTGAAATCATTGCCGAAAGCACCGCGGCTGACCATAACGATCGGAGCTGATTGAATACGTTTGAAGACTCCTTGTTCAAATTTGGATAATACCCATTCCAAATCATCAATGAAAGCCTGAGGTTCATCCAAGTGATACCATTTGATCCATCTGCCGATTGGCTGATTGTAAATCTCACCGCTCAAATAATCTTCCATCAGTTTTTCAATTTCATAGCCCGGATATTCTGTCAGCATGCGCACCAATTCATCATGATAGAACCATTTCATCGGATCTAACTGATTGTTTTTCAATTCTGCAGACGGCGGCATGATCCATTCAATATCATTTTCTTTTACATTCGGCAATAAATTTTGCGGAATGATTTCCTTTCCGTTCACTTCATTGATAGAACGTGCCAAATCAAATAAAACAACTTTGGTCACATCCTGCAAAGGAGCCAAGCAGCCGATTGTATCCCCATATAAGGTCGCATAGCCAAAAGCTGCTTCTACTTTATTGCCATTATTGATGACAACTGCATTTTCTACCTGTGAAATACCGGATAAGATGCTTCCTCGAATTCTGGCTTGAATATTTTCAATGGCAAATTCACTGATTTCTTTTTCTGTATATTGTTTCAGACAAGTAATCTGTTCTTCTACTAATCGCTGAATGATACCATCTCGGCATTCAATTCCTAAAGCCTCAGCCAATTGATGCGCATTATCAATCGTTGTAGACGAATTATAGCGAGTGGCCATATTCAAACCAATGATACGCTCTTTTCCCAATGCCATTGTCAGCAATGCTGCATTGACAGAACTGTCCAATCCGCCGGATAATCCGATGATCCATTTAAAACGAGATTGAAATACTTGCTTATCAAATTCAGAAATAGCACAAAGCAATGCTTTCAATAACTTTGTCTCACATTTTTCTGCCAAGGAACTTTCATGAATATCGACAATTTTGCATTCTTCCTGAAAAGCATCATTGCAGCTGATCTTTCTTTCTCCTTTTTCATCATATACGCTGGAATCTCCATCAAAAATACAAACACTTTTTCCGTTATTCTGCATACCGCAGGCATTCACATAAATCAAAGGAACAATAGCACCATTGTTTTTTACATGACGCATGATTTGTTTTTCTCTGCCGATTTCTTTGTTCATGGTCCAAGGAGAACTCGATATATTGACAATCATATCTGCCTTTTGATTTAAATAATGCTTTGTCGGATCAAAATTGTAATCATTGCTCCATAAATCTTCACAGATTTCTAATCCAATTCGTACTGTCTGTCCATCCTTCTCAAATAAGAAACAAGAAGTTAAGAAATCTTCGTTCTCATGCAGTCTTCTGGATAATTCCAATGCAGAATAAAAATAACGGCTGTCATCAAAAACGCGATAATCCGGATTTAAATATTTGACATACAATCCAGGATATTTCTGATTTTCTTTTTTGACCCATTGCTTATCAAAAGCAAAATAAGCACAATTACATCTGCTTTTTCTGCCGTCTCGGCCTTTGATATTTTCAAAAGTTCCGACATTTCCCCAAATAATACCAATGCCTTCACTGGCATTTTTTAATATTTCATTGTATGAAATCAATGTTTCACAGAATGCCGGATCCATCCATTTATCTGACAGCATATAACCGGAAACGGCCATTTCCGGAAATACGATCAAATCTGCTTTTTCTTTTTTTGCCTGATCAATCATCTCAAGCATTTTATTGACATTTTTGCTTGGCTGTCCCGCCAAAACATTTATTTGTCCTAATGCTATTTTCACATTCATCACCTACTTCATCAGTATTTTATCACAATTTTACATGATTATTAGTCCTGAAGTGATATAATTAGAAAAAAGGAGAGACTTTATGAAATACGAAATAATAGGGAATGTATTACCGGCTGTTGAAATTACTTTTGATCATGAAAATGAAGCTATCGTTACACAATCCGGAGGGATGTCATGGATGAGTGAAGGTGTCCGCATGGATACAAATATGCGCGGCGGATTTATGAAGAGTTTAGGACGTTCTTTTGCTGGTGAATCAATGTTTATGGTCACATATACAGCTGAAAGAAGCGGATCTCAAATTGCCTTTTCATCCACTGTTCCCGGACAGATCTTAGCCATTGAAGCCAGTGAGCATCCAGGCATGATCTTGCAGAAGGGAGCTTTCTTATGCTCAGAAAAAAATGTCAATGTAGATGTAGTGTTTACGAAAAAATTCTCTTCAGGTTTATTTGGCGGAGAAGGATTTATCTTACAATCCATCAGCGGGCAGGGAAAACTGTTTTTAGAAATTGACGGGAATACTGTGCTCAAAGAATTAGCACCAAACGAAACTCTTTTAGTTGACACAGGAAATGTTGTTGCTTTTGATTCATCAATTCAATATGAAATTAAATCTATCTCAGGTGCAAAGAATATTTTATTCGGCGGGGAAGGATTATTTGTGACGAAATTAAGCGGACCGGGAAAAGTATTGATCCAAACACAGAATTTCTCTGATTTTGCAGGCAGAATTTCTGCATTGATTCCAAGTAAATAATTTATTTTATTGAATAATTTATAAAATGAGTTATATTATTACTGACAAGGAGGTACTTATGGAAAAAGCAAAAGTTTATTTTACAAAAGAAATTACTCCTGAAAGCTTGGTGAAGATCTTTAAGACTTTAAACAAAGAACTTCCAGGAAAAGTTGCAGTTAAGCTTCATTCTGGTGAAGATGGCAATCAGAATTATGTCAGACCTGAATTTGTCCGTGACATTGTGGAATTAGTTGACGGAACTGTTGTCGAATGCAATACGGCTTATGAAGGTGAAAGACATACAACAGAAAAGCATCAGCACCTTATGGAAAAACACAACTGGACCAAATACTTTGATGTAGATATTATGGATGCAGAAGAGGATCTGCACATTGATATTCCAAATGGACGTGTACTGAAAGAAAACTATTTTGGAAAACATATAGAAAATTATGATTCCATGTTAGTGTTATCTCATTTTAAGGGACACCCAATGGGCGGTTACGGCGGCGCCTTGAAACAATTATCTATCGGCTGTGCCTCAACAGCTGGAAAATCATTGATTCATTCTGCCGGCAAGATCAAAGATATGCATATTCTTTGGGACAATACAGCTCCTCAAGATCAATTCTTGGAATCAATGGCAGATGCAGCGATGTCTGTCGTTGACTATTTCCATGGAAATATTGCATATATCAATATCATGTGCAATATCTCTGTTGACTGTGACTGCTGTGCAGTAGCAGAAGATCCTTGCATGAAGGATATCGGTATCTTAGCAAGCACTGATCCAATTGCTATTGATCAAGCCTGCATTGATTTAATCTATCAATCTGATGATCCAGGAAGAGATCACTTCATTGAAAGAGTAGAAACCAGAAATGGTATTCATACAATTGAAGCTGCTGCAGAGCTTGGATTCGGTACAAGAGAATACGAATTAATTTCTATTGATTAAAAGCCACTCTCGTGGCTTTTTTCATATTTCAAACTCAATAATTTCTCCATTTTTAGGATGAACACCGCATAATGACTGTATCAGCATGCCATGACAAACAACAATCACTGTATTATATGACGTATATTTTTGTAAAACATTCAATGCTCTTTCTCTCATGATATTGCAATCTTCCCAAGCGAAATCTTGATTTTTGGGATATACCCCTTGATATTTCATAAACTCCTGATATCCTTGCTCAGCAACTTCCTCTTCCTCATAAATATAATCTTTATTGGCCATCCATTCATGCAGATCTGTTTCAACGATAATTTCTTTCTGCAGTTCCTTAGAAAGAATGGCAGCACTCTGCAAAGCTCTGGTATATGGAGAAGATAAAATAAGTTCTGCGTCATGCAATCTTTTTTCTTTTGATGTCTTCTGTATTTCCTGGATTCCTTGATTGCTCAAAGGTGATAAATGAACTCCAAATCCCTGATATATTTTTTTATTTCTTTCTGTATAGTCTGTTTTGCCATGGCGATTCAAATAAAATTTACTCATTTTTTCATCTCCTTTTTATTTAATTTCATCATATCATAGAAACTGCATAAAAAAATCCTATATTTCTATAGGACTATTTGAATGTTTTCATTCTTTCACTGGCCGGTATTTTTTCTTTGGGTTCATCAATTGATTCAATTTTACCAAATACCATCTGTGCAGTTAAATGATAATTCAATGGTACATTCCATTCTTTTCTTACTCTTTCATCAATAATGGGATTGTAATGCTGAAGATGAGCTCCTAAATTCAAACTTGCAAACATATTCCACATGTTGCCCTGCAGTATTCCCATACCATGACTGGCAAATATAGGGAAGTTGTCTTTATACAAAGGAATATTATTCATATATTTTTCTACGATACTTTCATCTTCATAAAATAAGATTGTTCCTTTTGCTTGCTTAAACATTTCAATCTTATCTTCTGTCGGCTGAAAGTGTTCAGGTTTCACAATGGCTCTCAATACATCTTTTACAATGTCCCACAGTTTTCTATGTTCCTCATTCATCAATACAATGATCTTTGAACTTTGCATATTATATCCTGTCGGAGATTCCACAAGCACCTCAGCAATAATTTTTTCTATCTCTTCATCTTTATACGGTATATCATTTGAAAGTTTATAGACACTTCTTCTTTTCTTTAATAACTCAATGTAATTCATATTATGTCCTCGTTTCTGCTTTCACTATACAGTATATTTTGCAATAGGACGAATCATATGACTGAAAAAAAGCGTATTGCTACGCTTTAGTGTTTGTTTTCATCATAGATAATCGTAATATGACGATTTTTACCGTCGCCTTCACTTTCAGTACGAATATTCGGCATATTAGCTAAGTATGAATGAATAACCTTTCTTTCATCATTTGGCATTGGATCTAAAGAAGCTTTAATTTTTGTTCTCTGAACTGATTTAGCAGCTCTCAAAGCCGCTGCACGCTCTTTCGCATATTTATCTTCTTTATATCCATTGATATCTGTAACAGTCATGACACGCTTCTTAAACATGCCAGAAGCAGCTGCTTTCACCACTGTATTGATATCCGTCAATGTCTGTCCATTTTTTCCAATTAAAATGGCATTATTATCTGCATCCAAACAAATTTTGAAATAATAATCTTCTTTATAACAATCAATTTCAACATTCATGTGAATTCCATCAAAATACTTTTTCAAATAATCAACAATAAAATCACGGATATCATTGTCACAATAAGCTTCAATTTCTACTCTGCTGCCAAAACCAAACAACCCTTGTTTTTCTTCAGTAGTTGTATAAGTCAATTCATCAACACGGCACCCTTTTGCAGCTGCCGCTGCAGCCAAAGCTTCATTTAGATTTTTTCCAGAGTATTTTTCCATAATATTTCACCTAATCCTTAATAAAGAATTTATTAACTATAATGTTCTGAAGAATTCTTACGATAGAAGAAACCATCCAGTAGAATGACATCGCTGTTGGCCAAGTAAAACCGATAAATCCAATCATAACAGTTGAAACAATAGACATCATCTTCATTTGATCAGGACCGCTTTGTTTATTTGCATAATCCTTTGTCTTAATATGACTTTCTCTCTTTTTCTTTTCGGCCAGCCAGCCAGGAACTTTGATACTTAAATATTGGAAAATAATCATCAATACAAAAATCACTACCAATGGATAAGCTCCGCTGCTCAAACCTTCCAATGGAGTCTGAGTCAGATCCACACCCATAAATGTTCCTCTTACTACAATATCAGCTCTCTGCACTGCATAGTAAATCGCAATAATTACCGGGAACTGAACTAACATACCTATAATAGATGAAAAAGGATTTACATTGTGTTTTGCATATAATTCCTGCATTTCATTTGCCATACGCATTTTAGAATTCTGATCTGTCTTGCCTTCATACTTATTCTGAATTCTAGTCATTTCTGGCTGTATCATCTGCATTTTCTGCTGAGCAATCTGGCTCTTGATAGAAAAGACTGCTAAAATAGCATTGATTAATACAGTTGCAACAATAATTGCAATACCAGCATCATTTGTTAATCCTCCTACCCAGTTAATTAACTGTGACATTGGCCAAATAAAGATTGCGGCAAACCATCCTTCATTCCATACTTCACTAAATGAAGTAGAAGAATAGATAATGAATTCTTCAGCAGTTTTTTTTGTTTCCGGATCAACATAGTTTGCACAGCCTGCTGCGACTACAAGCAGCACCAAGCTGAACAAAATTAATTTTCTTTTACCTTTAAACAAATTTTTCATTTTTCTCTCCTTATGTAAAATCACCTTATATTTTAACTTTTTTTATAAGCATTTCCAAGGCTTTTTTATTACTTGCGTAACTTTCTTCTAAAAAATGCGGGCGCACAAGCAAAATTCCATCAAAATTTTCATCAAAAGTCATTACTTCCTGCAGCATCATACGCACTTGACGCTTAATTTTATTTCTCTGTACTGCTTTGCCTAATTTCTTTCCAACCGAAAGTCCGATACGTGCATGATCCAATGATCTTTTCTTTACATATAAGGTGAATGATGGAGAAACATAAAACTTTCTTTCGCTGAGTATTTTTTGATACTCCTGACTTTTACGTACACGAAGTTCTTTTCTCATGCTTTCTCCTTTCGCTGCATTCAATATTGTAACATGAAATTACTTAAAATAAATGACGAATTCATGCTATCGTTAAAAAAATCACCTTTCGGTGATTTTTTAAGCTGATAACACTTTTCTACCTTTAGCACGACGACGGGCTAAAACATTGCGCCCTCCTACCGTTTTCATACGGGCTCTGAAACCGTGTGTTGTTTGGTGTTTTCTTTTGCTCGGTTGATATGTTCTTTTCATAGAGCCACCTCCATATCTATATTAACTTTTTACAAATAGAACATTGCTTTTAGATTATACAATAGATAAATGCAATTCGTCAACAACAAATTGTACTAATGAAAAATCACTTCCGTAATAGAAGTGATTTCTTTTCTTTATTTTACTTCAGGAAGCATATATCTTTCACGATTTTTCATCAAGCGTTTTTCAAAGTAATCATCATTTCCGCTTCTCAGATTGTTCAGATATTCATGTGTTTCAAATGTATTGTTATTGATCTGAAGCATGCATACTGCCATATTGGAGCAGTGATCTGCAGCTCTTTCCATCAACGTTGTAATTTCAGTTAAATGGATACCCATTTCAATTGTACATTCACCGGTTTTCAATCTTTCTACATGACGTGTTTTCAATTCATCCTGCAGACCTTTGATAATTTCAACCAATGGTTCAACCTTGACAGCTAATTTCAGATCTTCTTTTTCATAAGCTTCCATCGTAATTGTCAGTATATCATTGATTGCTCTCATATATACTTCCAATTCTTTTTTCGCAGCTTCTGAGAATTTCAGACCTTCTGCATGAATTTCTGTCGCAATCTTCATAATGGCCGTTGCATGGTCAGAAATTCTTTCAATATCATTCAATGTATGAAGCATCAATGTCCATGTGTGATTCTGTTCTTCAGAAAGGGCATTGCCGCTCAATTTAATCAAATATGTACCAATCTTATCTTCATAACTATTGACACGTGATTCATTGTGTTCCACCTTGCTGGCTGCATTTTCATCATAATTCAGAATAAGATTCATTGCATTGACCATGTTTTTCTTTGCTTTATAAGCCATGTGATTCGTAACAATCTTACATTGATCAATAGCAAAGCCTGGAGTATCTAAGAATCTTTCATCCAATGTCAAGAAATCGCTGATTGATTTAGAAGTATTTTCAACTTTTTCGCTTTCATCAACTTTGATTGTCTTGTAAGACAATTTAACAAGCACATTTGAGAATGGCAATAAGATGATTGTTGCAAAGATGTTGAAGCTGCTATGAACAATAGCAATTCCTGTAGGATTAATCAAATCAGTTAAGAATTCGAAATGTAAGAAAACATTCAATGTATAGAATACAATCATAAAAATCGTTGTACCGATCAGATTAAAATACAAATGAATCAGTGCCGCACGCTTCGCATTTTTGTTGGCTCCGATAGCAGACAAAATTGCAGTGATACATGTACCGATATTCTGTCCCATAATAATAGGAATAGCTGTACCAACTGTTACGACGCCTGTAGAACATAATGCCTGCAAGATACCGACAGAAGCACTGGAAGACTGAATAATTGCAGTCAAGACAGCTCCGGCAAGCATTCCTAAAATTGGATTTGAGAACATTAACAGCATATTTGCAAATTCAGGAACATCTTGCAATGGGGATACCGCAGCACTCATTGTATCCATACCAAACATCAATACAGCAAAGCCAACCATAATTGTTCCGGCATCGCGCAGTTTTTCTTTTTTACTGAATAATAAGAAGGCAACACCGATAATTGCTAAAATTGGTGAAAATGATGATGGCTTCAGCATCTGTACGAAGAAACTGTCACCCTCAATACTTGATAAGCTTAAGATCCAAGAAGTCATCGTTGTACCAATATTGGCCCCCATGATGATACCGACAGCCTGTGTCAGTTTCATGATACCTGAGTTTACGAAACCAACAACCATAACTGTGGTAGCTGATGAAGACTGAATTACTGCTGTGACAGCAGCCCCTAACGCAACTGCTTTTAAAGGGGTATTGGTCAATCTTTCAAGAATTCTTTCTAACTTACCTCCTGAAATCTTCGTAAGCCCTTCTCCCAGTACGTGCATACCAAAAAGAAAGAGAGCTAAACCTCCAATCATGTTCAATACATCAAAGATTGTCATATAATATCTCCTTTATCCTTATCTCCTTATATATTTATCTTTTTTCCCTTAAGGCTTTATTCTACTTTATTTTAACTTACTTTTTACATTTTTCATACCCAAGATTAACTATTTTTTATTTTTCTTACATTGATTTTACAAGTTCTTTACATTTGTATTTTGTGCAGATTTTATGCTTCTGAAATTAATTTGTTAACAATTGTGGATTTTATACTATTATCCAAGTGACTTTTCCACAATTATTGGATGAATTGTGGAAAGATCTGGGATTTTTTTTCCTGTTGATAAGTTTTATTGTGGAATTGTTGAAATGTAAAAAATAGCCGATAAAATAAGGATTTCTTTTCTGTTTTATTGTGGATAACTTCAAATTTATCCACAATACCTTTCCACAGTTTCCACAATTTTGTTTTCCACAGGAGTTTTCCACAATGAATTCCACAACAAAAGATGTGGAATTTTATTTTCACCCGATTATTACGCTATTTTTGAACTATTGCAATTGTGGAGTTCTTGGGATTGTGAAAATTCTTATAGCAATCACTGTAAAATTGGGTTAAAATTTATATGCATAAAGAGGTAAATCATGTCTACATATACGAAGAATTCATTAAATGCAATATGGAAAGAAACACTAGATAACATTAAATCTGGTGGTTTTGTTGATGCTTCCGTTTTTGATCAGGTTTTTGTGGATTCTCAGCTTTATGATATCAACGATGAATATGCAGTCATTGTTGCACCGAATTATCTTAGTCAATGTGTATTGAATATGGATGAAAATAAATCGATCATCCAAAATAAATTAAGTGAAATCACTCAGAAAAATATAAAAGTAAAGTCATTATTGAAAAATGAAATACAGGAAGTAGATCTTCCGATTTCTCACTTAAGTGAGGCTAATAAAAAAATCATTCTGCAAGATAAGCTTTTAGATAAATACACATTTGATAATTTTGTTGTAGGTCATTCCAATCGAGAGAGTCAAGCTGCTGCTTTATCATGTGCGGTAAATCAAAGCAGCTATTTTAATCCTCTTTTTATTTACGGAAACAGCGGATTAGGAAAAACTCACTTGCTGCATGCCATCGGAAATTATGTCAAACAGCATTCACCTGAAAAGAAAGTATTATATATTTACAGTGAAGATTTCATTGGTTTAATTGTCAATGCGCTGCGTGATAATACCATTGATGAAGTCAAACGAATCATTGAAGAAACAGATTATTTATTGATTGACGATATACAGCGTCTGAAACAAGGTGAAAGAAGCCAAGAAATCTTCTTTAATATCTACAACAACCTCTACAATAAAGGAAAGCAGATTGTTTTTACCAGTGATATTCATCCATCTGAACTGAAGGGAATTGAAAATCGTCTGGTTTCTCGTTTTACTTCAGGTTTATCTGTTGGAATTGATTCACCTGAATTTGAAACTTCTTTAGCTATCTTAGAGAAAAAGATAGAAGAAAGAGGCGAATCTTTATTAATTGAAAAAGCTGTTTTGGAATATATCGCAACGACTTATTCGACTGATGTTCGTGAATTGGAAGGCAATTTAAATAAATTAATATTTAAGGCCATTTTATATAATCCGAAAGTCATTGATCTTGATTTTGCTATTCAAGCATTTAAGGATGAACAAAGCAGTAAATCCGGCGGTGCACTTACTGTCACAAAAATCAAAAGAGCTGTCTGTGACTTTTATGGGCTGACACGCGCTCAGCTGGAAAGCAAATCAAAAACCAGCAATATTTCGAATGCACGGCATATAGCTATATATCTATGCCGAACTCATTTGGATCTGCCCTTTGCAAAGATTGGTGCTGAGTTTGGCGGACGTGATCATTCTACTGTCATGAGCAGTTATGACAAAATGTGCAAGTATATCAAAGAAAATGAATTATTTGCGACTGCTGTTTCTAAGATTGAGAAAAAACTCGGGCTGAAATAAACAATTATTCCACTAGAGTTTACCACATGTTTTTGATAAAATATTTACGATAAATAAAGGACTTGGAAGACTTTTCCACAATTCCACATCCCTTATTATTGTTATTACAAAATAAAAAATATTTATATAAAGGGGGAATTTCCAGATGAATTTCAAAATTTCAAAATCTGTGTTCTACAACGCATTGCAGATTGCAGCTAGAGCTATTTCTAGTTATTCACCATTGCCGGCATTTTCAGGAATTAAAATTGAAGCGAAAGCAGATAGTCTGATCTTAATCGGTTCTGATTCTGATATTTCTATTCGCACAGTGATCTTAAGTTCTGAAGAAAACTCTTTGATCATTAAAGAAATGGGTTCTATTGTCATCGAATCTCGTTATATCATGGAAATCATTCGTAAGTTTGATGCAGAGACATTAGAATTTGAAGTATTAGAAAATTCTTCTGCCAAAATTTCTGATGATGTCAGTGAATTTAAGATCAATGGGATGAGAGCGAGTGAATATCCAAATATTGATTTTGCAAAGCCTGCAACATTGATTGATTTTAAGTCTGAATTATTGAAGACAACGATTATGCAGACAATTTTTGCTACAAGTAAATCTGAAAATCGTCCTGCATTAACCGGTGTAAATTTCTGCTGCAATGGAAATGAGTTAATTTGCACAGCTACAGATTCTTATCGTTTAGCCAGAAAGAAAGTACAGTTAGCTGATTCTTATCATTTTAATATTACGATTCCTTCCAGAAACTTATCTGAAGTTGTAAAGACATTGGATTTGGAAGAAGATATTGTATTTGCAGTTTCTGATAAGAAAGCTCAATTTATTATCGGCAATACCATTATTCAATCTCGTTTGATTGATGGATCATTCCCTGAAACCAATCGTTTGATTCCTCAATCATTCAGTTATGAATTAGAAATTAATTACAGTGATATTATCGGTGCAATCGATCGTGCCAGCTTAATTAAAAATGAAGGTATTTCTGTAATTAAGCTTTCTTTGGATGAACAGGAATGCATCTTGTCTACAAGAGCATTGGAAGTAGGTTCAAGCAAGGAAACTTTGAAAGATGCGAAATTCAGCGGGGAACATCTGGATATTTCCTTTAATGGTCAATATGTATTTGAGGCTTTGCGTGCTTTGAACAAAGGTAAGATTCGTTTCAGCTTCTGCGGTGAAATGAAACCATTCATTATTCAAAGTGTAGAAGAAAAGGATATCTTACAGCTGGTTCTTCCATTAAGAACTTATGCATAAGATAGGATAATTCAGTGAGATTTAACAGTTCGATTCGAAATGAATTGAGCTGTTTTTATTTCAGAAATGTTTTGCTTAATTCATTGTGGAAAACTACTAAAAACTACAAATAAAAGCTTTTTTATGTTATAATATATTAGATGAGTTAAAGGAGTTAATGTATGAAAATTAAGATTCTTACGGACTATATCACCTTAGGTCAATTACTTAAAATGACTGATTTTATCCAAAGCGGAGGAGAAGCGAAGTTTGCAGTGAAGACATTGGATATTACTGTAAACAATGAAAAAGAGGATCGCCGCGGACGTAAATTGTATGCAGGTGATGTAATTGTCATTGAGGGACAGACATTTACGTTAGAAAAATGATCTTAAAAAGAATTCATTTATCTCATTTTCGCAATTATAGTGATGCTTCTTTTGAATTTATTGAGGGCATTAATTATATTGTCGGAAAGAATGCTCAAGGAAAAACAAATCTTTTGGAAAGTATTTATTACTTATCTACCACGAAAACTCATCGAAATGTCAGTGATGAAGGTTTAATTCAGCAGAATGAGAATTATTTCAGAATTGATGGTGTCTTAGAGAGAAAACAGCGCAGAACAGATTTAAGATGTATTGTATCGAAACAAGGAAAGCATTTGTTTGTTTATGGCAATCCAGTCAAGAAAATCAGTGATTTTGTCGGAATCTGCAATGCTGTGCTTTTTTCGCCTGATGACATGAATTTATTTGCAGCTCCGCCAAGAGTGCGCAGAAGATTCATTGATATTGAATTAAGTAAATTATCCAAGACTTATCTTTCATATCTCAATGAGTATGATCATCTGTTAAAAGAAAGAAATGCTTATCTGAAAAATGAGAATATAAGTCTTGATTTTATTTCTGTTTTAAATCAGCGAATGGCAGACTGTCAGTGTGTGATCTTGCGGCAGAGAAGCCGTTTCATGCATGATTTGATTGAATTAAGTCATCAGTTTTATCAGTATTTGTCCAATGATCAGACAAAATTAGAGGTTGTTTATAAAACTTTTGTGGATCTGACATTGGATGATGAAGCGCTGAAACAAGCTATTTTGAATAGTTATGATCTGACATTTCAAAGAGACTGTTTATGCAAAAATACAGAAAAGGGAATTCATAAAGATGATTTTGTCATTTTGATGAATGGCAATGAAGTGAATGAAGTAGCGAGTCAGGGACAGAAACGTACAATCTTATTAGCGATGAAGGTAGGTATTGTGAAGATGATTGAGAAAATCATTCATGATGAGCCTTTGCTGCTTTTGGATGATGTTTTCAGTGAACTGGATAGTGAACGAAGAACTACTTTATTAAAAATATTGCCGAAGAATATTCAGATATTTATAACTGCAACGGATTTTATTGATGAGAAGTTTGATCGCTTGGTCAATAAGATCGTGATTGAAACAAGAAAAGAAGGAGGAATGTAGAATGGATGAAAAGCACGAAATCTATGATTTAGAGGAAAAAGTTGAACATTCCTATAATGCTGATGATA
This sequence comes from uncultured Traorella sp., assembly GCA_944324265.1. Classification (GTDB taxonomy): domain Bacteria; phylum Bacillota_I; class Bacilli_A; order Erysipelotrichales; family Erysipelotrichaceae; genus Traorella. Next base: position 21,560 of record CALUVS010000010.1, read on the forward strand.
TTCAAGTACTTGAAGGATTGGAAGCTGTTCGTAAACGTCCTGGGATGTATATTGGTTCAACCTCTGGCAAGGGTCTTCATCATTTAGTATGGGAAATTGTAGATAATGCAATTGATGAGGCTTTGGCTGGTTATGCAACAGATATTCGTATTCATGTAACAAAAGATGATGTTGTAGAGGTTGAAGATAATGGCCGTGGGATGCCGGTAGGAATTAATTCAAAGAGCGGTATTTCTGCAGTTGAAACCATTTTTACTATTCTTCATGCCGGCGGTAAATTCGGCGGAGGAGCTTATAAAGTTTCCGGGGGGCTGCATGGTGTAGGGGCCAGTGTTGTCAATGCTTTGAGTAAATGGCTTGAAGTAAATATTTATCAGGATGGTAAGGAGTATTACATTCGTTTTGAGAATGGTGGTAATACGTTAGCTCCGTTAAAAGAAATCGGTCCTTGTGATCCTGAGAAACATGGTTCATTAGTTCGTTTTGCAGCGGATCCTGAAATCTTTACAGAAACAACGCATTATGATTTTGATATGCTGAATAAACGTATTCGTCAGTTGGCGTTCTTAAATAAAGGAATTCGTCTTATCTTTGATTATGATGCAGAGGATAAGCATGTAGAATATATGTATGAAGGCGGTCTGCGTGAATATGTTGCTTATTTGAATAAAAGCAAGGAATGTATTCATGATGAAATCTTTTATACAGAAGGTGAAGAAGACGGTATCTTAGTAGAAATTGCAATGCAGTACAATGATGGATATGTTCCGAATATCTATTCTTTCTGCAACAATATTAATACCAATGAAGGTGGGACTCATGAAGAAGGGTTCCGTTTGGCATTGACTCGTATTATTAATAACTATGCGAAGGATCAGAAAATGATCAAACAGGATGAATCTTTATCCGGGGATGATGTTCGTGAAGGATTGACTGCTATTATCTCTGTTAAGCATCCGGATCCTCAGTATGAAGGACAGACGAAAACGAAATTAGGTAACTCTGAAGTCAGAAAAGTTGTTTCTACAATCTTTGGCGATCAATTGGAAAGATTCTTCTTAGAAAATCCAAATACAGCGAAAGTGATTGTAGAGAAGGCTATGCTTGCCAGCAAAGCACGTTTGGCTGCCAAAAAAGCAAGAGAGCTGACTCGCCGTAAGAGTGCGCTTGAAATTACGAGTCTTCCTGGTAAATTAGCTGATTGTTCCAGCAAGGATGCCAGTGAATGTGAAATTTACATTGTCGAAGGGGATTCTGCGGGCGGAAGTGCTAAACAAGGAAGAAACTCTAAATATCAGGCTATTTTGCCTTTAAGAGGGAAGATCCTGAACGTAGAAAAAGCGCGCCTGCATCGTATTTTTGAAAATAATGAAATTCGTTCAATGATTACAGCCTTTGGCTGCGGTGTCGGAGAAGAAATGGATGTTTCTAAATTGCGTTATCATAAAATTATGATCATGACCGATGCCGATGTCGATGGGGCACATATTCGATGCTTGATGCTGACATTCTTCTATCGTTATTTAAGGCCAATTATTGAGGGCGGATATGTATATATTGCTCAGCCGCCTCTGTTCAAATTACAAAAAGGAAATCGTATTGAATATGCTTATTCTGATGAAGAAATGGAAAAAATCAAAGCAGAAATGGGAGATAAGATCAATATTCAGCGATACAAAGGTTTAGGGGAAATGAATCCTGAACAGCTTTGGGAAACAACGATGGATCCTGCTAATCGTACTTTGATTCAGGTAACAATTGAAGATGCAATGGATGCGGATCAAGTATTCTCTATGTTAATGGGAGATGAAGTTGAACCAAGAAGAAATTACATTACAGATAATGCGATTTATGTCAAGAATCTTGACAATATAGGATAGGAGGATGATTATGGAAATTAATAATGAGAAATTGATTCATCGTGACATTTCGAATGAAATGCGTACTTCTTTCCTAGATTATGCTATGTCTGTAATTGTTGCCCGTGCTTTGCCTGATGTACGTGATGGATTGAAGCCGGTTCATCGCCGAATTATCCATTCAATGAATGAACTTGGAATTGTTGCAGATAAACCATATAAGAAAAGTGCCAGAATTGTCGGGGATGTTATCGGTAAGTATCACCCTCACGGCGATACAGCTGTTTATGATGCGATGGTTCGTATGAGTCAGGACTTCTCTTATCGTTATGAACTTGTTCAAGGTCATGGGAACTTTGGTTCTATCGATGGGGATGGGGCAGCTGCTATGCGTTATACAGAAGCGAGAATGTCTAAGATCTGTATGGAACTTGTCAAAGATATTCAGAAAGATACGGTTGATTTTGTCGATAACTATGATGGAGAAGAAAAAGAGCCTTCTGTATTGCCGGCGCGTTTTCCGAATCTGATTGTTAATGGTGCAGTCGGTATTGCGGTTGGTATGGCAACCAATATTCCTCCTCATAACTTAAGAGAGGCTATTGATGCAACTTTGGCAATCATGGATAATCCGGATATTACGACAAAAGAATTGATGGAAAAATATATTTTTGGTCCTGATTTTCCTACAGGAGGTATTATCTTAGGAAGAGCAGGAATCAAACAAGCTTATGAAACTGGCCGAGGAAGTATTGTTACGCGTTCTCGAGTTACAACAGAAGAAATGGCGAATGGAAAGAAAAGACTTATTGTCACAGAAATTCCATATCAGGTCAATAAAGCTGTTTTAGTTGAGAAAATTGCCTCTTTGGTAAGAGAAAAACAAATTGATGGGATTACGGACCTGCGTGATGAATCAAATCGTGAAGGAATCCGTATTGTTATTGAATTAAGAAAAGATGTTCAGAGTGATGTCATCTTAAATCAATTATATCGTATGACTTCTATGCAGACTGCTTTTGGTGTTAATATGATGGCATTGGTCAATGGTGCGCCAAAACTGTTAAGCATGAAGGAAGCATTGCAGTGTTATGTAGATCACCAAATTGATGTAACAGTGCGCAGAACGAAATTTGATTTGAGAAAAGCAGAAGATCGTGCTCATATTTTAGCTGGTTTATTGATTGCTTTGGATCATATTGATGAAATTATTAATATTATCCGTCATTCAAAAGATGATCCGCAGGCAATGAGTGAGATGATGGAAAGATTTAATCTTTCAGAAATTCAAGCAAAAGCAATCATGGATATGCAGTTAAGAAGATTGACTGGATTATCTCGTGCTAAGATTGAAGATGAATATAATGGCTTATTGACACTCATTGAGGATCTGAAAGATATTTTAGCTAATCATTCTCGTGTTCTTGAAATTATTCGCAGTGAACTGACAGCAGTCAAAGAAAAATACGGGGATGAAAGAAGAACTGAAATTTCTGATTCTGATTTTGATATGCAGGATGAAGATTTGATCCCTGTAGAAGACATTGTAATTACAATGACTTCCAACGGATATATGAAGCGTATGCCTGTAGATACTTATCGTACGCAGAATCGCGGAGGAAAAGGTGTTAAGGGTATGGCAGTCAATGAAGATGATGTCGTTGAATTCTTATTGACGATGTCAACTCATGATTATCTGATGCTGTTTACGAACTTCGGGAAGGTATATCGTATGAAAGGATATCAAGTACCAAACGCTTCACGTACGGCAAAAGGTATTCCGGTAGTGAATTTGCTTGAACTTGATAAAGATGAAAAAGTGAAGGCAATGATTGCAGTTAAGAAAGATTCTGAATCTAAATATTATGTATTTGCGACAAAAAACGGTATTGTGAAGAGAACTCGCGTGGATGAATTTACAAATATTATGCGCAAAGGAAAAATTGCAATTGTCTTGAATGAAAATGATGAATTGATTGGAGTAAAGGAAACAAGCGGCGATGATGAAATCTTATTAGCTGCAAGCAACGGAAAAGTTGCTCGATTCCATGAAGATGATATTCGTCCGATGGGAAGAAAATCAATCGGTGTTAAAGGTATGAATGTTGATGGTGCGACACTTGTCGGCATTGCGACATCGAATGAAGGTACAGATATTTTATCTGTAACGGAAAAAGGTTATGGTAAGAAAACACCAATCAGTGAATATCGAATGAGCAAGCGCGGTGCGAAAGGTGTTTTAACTGTTAATGTTTCTGATGCAACCGGAAATCTTGTTTCAATTCGAACAGTCAATGGTGATGAGGATGCAATGATTGTTACGAATGAAGGTATCATCATTCGTCTGAGTCTTGAAAATGTTGCTAATTACGGAAGAAATACGAAAGGTGTTCGATTAATTAATTTATCTGACAGCGATGCTGTTGTTGCGAAAGTAACTATCGTAGAAAAAGACGAATCAGCTGAAGATGAACAAAATACAGAAAATTCTGCAGAAGTAATTGACAATACCAATGAAGAATGATTAAATTAAGTCGATTAAATCGTTGATAAGGATAAGTAAGCAATGGAATCTTATAGAGAGATGACAGCTGGTGGAAGTCATTATTGGAAATTGCTGAAATCAACCTTGGAGTGAACTGGTGAATCAAGTAGTCAGTTTCGGTGGTTCCGTTATAACTTTCAAGTGGATATGATTGATTTCATATCAAAAAGGGTGGCAACACGAGGTATCGTCCCTTATAACGATGCCTCTTTTTTATTATAGGAGGAAATATATGATTGATATTCGATTAATTCGTGAAAACCCAGAATTAGTAAAAGAAAATATTCGTAAGAAATTTCAGGATGATAAACTTCCTTTAGTGGATGAAGTCATTGCTTTGGATATTGAAAACAGAAACACAAAGAAAGCTGCAGAAGATCTGAGAGCTGAAAAAAATCGTATCAGCAAATCAATTGGTGCATTAATGGCACAAGGTAAACGTGATGAAGCTGAAGAAATGAAAAAGAAAGTTGCTGAATCAGCTCAGCGTTTGGCAGAATTAGAAGAAAAAGAAACTGAACTTGCTGAAAAAGTGAAGAAGATCATGATGGTGATTCCAAATATCATTGATCCAAGTGTTCCAATCGGCAAAGATGACAGTGAAAATGTAGAGGTTCAAAGATATGGTGAACCAGTAGTTCCTGACTTTGAAATTCCATACCACACAGATATTATGGAAAGCTTCAATGGCATTGATCTGGATAGTGCTCGTAAAGTTGCCGGAAATGGATTCTATTATTTAATGGGTGATATTGCACGTCTGCATTCTGCAGTAATTTCTTATGCCCGTGATTTCATGATCAATAGAGGATTTACTTATTGTGTACCTCCATTCATGATCCGCAGCAATGTCGTGACCGGTGTTATGAGTTTTGCAGAAATGGAAGCGATGATGTATAAAATTGAAGGAGAAGATTTATATTTGATTGGTACTTCTGAACATTCAATGATTGGTAAGTTCATTGATACTATTTTAGAAGAAAAATCTCTTCCTTATACATTAACTTCTTATTCACCTTGCTTTAGAAAAGAAAAAGGAGCACATGGATTGGAAGAAAGAGGTGTATATCGTATTCACCAATTTGAAAAACAAGAAATGGTTGTTGTATGTAAACCAGAGGAATCTCCAATGTGGTTTGATAAATTGTGGCAGAATACAGTAGATTTATTCCGTTCATTGGATATCCCTGTCAGAACATTGGAATGCTGCTCCGGAGATTTAGCTGATCTGAAAGTAAAATCAGTTGATGTAGAAGCATGGTCACCTCGTCAAAAGAAATATTTTGAAGTAGGCAGCTGTTCTAATTTAGGAGATGCACAGGCTCGCAGATTACAAATTCGTGTCAATGGAGAAAATGGTAAGTATTTTGCTCATACATTGAATAATACAGTTGTCGCTCCTCCACGTATGTTAATTGCTTTCTTGGAAAATAACTTGAATGAAGATGGTTCAGTAAATATTCCAGCAGCCTTACAGCCATATATGGGCGGAATGACCAAGATTAAAAAGAAAAAATAGTGTTTCACGTGAAACATTCGAAAAAGGTACATGGATACCTTTTTCTTTTTATCACTTCTATATATAATAATAGAAAAGGAGTTTATTATGGCAAGATTCAATATACTGCATACAAATGACGTTCATAGTTACATCGATGAGTATTATTCATTAGCACTTCAAATGCGTCAGCTGAAGGATGAAAATACATTCTATTTTGATGCAGGTGATTTTTGTGACTTTATGGCTCCTGAGATGATGGGTACTTCCGGAGTATTTGGTATTGAATTATTGAAAATGCAGGATTGCGATGCATTATGTATTGGTAACAATGAAGGAAATGGCGGTTATGAAAATTTAGATGTTTTCTGTCAGTCAGGATTACCGGTTCTTTCATGCAATTTGCATAGTAATTCAAAAAAAGTATTACATAATAAAAAATCTATTATTGCAGATAAAAATGGCATTCGTTTTCTAATAATCGGTGTATCACCTGATAAAACATATAATGATTTTTTTGATTTAATGGGCATACATGCAGATGACGCAGAAAATGCAATTCAAAATGAAATCGAAGCAAATAAAGGAAAATATGATTTGTGCATCTTAATAAGTCATTTGGGAATTGAAAGAGATCGCCAGATAGCCAAAGAAAATCAAGCAATTAATATTATTATTGGCGGACATTCTCATACATGGATGGAAAAGTGTGAAAAAGTAGGGAACTGTTATATTCATCAGGCAGGAAACTTTGCAATGGGATTTGGGTATTGCAGTTTTGAATATGAGAATAAGCAATTACATTTACTGCATTCAGAAATTATAATGAATCATCATGAAGAGGATCAAAATAGAAAGAAAATTTATAATCAGCTGAGAACGAATGCAATTAATATTCTGAAACAGCCGATGTATGAACTTAGTGATGAGTTAGATCATAGCTTGGTGGAGGAGAATACAATTACCAATTTAGTGACAGATGCTTTATATGATCAATTTGAATGTGATTGTGCATTATTAAGCAGCGGTCATTTTGAACATGGATTAAATTCAGGGCTAGTCAGTCAATGGGATATTTTAACAGCATCCCCTTCTCATCTAAATCCAACAAAAATAAAATTAAAGGGAAGTCAAATTCTCGAGGCATTGAAAATGAGTTTAGATAAGCAATATTGCCAATCAACAGCGAAAGGTCCGGGATTCAGAGGTCATTATAATGGTTTTTTATGTGTGTCACATATGAAAGTGATTGTAAAAGAAAAACAAATTGATCAAGTAATGATCAATGATCAGTTATTAGATGAAAAGAGAGACTATGTCGTTTGTACTTCAGACTTTTTGCAGCGCGGATCATCATATCCGCCATTAAAGAGCAATAGAGATGTAGCATATCGTGCAGAAATGCTCAGAAATTTATTGGAAGATGTGATTCAAAATGAAAATAAAATTAAAGTAGCTAAGACCAATCGATGGATTTATAAATAGTGTTTCACGTGAAACATTATAATTGAAAAAGAAAGTTGCATTGAACAGAAAAGTAAGGTATAATAAGAGGGCTATCACAATGGTATCTACTGAATCTGGTCAGGTCGGGAACGAAGCAGCCATAAGGGAGCTCTATCATGTGTGATAGTTTTTATTTTATAGGCGGTGAGATTATGAATGAAAAATATATGAAGATGGCCTTAAAGGAAGCACAAAAAGCCTATCAAGAAGATGAAGTTCCTATTGGTGCGATAATTGTACAAAATGGAAAGGTAATAGCACGAGCTCATAATCAAAGAGAAACAAAGCAGCAAGCCAGTGCTCATGCGGAAATGCTGGCAATTCAAAAAGCCTGTAAGAAAACTGGATTTTGGCGTTTGGAAGACTGTGAAATGTATGTAACATTGGAACCATGTCCAATGTGTGCGGGAGCTATTCTGCAGTCACGTATCAAGAAAGTTGTTTATGGTGCCAAAGACCCAAAGGGCGGATGTATTGAATCATGTATGAAAATGTATGAGACCAAAGGATTTAATCATTATCCTGAAACTGAATCAGGAATATTGCAGGAAGAATGTTCTCAAATTCTAAAAGATTTTTTCAAAGAGAAACGTAAGAAGCAGAGATGAACCTCTGCTTTTTCTTATGGAGTTATAAATGAGTTTTTGATATAATAATAGACGGAAAGCAGGTGTTTTATGGCATACAAAGCGTTATATAGAACTTATCGGCCAACATGCTTTGAAGAAGTTGCTGGTCAGAAACACATTGTGAGAACATTGCAGAATGCAGTTCTTCACGATAAAATAGCCCATGCATATTTGTTCTGCGGTCCAAGAGGAACAGGAAAAACATCTATTGCCAAAATATTTGCGAAACTGATCAACTGTGAACAAAACAATGAGAAACCTTGCGGTGTTTGTCCGAATTGTATTGCTTTTCAGCAGGGAACACATCCTGATATTATTGAAATAGATGCCGCAAGCAATAATGGTGTGGATGAAGTCCGAGAATTGATTGAAAAAGTTAAATATGCACCTATGCTTGGTAAATATAAAATTTATATTATCGATGAAGTTCATATGATGTCTGCCGGAGCGTTCAATGCGTTATTAAAAACGATTGAAGAACCACCGGCACATGTCATTTTTATATTTGCTACTACAGATCCGCATAAAGTGCTGCCGACAATTCTTTCTCGATGCCAGCGTTATGATTTTACAAAAGTCGGAATGAAGGACATGCTTGAGGCAATGAAGCGTATACTAGATAAAGAGAAAATCAATTATGAAGAAAATGCACTTCGTTTGATTTGTCAACTAGCGGACGGCGGAATGAGAGATGCTTTAAGTATACTGGATCAAGTCATTGCTTATGCTCAGGATGATATTCAGACTGAACATGTCAATGATATATATGGAATCATCACAACAGATGAAAAAATTCAGCTGTTAGAAATGGTTGGAAAAAAACAGGTAAGTGAATTGATGTCAAAGGTCAATGATCTTAACAATCGAGGCATTGATTTAAAACGTACAACGATGGAATTAATTGAGATTCTGAAAGAAACGATTATTCATGACTATACACATGATGTCAATTTGCTTCAGATATGCACTGAAGATCAAATTGCAAAAGCAAAAATTGATAAAACAACGAAAGCTCGATTAAAAATGATTGATATGCTGATTGAAGCATATGATAAATATCGCTTTTCTTCCAGTGTAAGCTCATATTTTGAAGTCTGCTTATTAAATATGATGCAGGAAGAAAGTGATGTTCCTGTTTATCAGGCGCCAAAAGAGACGACATTTATTCTGGATGAAGTTCCTGTGAAACGAATGAATGAACCAGAAGACGTGAAATCAATCCGCATCGAAAAGCCAAAGCCAGAAGTCAAAGAAGAAATAAAAATAGAAATTGAAGAACCAATCATAAATAAAAAAGTACAGCGTGGACTTGAAAATAGTTATGTGATAAGATTATTGGTAGGCGCAAATAAGAAGAATAAAGCAGATGACATGCAGAAATTGAAATATTTATCCGAATATTACATGAATCCGCATTGGGCAAAATATGCGAATTTACTGCGCGACTCAAAACTTGTCGCCAGCGGAGACAGCTATATGGTTGTGGCAGTAGACAATCAGGCAATGGCTAATGAAATCAATGAACTGGACAGCAATAATGAGTTTGGCGATTTCATGGAAGTCTTACTGCAGAAGAAAAAGAAAGTATTCGGTATTACAAGCAGTCAGCAGACAGCAGTTATTCAGGAATTTGTGCGATTGCAGAAACTGGGTGAATTGCCGGAACCAGTTTCGTTTGATGATGAAATTAATCAAGTTGAATTAGTAACCAATTTATTTGGTGAAGGAAATGTAACAATAACGGAGGATTAAAGAAATGAATATTCAAATGTTAATGAAACAGGCACAGAAAATGCAGCAGGAATTAACAAAAAAAGAAGCAGAATTGAAAGGAAGACATTATGAAGGACGTGCAGCCGATGGACAGGTTGTCGTTGATATCAAAGGAGATTTAAAAATTACTAAAATTGATATTGCTGATGAATTAATTGCAGAAAATGATAAAGATTTAATGGCAGACTTAATTGCTCTTGCAGTAAACGAAGCAATCGAAAAAGCAGTAACAGAAAAGAATGCTGTTATGAATGACCTTACTGGAGGAGTAAAAGTTCCAGGGATGTTCTAATGTATCCAAAATCATTTGAAGCATTGGTCGACTGCTTTCGCAGATTGCCGGGAGTTGGTTTGAAAAGTGCAGAGAGATATGCTTTTGAATATCTGAAATGGTCAAAAGAAGATGTCGATGAATTTATCAAACAGTTGTCTTATGCAAAGGCTCATTTGAAAACCTGCAGAATATGCGGGAATCTGGCAGAGGATGAATTATGTCCGATATGTCAGGATGTTCATCGTGATACGTCTATGATTTGTGTTGTAGAATCTATTCCGGATGTCATTGCAATGGAAAAAACACAGGAATACAAAGGACTCTATCATGTGTTAGGCGGAGTCATTTCAACTTCTAAAGGAATTATGCCGGAAGATCTGAATATAGATTCATTATTTGATCGTATTACTGAAAATGTAAAGGAAGTTATTTTAGCTACCAATCCGACTGTTGAAGGAGAAACAACTTCTTTGTATTTATCTAAATTATTAGAAAGCAAAAATGTCAATGTAACACGCATTGCGCATGGAATTCCGATGGGCGGACATTTGGATTATGCTGATGAATTAACATTGATCAAAGCAATGGAAGGAAGAAAGAAGATGGGATAACCATCTTTTTTTCATAAACAGAATATTATGACGATAGTGTCAGCGTGACTGAAATGGTCCTATGGTATAATGAAAACAAGAAAAGGGGTGAAAAAATGATTTTATCGGCATTGTCTTATGTACCCAATAAAAAGGTTGTAAAGGATTTAGGAATGATATTTGCTTATGATGATTCTATTCGCATGTTTCGCGGAACCTTTGGATTATTGGATCTGCAGGATTCAGTAGAAAAAGCAAAAGAAAGACTTGCAGAAGAAGCAACAAAAATGGGTGCTGATGCTGTTTTAGGTATAAGTTTTGATTTACGCGATGTAACAAAGATTATATTGATGGGAAGTGCAGTTATCTTAGAAGATGAAGAATAGACAAGAGTTGTCTCATTAAATAAAAATGGTCATTGCTCGCTTTGTGTCCTGTTATGAAGAGAAATTCTGCAGTATGCTGATTTCAGAAAGGAGATAAAAATGAATCAAGAAAAAATAGGAAATTTTCTCAAACAGCTTCGTAAAGAAAAAAATTTAACCCAAGAACAGCTGGCGGAACAATTCAATGTTTCCCGAAGAACCGTATCACGCTGGGAGACAGGAAATAATATGCCAGATCTTGGTCTTTTAATAGAAATGTCAGATTATTATGAAGTTAGTTTAAGGGAATTGCTTGATGGAGAAAGAAAGAGCGAGAAAATGAACAAAGAACTAGAAGAAACTGTATTGAAAGTGGCAGATTACAGCAATGATGAAAAACAAAGATTATTGCATCGCATGCATTATTTATTGATTATCGGATTCATCGGATTTATGATTTCGATGATCATTGAAGCGATGAATTTAGGTCACATCTCACCTTATCAAGAAATTTCGGATTTTGGGCTTGGATTAGCTTTTGGTACGATGATTGTCCAAATTATATTTACAAGCAAATACGAAGCAAAAATTCGAGCATTTAAGATGCGACTGCTGAAGAAAATGAAGAAAAAAGAGTTCAATTGAGAACTCTTTATATTCAAGTAATATGTATCAAAATAACTGTATTTATATATAGTAATAAATCATTAAGAGAATAATGATATTCCATATCACAGCTAAGGGAAGACCATATTTAAACTTTGGTTTCTTTGTTTTATGATGAAAGATCTTCATGCCTAACAAGCCGCCGATGCCTCCGCCGCAAAAGGCCATTCCTAATAAGAAATTTTCCGGAATTCGAAAGGCGTGGTGAATGGCATAACGTTTATCAGCGCCCATGAAAAAGAAAGTAAGCAGGTTGATCAATATCAAATAAATAATCAGAAAAGGAATCATCTTTGGCACGCCCTTGCAATTTTGCTTTTACAATTCTTTGTGTATGCAGCACCAATTGGCTTTAATATCTCATTGAATTGAGCAATTCCATTATGAGGATGTTTATATTCATATTCAATTTCATAATCCTTGGTATTGTTGTATTCGTTGATATCAAAGCATAGTTCCGCATCCGGAAGTTCAATAACAGCTCGATATGTTGTCAATTCACCGATTTGATGCAATTCACCGTGAATCCCTAATTCAGATAACAATTGATGAATTTCCGGTGTATTTAAATCACCTGCAGAATTGCCATGCACATAACATTCATGTTCATTGCGTCCGTTAATATCAGGAGTCTTGCAGGTAAATAAATAGGTATTTTCTTTTTGACGAATACGCATAGAGCATTTCATCTTTTTCAACTGATCATCTTCCGTATCAAAATAAGTATTCACTTGCTTGACAAAAGTAAGATCATAAGAAGCACATAATGTTTTAAATTGATCTTCAGTTAATAAAATTTTTAATTCAGTTTCAACGTTTGATTTCATAGTCACCACCATCTACTTTATGTTACAATAGATACTAGTGAAAAGGAAGTGTTCTGATGAAAAAGTTTGCGATTGCAGCTAAAAAAGATGAAATATCTTATGCATTAGAATCAAAGATGAAAGCAGCCTTGATTCAAGCCGGTTGGCAGGAAGATAAACAATCACCGGAAATAGTCTTATGCATTGGCGGTGACGGAACTTTCTTATATGCCGTTCATAAGTATATGCACTTATCCAATCAGGTAAGTTTTTTAGGCATCCATACTGGAACATTGGGCTTCTTTACTGATTATACCAAAGATGAAGCAGAAGAATGCATTCATGATTTGTTATCGAAGACACCTGTATTTCGTGAAGTATCTTTGCTTGAAATACAATGTGATAACAAAGAGAAAGTCTATGCACTCAATGAAATGCGCATAGAAAATATTATTCGTACACAAGAATTGGATGTCATGATTGATGAGGAACATTTTGAAATATTCCGAGGTACTGGAATGTGTGTCTGCACGCAATCAGGGTCAACGGCATACAATCGTTCATTGAGAGGTGCTGTGATCGAACAAGACCTGAATTTGATTCAGCTGCATGAAATTACAGGGATCCATCATCATAAATATCATTCTTTAGGTGTTCCGTTTGTTTTAAACAGCAATCGAAAGATCACCTTTACAAGCAATGATTTTACAAATGCCTTCCTTTGTTATGATTTTTTGAATCAGGCATTGGATGATGTTCATCAAATTCGTGTTCAGTTAAGTGATAAAAAAATTCAATTAGCTAAATATCGTGAAATACCATATTTAAAAAGATTGAAAAGCTTATATTAAAAAAAGCGGTTATGTTATTCGTAAACATAATCGCTTAATTTTTTTGCTTTTGCACTGGCATTCAAGATAAATCCCAAAGCTATAAAATAAGATAATAGGGAAGAACCACCATAGGAGATAAACGGCAAGGTAATACCGGTAATCGGCAATAAACCGATCACCATGCCAATGTTTTGAATCTGCTGGAAAACAATCATTCCTAAAAATCCAATTAACATATATTTCTCATTCATATTTTTGGTTGTCGTCAAAATACGATAAATTCTGAAATCAAGTGCAAAACATAATACTAACAGAAACATAGATCCGATCCAGCCAAAAGTCTGACCGAAAACCACAAAGATCAAATCCGTATTTGCTTCAGAGATAGCAATAGTATGCGGCTGAAGACCAACTCCGGAGAAACCTGCAGATCCCAAGGCCAATAAAGCAGTATAGAGCTGATGTCCTTGATTCAGATAAGTTTCCTCCGGATAAAACCAGCCATCAATACGATTTAATTTATATCCAAGCAAAGATTCCAAAAGAGGACGCTGATAAAAATAGAGATATAAGAAAATCAATACGGCAGCTATAGCAATGCTTGCACCTACGATAAACCATTCTTTTCTAATTCCTGAACATAAAACCATAAATACAATTGCTACAAAAATAATTAAAAATATACCGGTATCCGGCTGAATTAAAATCAATAATAACGGAACAATTGCCGGCTTTAAGACCTTTTTAAATAAACTGATGTCTTCTTCAAAACTATTTTCAATCTTATTTTGATTATGTTCATCAATAATCAATGCAGTTTTGATCACCAATACAATTTTCATGAATTCACTTGGCTGAAGATTGCCGACTCCCGGAATGGTAAACCATGAAATAGCTCCGTTGATCTCTCGAATCAATCCTCCGGGAAAATGACTGCCGGTAAAGTTATATAAAATTCGGTCTAAAAATAAGACGATTAGCATGACAAGCAATATCCAATAAACAATCTGGATGAAATCATATAAAGATTCATTGCCGAAATACATGATGACAATAACCGCAGCACAACAGATAACCAGCCATTCAATCTGAGTTGTCACAATATTGGATTGATAAGCAGGAATAAGTTTTAATGAAGAATAAATTGCGATGAGACTTGAAATGGTCAATAGTGCTACGACCGCAATTAAAATAAAATCAAATCGTTTCGGCTCTTTTACTTTAGACAGTTCTTGTTTCATATAAATAATTACGAGAATATCGTAATTTACGACCACCTTTCTGTTTGATATGACAGTTTAATAATGTTATTATATATGAGAGGTGATGGTATGTCAAAATGGCATTCATTAATGGAGTATATACAATTTCCATTAAAAATATTATTTATAGGTACAGTCCTGCTGGGGGCAGGATATGCCGTTATCAATCCAAACCTTTCAGTTTTCTGGTCAGTGAATAATGAATGGATCATTCTTATAAGTGAATTAACCCGATATATCGGAGCGCTCATAATAGCATTTTTTCCATTGTTGGTATTTGTACATGTGCTTTCACATAAATTTGAATCATCAACACCCGTGGCCATGGGTTTATTGTCTTATGTATTGATCAATGTTGCAATGATTTTCTTTTTGGATACATCCTATGCCAGCTATTTTTATGAGAACACATTAGGTCTTGCAATCAGTTTTGATACGGTCATGATGAATAAGACAGGGCTGATCAGCCCATATAATACCGGAATTATCAGTTTGCTGTTTGCTTACGGTATTACAATGCTGGGATATCGCAGAAGCCGCCGATATTCTATTTTCGGTATTATACCATTTGTCGATCATGATGTTTGGGCCGCTATCTTTATTGCTATTGTCAGTGTGTTATGCGGTATTGGATTTGCTTATATTTGGCCATTTATCATTCAGGGATTGAATGTATTCTTTATGCTGATAGCGAATGATATTTCAAATCCAATCAATATGTTTTTGTATGGTATCTTTGAAAGATTAGCACAAGTCATTGATCTTGTTGACCTGCCTCGTCAAGTCTTCTGGTTTACTGAAGCAGGCGGAACATGGCTGAATAATGTAGGAATCAAGTATGCAGGAGATGTAGCTATCTGGACAGCTCAGAAAGCACAGGGAATCGGTTCTACAACTTCCGGAAGTTTTATTACTCCTTACTACATCATCAATATGTTTATTATGCCTGCATTTATAATTGCTTATTATTCATTGTGTACAAGAAAGCAAGACAGAAGACGTTATATTGTATTCATCCTGCTTGCTTGTTTAGTTTCCATCTTATTTGGAAATCCATTCCCGGCAGAAATCTTAATGATTATTTTGGCACCTATGTTATATGCTGTATATCTGGTCATTGTCGGATTGTTATATGCGGGATTAAAAATGTTTAACATTGTTATCGGATATAGCTTTACTGAAAGTATGATGCTGGCAAATCCGGGCAGCGGTTTAGATTTATTGGTTTATTCAAGAAATCCGTATGTATTGCCTTCTGTTATGCGTATTATTTTAATTGGACTGGCCGTCGGATTAATATTCTTTTTACTGACTCGTTTCTACTTTAAATATTACACATTGCATTTCTTCCAATTTGAAGATGCTGATGTTGTCTGCGGCAAGATTGTAGAGGATCTGGGCGGTTTGGACAATATTATCAGCATTGATTCCACACCGGATAAATTAGTTGTACAGTTAGGAAATGTAGAAGCAGTAGATTCTTCGGGATTGCATGATTATGGTATGTATCTTATTTTGGAATCAAAAAACGGATGGCTGATACGTATGGGAAATATTTCAACGGTGGTCAAAGATTATGTTGATCGTGAAAAGAGAAAACAGATGACGCCGCCTGAAAAAATTAAGCCGCTCATTCAGAAAAAAGAAGAAGAATAAGAAAAGGGATCAAGTTTGTTCTTTGGAACAGCCTTGATCTTTTTTTGAGCGCAGCTACTATAATTTAAAGGCTTTTTTTGATATAATAAACAAGTTAAAGGAAGTGAATTTTATGAGTGAAGAAATTAAATATACCCCGATGATGATGCAGTATCTGGAAGAGAAAAAGAAGTATCAAGACTGCATTGTATTTTATCGTTTAGGCGACTTTTATGAAATGTTTTTTGATGATGCCAAGATTGCTTCACAAGAACTCGATCTTGTTTTGACCGGCAGAAATGCAGGAGTAGAAGAACGTGTTCCAATGTGCGGTATTCCGTATCATGCAGCGAACGGGTATATTCAGCGTCTCACTCAAAAAGGATATAAAGTAGCTGTCATTGAACAGCTGGAAGATGCGACAGCCGGGAAGATTGTTCAGCGAGGATGCATCAAAATAGTTACACCGGGGACATGGATGGATGAATCCAGCAATGAAAAAGAGAGTGTGTATTTAGCTTCACTTGTTGATACACAATACTCTTTGTTTGTTATCTATTGTGAAATGACAACTGGGGAATGCTATGCTCAGATGACTGACCGCAATGTAGCCAGTTTACAGAAAATCTGTTTAGGAAGAAATGTACGAGAAGTGATCATCAGTTCATCTTTTGATAAACGATTGGAAAAAGCCATTGCAGAATTGCCGATGATCACAATTTCTCATTTTGATGATACTGAATGCAAAGAGGTTTATCAGCCTTTGATTGCGCATATTGATCAGCCGGCTGTGCAGAAAGCATTTGGTTTGCTGACCAATTATTTAGATGAGACACAGAAAACGGTAATGGCACATCTCAGCAAAGTCGAGATGATCTTAGAAGAAGAATCGATGCAGATGGATTTTTCAACACGTTTGAATCTTGAATTGACACAGCCATTGCGAGCTAATTCAAAATCTCAGACACTTTGGTCTTTCTTGGATCATTGTCAAAGCTCCATGGGTTCTCGTATGCTGAGAAAGTGGATTGAATATCCGTTGATCAATATTGAAGAAATTACCAAAAGAGAAGATGCGATTGATTTTTTAAACAGCAATTTTATCTTAAAGGATGAATTAAAAGAAGCCTTATCTCATGTATTTGACTTGGAACGACTCTGTGCAAGAATTGCTATCGGTACTGCGAATCCAAAAGACTGCATGCGTTTGGCTGCAACCTTGAAAGCCATACCGGATATTCAGAATATCATCAAAGACTGCAGGCCTTATGCTTCATTGGCTCAATTGGATCCATGTACAGCATTGATGAAAAAACTAGATGGGGCATTTTTAGATACCGCTCCTGTCAATGTTCGTGATGGGAATATCTTTGTTCAAGGTTATAATCAGGAATTGGATGAATTAAAAGAATTAAGTACTTCAGGACAGAATTGGATATTGGAATTTGAAGCCAAGGAAAGAGAAAGAACACAGATCAAAAATCTGAAGGTTGGTTATAATCGTGTATTTGGCTATTATATTGAAGTTACCAAAGCCAATCTGAATTTGGTCAAAGATGATTTTGGCTATGTACGCAAACAGACATTGACCAATGCCGAAAGATATGTGACACAGGAATTAAAGGAAAAAGAAGAAGCAATTCTTCATGCACAGGAAAAAAGCATACGCTTGGAAATAGAATTATTTAATCAGCTGATTGATGAAATCAAAACCTATCTGCCGAAGCTGCATGAATTGTCAACCGCTTGTGCAACGATCGATGCTTTGTATTCCTTAGCAGTTGTTTCCAATGAAAACGGCTATACACGACCTAAATTTCATCAGGAACATCGTATTTATTTAAAGGATGCCAGACATCCGATCTTAGAAAAAGTATTAAAAGGAAATCGCTATATTGCCAATGATCTGATCATGGATGAAAATAATCATATTGTCTTGATCACAGGTCCGAATATGGGCGGGAAATCAACTTATATGCGTCAGACAGCTGCAATTGTGATCTTGGCACAGATTGGCTGCTTTGTACCGGCAAAAAAAGCAGAATTGCCTATTTTTGATAAGATCTTTACGCGTATTGGAGCCAGTGATGATATTATGAGCGGACAGTCTACCTTCATGGTTGAAATGATGGAAGCGAATAATGCTTTGCAGCAGGCAACCGAGAATTCATTGATCTTATTTGATGAGATTGGACGAGGTACTTCTACTTATGATGGTATGTCTTTGGCACATGCAATGATTGAATATATTGATCAGAAAATCAAAGCAAAAACTTTGTTTTCAACACATTATCATGAATTGACTGAATTAGAAGAAAAATATCCTTCAATTCATAATCTGCATGTAGATGTACATGAGGAAAATGACAGTGTCACTTTCTTATATAAGGTTGTGGACGGCAAGGCAGATAAGAGCTATGGGATCAATGTGGCTCGCTTAGCGAAATTGCCGGAATCTATTTTAAATCGTGCGCAGCAGATCTTAGCAGGATTGGAGGCTCAGCAGTCTGTAAGTTTGGATGAAGCCAGTAAATTTGAATATAAAAAAGAAGAATATTTATTTGAAAAACAGATCTGTGATGAAATCAATGCCTTGGATGCAGATGAATTGAGTCCAAAAGAAGCATTGAATTATGTATATTATTTAAAAGATAAATTAAAGAAAAATTAGGAGGATATCAATGGCAAAAATTCAGCGGCTCAATGAACATTTAACGAATATGATAGCGGCTGGAGAAGTCGTAGAAAGACCCATGGGCATTGTGAAAGAATGTGTAGAAAATTCGATTGATGCACATGCTTCAGCAATTGAGATTCATATTCAGGATGGAGGATTATCTTTAATACGCATTATTGATGATGGTGACGGCATGGATTTTGATGATGCGGCCATGGCATTTGAGCGTCATGCGACCAGTAAAATCAGAAAAGACAGTGATTTGTGGAATATTCATACATTGGGATTCCGCGGAGAAGCCATTCCTTCGATTGCCTCTGTTTCAGAAGTAGATCTGTATACCAATGACGGAAAGGATACGACCATGGTTTCAGTTCATTATGGTCAAATGAAAGCTCATAAGAAACAGGCAACACCGAAAGGAACACAAATTGATATCCGCAATTTGTTTCAGAAAACACCGGCTCGTTTTAAGCATTTAAAAACGATACAGTATGAGTTTTCTTTGATTGTAGATGTCATACAGAAATTTGCTTTATCTTATCCTGAAATCTCTTTTCTTCTGACACACAATGATGTGACTTCATTCAAAACGAATGGCAGTGGGAATTTGTTGGAAGTTATCATGCAGATTTATGGACGTGATGTGGCAAAAGCTGCCCTTCCATTATCAGGAAAAGATGATGACTACACCATCAGCGGCTATGCCATCTTACCGCAGTTCAGCCGTGCCAATAAATATCATATGTTGGTTTATATGAATCATCGAATGATTCGCTCTTTCCGCATGAGCAAAGCCATACAGGATGCTTACAGCGCTTATTTGCCGCATGATCGCTATCCGATTGTCATTCTCAATATTGATATGGATGCTCAGCTCATTGATGTCAATGTTCATCCATCCAAATGGGAAGTTCGTTTAAGCAAAGAAAAGCAATTAGAAAATTTCGTATATGCAATACTCGTAGACAGTTTAAAAAATCATTTCCAAGTACCGGAAGTTCAGTCTGTCAAAGAAAAAGTGATCATTGAGACACCAACATTGGATTTAACAGCTTCAATACCGAAGCCAATTGCTGAGATGCATAAAATGATTGATGACAGCTTTCAGGTGAAAGAAACACCTCCAGTCTACGAAATCAAACAAGAAGAAATGCCTGTCTTTGAAAAACGTGATACAATAATAAAAGAAGAAACACTGCAGCCTGAGCAGCCAATCATTCAGCCTTCACTACCGAAACAAACTTTAGTACAGGAAAGTAAAGAACCGGTGAATCCTTCTTTTCCTGAATTAAAGGTCATCGGACAATTTCATAATTGTTATATTTTGGCTGAGGGAGAAAAGGGATTATATATCATTGATCAGCATGCAGCACAAGAAAAATATCATTATGAACAGCTGAAGAAAAATATTTTCGAACCTTGTGAAAGGCAGCCCTTGTTAATACCGGAAGTATTCAAAGTAAAACCTTCTGTTATTGTTCAATTGAATGATATCAATCAATTATTAAGTGAAATGCATCTTCAGCTGGAATGCTTTGGAGAAGACAGTATTTTATTAAGAGAAGTTCCGATTTGGCTGAAAAATGTACAGGTGCATGAATTTATTACAGATATGCTGGATTTCTATGAACAAAATCAAGAAGTCAATTTGGAAAAATTAAGAAAAGCTGCATTAGCTTCCGTTGCCTGTCATTCCAGCATTCGTTTTAATCGATCTCTGACAATGGATGAAATGAAACAGGTGATTGAAGATTTACGCAAATGTGAACAGCCATTTCACTGTCCGCATGGAAGACCTACCTGCATATGCATTACCGATCATCAGCTGAAGAAAGATTTCTATCGAGGTGGATAATGGAAAAGATCATTATTATAGTAGGGCCGACAGGAGTCGGCAAAACAAGTTTAAGCATTGAATTGGCAAAACAGCTGCACACCAAAATTATCAGCGGGGATTCCATGCAGGTCTATCGAGAAATGACAATCGGTACAGCGAAAGTGACACCGCAGGAAGCACAAGGAATTCATCATTATCTGATTGATACATTTTCATATAAGGACGAATATAATGTGAAGGTATTTCAGAAAATGGGAAGAGAGGCGATTGCGGATATTATTCAAAATGGGAATATTCCGATAATCTGCGGAGGAACAGGCTTATATATCAAATCTTTGTATTATGATTATGAATTCAGAGAAGAAGAAACAGATGAAGAATTCCGTACTT
Organism: uncultured Traorella sp.; assembly: GCA_944324265.1. Lineage (GTDB taxonomy): Bacteria > Bacillota_I > Bacilli_A > Erysipelotrichales > Erysipelotrichaceae > Traorella. The sequence continues at coordinate 42,708 of CALUVS010000010.1, forward strand.
TCTTACATTCACGCAGTGAAGATGAATTGTATGGGCTTTTAAAAGTGATTGATCCCAAAGCAACGGAAACCATTCATCACAACAATCGCAAACGTGTGGAAAGGGCATTGATGAGAGCTCATGCAGGCGAAAAGAAAAGTGAAGCTGAATCTGCTCAGAATCATGAACCTATTTATGATGCATATGTCATCGGATTGACAGCGAATCGTGAATATGTCTATGAACGTATTAATCAGCGAGTAGATGAAATGATTCGTGCAGGTCTTGAAGAGGAAGTCAGATCATTGATTCAAGAAGGAAATGAATGGGATCTGCAAAGTATGCAGGGAATTGGCTATAAAGAATGGAAAGAATATTTCCTGGGCAATAGAAGCAAAGAAGAAGTTATTGAATTGATCAAGAAAAATTCCAGAAACTTTGCCAAACGCCAATATACTTGGTTCAATAATCAAATGCAGGTGAATTGGTATTCCATTGAAGAAGAAAAATGGAAAGAAAGATGTATGCAAGATATAGAAAGATGGATGAAATCATGAAAAAAATTGTAGTTGCAGGCGGATGCTTTTGGGGCGTTGAAGAATACTATCGGCGTGTCAAAGGTATTGAAAAAACAAAAGTAGGTTATGCTCAAGGAAATGTTGTGAACCCGAATTATGAACAAGTTAAAAGTCAAAGTACAAATCATGCGGAAGCAGTAGAGCTTTGGTATGATGAAAATGTCATTTCATTTGAAAAGATAATAGAACTTCTATTCCGAATCATTGATCCAACCTCACTCAATCATCAAGGAGAGGATCATGGGACACAGTATCGAACCGGTATTTATGTTTTTGATGAACAAGAGCTAAGACAAGCACAGGCGTATATTGCCGAAAGACAAAAAGAATATGATCAAAAAATTTGTGTAGAAACAGAAATGCTGACATGTTTCTATGATGCAGAAGATTATCATCAAAAATATTTGGTCAAAAATCCAGCCGGTTATTGTCATGTAGATTTCAGTCAATTGAAAAAAGAAGAATGCAAATAGGAGAATGTATATGATCAAAAAGAAATTAGAAAAGTTCTTAGAAGAATATCGCAAAGAAGTATATGCCAGTAAAAGCTCAGAAATTCAGGAAGAAATACAAATCTTACAGAAACGATGGAGTAAAGATGAAATTGATTTGCTGATTGATTCCACATGCAAAGATCTGATTGAAAACTTGGAACAAATTGAAACGGAAAGAGAGGCAGAATTAACAATTGCGGAAAGCTTAGCTATGTTTAATGAAACAGCTCAGCTGATCGGCAATAACCTGAAGTTCAGAATTTCTGTCGATGGTCTGGATGATCAAATTTATCGTATTATTTCTTTGCCTTCTTTTCTTCCGTTAAGCGGATTAGCCTATGCTATTATCGCCAGTATGAATGCAGAAGGAGATCATTTATATAACATTAAGATCGGCAGTACATATTATGTTAGTGACATTGAAGATAGTGACTATGATAAAGCATCTCAGGTTCATTTAGTTGAGATGAATTTAAAAACTGGTATGAAAATGAAGATGATTTATGACTATGGTGAAAATTATGTTTTCAATATTGAGTATCTAGGCGAAGTAGAAAGCAATAAGTTGATTGATGTTTATGAAGGAAAGGGAAATGGAATTATAGAAGATAATAAAGAAAAATTATATCAGGTTTATGAAAATGCTAAAAGAGGAAAGAAATTGCCAAAGAAATATAGTGCATTTGATGCAGAAGAAAATACGATGGATGTTTTTTCTCGACTTTATGATTTAGCAGAATATTATGGCGAAAATGTAGATGATGAATTTGAAGAATGGCTGGAAGAGGATTTGCCGTTTAAAGGTAATCAGGCATAAGAGGTGAGTGATATGAATTTAGGTGTATCTGTATATCCAGATATTCGTCCTTTACCTGAAATCAAAGAATATTTGAAATTGGCAAGTCAATATGGCTGTACGCGAGTATTTTCCAGTATGTTTTCAGTAGAGGGAACAAAAGAAGAGGTTTTGAATTATTTTAGAGAATTGATAGAAGAGGCGCATAAATGGAACATGGAAGTTTCCTTGGATGTAAATCCATCTTGCTTTGAAAAATTGAATGCTTCGGCAGACGATTTATGTGTATTCAATGATATTCATGTCGATATCTTAAGAATGGATCTGAGCTATGGCATTGAAGAAGATATGAAGCTGTTATTGAATCCATATAACATCAAGATTGAATTCAATGCGTCTATGATGAAACCGGAAGTTATCAAGGAAATGCTTAAAAGAGGAGCAAAACCAGAAAATTTATTAGTATGTCATAATTTTTATCCGCAGCGCTATACAGGCTTGAAATGGGAAAAGTTCAGACAAATGAATCATGAATTTGCTCAATTAAAGGTTCGTACAGGTGCATTTATCAGCTCTCATGCAGAAAATACACATGGGGTATGGGATGCTGTATGCGGTTTGCCGACAGTTGAAAAGCTCAGAGATTTGCCGATTGATCTGCAGATGAGAATCATGATGGCTACAGAAGATGTCAGTGATGTTTTGATCGGCAATGCTTATGCCAGTGAAGATGAATTCCAGCTATTACAGAAAGCATTAGAAATTAAAACGATGCAGAATGATCACCCGATTGTAAAAATGCTCATGAATTCAGGCAAAGATCTAGTACAGAAAAAAATACGTGTGCAGACAGATGAAAATATATCTGATGTAGAGAAAGAGATTTTATTTGACTTCTTTCCGCATACAGATGTGGGAGATAGTTCAGAATGGATCTGGAGATCTCGTATGCCGCGCTTCAAATACAGCAAAATCGGTGTAGAACCACGTCCATATGAAAAGGATTATTTTGAAGTAGGCGATGTTGTGATCGTGAATAATAATTACAGACATTATGCCGGAGAAGTACAGATTGTTATTCAGCCAATCATCAATGATGGAACACGAAATCTAGTCGGACATATCAATGAACAAGAATATGAGATGATGGAATTGATTCACGATAAAGATATTGTTGTATTTATGGAATAGAATGAAAAGGAATCAGGTCAATTGATTCCTTTTTTGTATAAATGAATGATTCATCTTTTTTCTGAAATCATTTTGATTTAAAATAGTGATATGGTGATAAATTATGAAAAATCTTAGTTTTTTGATCAAACCCGCATCATCTTTATGTAATCTGAGATGCAAATATTGTTTCTATGCAGATGTTTCCGATCATCGGGAAATAAAAAGCAATGGAATTATGAATAAAGAAACAATGAACAATCTAATTAAAAGAGCATTAGGTGAATTGGATGAAGATGGTTATGTTACTTTTGCATTTCAAGGAGGAGAACCAACAGTAGCAGGTTTGCCTTATTTTGAAGAATTTACAGAAACTGTCAATCAAATGAAAAGACCTCATCAGCACATTTCGTATGCGTTGCAGACAAATGGTGTTATTCTTGATGATGAATGGTGTGAGTTCTTTCATAAATATCAATTTCTGGTAGGTGTATCATTGGATGGCTATAAAGAAAATCATGATGCATTTCGTATCGCTGATGGGAATAAAGCTACTTATAAAAAAGTGATGGAAGGCATTGCGTGTCTGCGGAAACATCAAGTGGATTTTAATATCTTGACCGTATTGAGCCGTCAGTTAGCCCGTCATCCGCAGAAACTATATGAATTTTATCAAAGAGAACAATTCAATTATATTCAATTGATTCCATGCTTAGCCGGATTGGATGAAAAAGAGAATATCTTTTCTTTGACTCCTCAGCTATTTTCAGACTTTTATAAAAAGTTTTATGATTTATGGCTCAATGAATATACCAAAGGCATTTATCGAAGTATATCTTTTATTGATAATATTGTGCTGATGTATGCAAATCAGCTGCCGCATCAATGCGGCATGCTTGGACATTGTTCATTACAGTTTGTTGTTGAAAGTGACGGCAGTGTTTATCCATGTGATTTCTATGTATTGGATGAATATAAGAGCGGAAATATCAATGAGAATGGTATTGAAGAAATAGCGCAGAATGAAATAAGTCAAAAATTTCTGAAAGAAGAAAGATCATTCAGTCCGCTATGTGCTTCATGTGAATTTGAACAGATGTGTCACGGGAATTGCAGACGTATGTGCAATACTTATTATGATGAGAAATATTGCGGTTATCAGGATTTCTTAAGATATGCTTCACCTACAATAAGCAGAATTGCTTTTCAATTCAGAAGATAATTATATAAAATATAGGACCGATTGAAGGTCCTATTTTAAATGTGTATATAGAACTATAAACTGAAAGTAAATACTGATGAACTATTCGAAACTTCTTTCGATTACTTACTTTCTATACAATGAATTTGTAAATGATAATTTTCTAACAAAGAGAGGAGAAAGAAAGATGCGAAAAACAAAAAAAGGGATGAAGCTGACAATGGCTACATTGGTATTAGCTATGACAGCTTGTTCCGTAGGTGAACAGCCGGCACAGGAAGATGAGGGAATTCATTATACGGCAGGGACTTATACTGCAACGGCCGATGGCCGCGGGGGAGAAATGACAGTAGAGGTCACAGTTTCTGAGGATGAAATTATATCAATTGAGGTTACCGATCATCAGGAAACACCAGGTATTTCTGATTATCCTTTGACTGAAATTCCAGCTGAAATTGTTGAGTATCAGTCATTAAATGTCGACAGTGTTACTGGTGCAACAATGACTTCCAGTGCCATCGTTCGTGCAGTTTCTGATGCATTGGAACAAGCAGGTGCAGATGTTATCTTAGTTGAAAAACTGCCATTTGCCGGAGGAAGCTTGCTATTAGCTGGCGGTGGATTTGCAACGGCTGAAAGTGATGTTGTCAGTGCTATGGGTGCGGATGACAGCTTAGAAAGAATTATGGATTACTTCCGTATGGTCAATGAAGCTTCACAGCGTCAGCCAGACTATGAATTTGTGGAATATGTCTTATCTGAAACAGGTAATACGATTGATTATATGACAAATAAGTTTGGCATGGAGCCAACTTATTCTGATCGCGGGGACTATATCCGTACAAACTTCGGTGAAGGATGGCAGGAAGTTGCATCTTTATTGCAGGTATTGGAAGATGAAGGTGCTACAGTATTGCTGAACACTGAAGCAACAGGCATCGTAATGAAAGATGGTGCTGCAGCAGGATTGGAAGTCAGCGGAGAAAACGGTGATTTCACTATTCATGCAGATAAAGTAATCATTGCAACCGGCGGTGCTTCTTGGGATCAAGAACGTCTGCAGGCAGCTAATCCAGAATTGGAAACAGTAGCATTGAATGAACAAGCAATTCGAGGCAATTCAGGAGATGGATTGGGTATGTTGGAAGAAGTCGGTGCACAGATGGGCGAAGGACCATTCATCAAATCAGCTTATCCTGATTTCTCAGTAGCCTTCCGCTTTACTTGGAGAAATAATCCATCCGTAGCAAACAGCTTAGTTGTAGATGCAGAAGGAAATCGTTTCTATAATGAAGCTCCATATAATTCAATGATGCTGAATCAGCACATGATTGAACATGAAAGTCCAGCATATTATGCATTATTCGATACAGTAAATACAGATGAAAACTTCCTTGCATTATTGGAAGAATATGCTGCAGATGATAATGCTAATATCGTTGTTTACGGTCAAACAATTGAGGAAGTTGCAGAAAAGTTAGATATGGATTCAGCTACTCTGCAGGCGACTTATGATCGTTATCAGCAGATGTGCATAAATGGAGTTGATGAAGACTTTGGAAAGAGTGCTTTAAATCTGATCGCTTATCAGCCAGAAGGCGGATTCTATGCTGCTTATATTCAGCCAGCTTCATGGGGAACTATCGGCGGAGCAATCACTGATGAACAGTTCCACGTATTAGATACAGAAAATCAGCCAATTGCAAATCTATATGCAGTAGGTGAAAGTGCAACATCAACACTCTTTGGTGATTACTATCTTGGCGGATTCTCTTTGGGTTATTACTCAACAGCAGGACGTATAGCTGCACAAAGCGCAGTATCAGAGTTAGGAATTGCAGAATAAGGTAATAAAACAGAGCGAGAAATCTCATAAGGATTCTCGCTTTTTTTCTATTTTAAACAATTATTGAGAAAAAAGTTACAATAAAATATCTGCGTTAAATTCTTTACTTTTTTAAATAATCATCAATTAGTTTTTGAATCCCATCAATTGATCTTAATGAATTGCGATCAATGCGTGTTGGCTGCAGTTCAATGCCTTCATCTTCTAAATATGAAAATAATTCTATAAAAGCAAATGAATCTAAAATTCCGCTTTCTAATAAATCAATAGAGGAATCTAAAACACGTTCATCTTCACAAATTTCCATTAATATTTCTTTTAAATCTTTCATAAAGTCTCCTTCTATCAATTTTATAATTGGCATTCTCTGGTATTTGATCAACAATCTTAATACTTCTAGGAACCATATAAGCAGGCAGTTTTCTGCTTAATTCTTCTTTTACTGTATTCAAAGATATATCTCCGGTCACATAAGCTTTGATTGTTTTCACCGTATTGTTTGAATCCATGATAGGAAAAACAGCGCATTGTTCTACATGAGGAACAGAAGACAATACCTGTTCAATTTCTGCTAATTCAATGCGATATCCTTTATATTTGATCTGAGAATCCTTGCGGCCAATGCAATACAGCAGGTCATTCTCAATATATCCAAGATCACCTGTAAAATATTGATCGATATTCTTAGAGGATGAAAGATATCCATGAAAGACACTTTTGCCTGATAAGACAATTTCATCATTGATAATAGTGACTTCACAAGCTAAATTTTTCATATCTCCTACCGGTAAGTATTTGCTTTGACACATTTCTTGATTGATCTGAACTGCACTGACAGCACTGGTTGCTTCACTGGGACCATAAGCATTAATCAGTATAAGATCTTCAAAACGAGTTAATGCCTTTAATGCTGTATCACATAGAAGCATTTCACCGCAGCAATAGATTTGATCAATAAAAGGATAATGGTGCGAATCAAATTCTTTATTTAACAGCAGCATGCGAAGAAATGTAGGGGTTGCGACAATGCTTGATGGCTGATATCGATCTATAAGCTGAAATAACTGACCATAATCATGCAGTCTTGTTCTGTCACAGGCAATGATTGCAGAGCCATATCTCAGGCAGCAAATCAATTCAACGACACTTAGATCGAAGCTGAAACTCGCCTGACTTAAAATGGAATCGGGAATATGAGGAAATACACCGGCAATCCATTGAGAAAAATTGTCACAATTCTCATAAGTGATCGGAATGCCTTTGGGCTTTCCGCTGCTTCCGGAAGTAAAAATAATATAAGCAATTTCATTATGCAGAGATTGCAGAGGAATATTCTGTTTCTTTTGTACAGGTGATATTTTCTCTATCACATCATAAGGAAACAAAGATACTTCAATGAGACAGGATGCCTGTGTCTGATTCATAATTTCTAAAATACGTTCTACTGGCCAAGCATCATCAATGGGTACATAAGCACGATTAGCTAAAAGACAGGCAAAAATACTGATAAGCATTTCCTTTTGTTTATGACCATAAATAAGAACCGGTGAGCTGCCTTTTTGATTTAAAACAATAGCCAAAGATAGACTAGACTCATAGAGTTCCTGAAAGGTAAGTGAATCATCAAATGTCTGATAAGCAATTTTATTCTGCTTCAGACAATTCTGTATCATAGCTTCAATCATGCTGATTGCCTCTTATCTGATCCGGCGGAATCAAAGCAGGATCATACATGACTAAAGAATGATTGACAAGAATACGTTCTTTTTTGATTAATTCATTAGTATTTCGGTTATAGGTAAGACGATACACTTCTGAGTTACGATAATATTGGTCATTAATCTTTTCAAAGTGATGGTTTTCTTCCACTAATTTATAACGCACCGGAAATGGCCGTAATGAGCGCAGTTCACCGTATAATTCGTCATTTTCAATCCATACAAGAAGCTGCAGAGGCTGATCCGTTGTATTTTGAAAGCGATAATCGACATTCTTATAAACAATAGAAGTACCCGTACCAAAAGGAACTCGTCTTCTTTCATCCGGGAATAAAGCATCGCTGTGATGATGTAACTCGACAACACTGCAAGGGCTGTTTAAAACAAGCCAATGAATCATATTCGCCATCTGACATAAACCGCCTCCGATACCGGCTTTCATTGTATCTTTGCCGATCATCAATCCATCCAGATATCCTTTTTTGGCTGTCGGTTTTCCTACCGTTTTCCAAAATGAGAAGATTTCATTGGGTTCAATGATCAAACCATTAATTTGTTTGCAGGCCAAAGATAAATTCACTACTTTGTTTTCCTGCAGCTGCATATCAACTCCTACTAATTTTCTTCTGAGAATAGAACAATGTCCTTTGACAATATTCGGTAATATTTCAGTACTCTTTTTTGATGCAAAAGGGACATGGTTAAAAAAATCCCTGACATCACGAAGCAGGCATTCTTTGAATAACGATATTTTATAACAAGTGGGATTTATCTCACAAAATAGTTTCCTTTTCATACTTTGATTGTACCACTTATGATAAAATGTATCTAGAATAAATACTAGAAAAGAGGTTGTTTCAAATGAATCAAATACAAACATTGATTGTAAAAGCACACAGAATTGTCGTATTCAGCGGTGCAGGTTTTTCAACTGAAAGCAATATTCCTGATTTTCGAAGTGACAGCGGAATTTATAAGCAAAATAAATATCCTTATCCAAGTGAAGTGATGCTCAGTCATGATTTCTTTATGGCTCATCCCAAAGAATTTTATGAATTTTATCGCAATGAGATGGTCTATGAAGAGGCTATGCCGAATCGGGGGCATTTAGCAGTTGCACAATTAGAAAGAATGGGAAAATTAGAAGCTGTTATTACTCAGAATATTGATGGACTGCATCAAAAAGCAGGAAACCAAAGGGTGATTGAACTGCATGGCAGCATTCATCGTAATTACTGTATGAAATGTCATAAGTTTTATGGTTTAAAAAAGATACTTGAAGATAAACCATTGCCGATTTGTGATTGCGGTGCTTTGATCAAGCCGGATGTTGTTTTGTATCAGGAAGGATTAGACAATGAAGTGATTCATCAAGCAATAAATGCATTAGAAAGAGCTGATTTGCTTATTGTAGCAGGAACTTCTTTAGTTGTTTATCCAGCTGCAGGATTGCTGCAGTATTATGGCGGAAAAGAAATGATCTTGATCAATCACGATCCTACCAGTGCAGATCATTTAGCTACTGTTGTTTCCAGAAATAATATCGGAGATGAATTGGATTTTTTGAATCATGAATTGCAGGAAATGCAGGAGTAAGCCGTAAAAAGGCTAGGTGTGACACCTGATTTATGATATAATCAATAAAGATAAGCAGTGATTAGGAGTGTGTGTATGAAAGGTTATTTTATTACTTTTGAAGGGCCGGACGGCAGCGGGAAAACGACAATCAGTACATTGGTGCAGAAACGTTTGGCAGAAATGGGTTATGATGCCATTTATACACGTGAACCAGGCGGAATAGATATTGCGGAACAGATTCGTGATGTCATCTTAAATCCAAAGAATATCAATATGGATGCGAAAACAGAAGCACTGCTTTATGCAGCTTCCCGCCGTCAGCATTTAGTTGAAAAAGTATTGCCGGCAATTCAGGAAGGTAAAATTGTTATCTGTGATCGCTTTGTGGACAGTTCCTTGGTTTATCAAGGCTATGCTCGTCATTTAGGCATAGAAGATGTATACAATATTAATATGTTTGCGATTGAAGGACATTTTCCTGATGCTACAATTTTCTTGAATCTGGATTATGATGAGGGACTCAAGCGTATTGAAACACGTACGTTCAAAGATCGTCTTGATTTGGAAACGAATACCTTCCACAGTGAGGTAGCCAAAGGATATCAGATTGTGCTGCAGAAATATAAACACCGCATGAATGTCATTGATGCTTCCAAACCCATTGATGAGGTTGTGGAAGAAGCCTTGGCCATTGTAATGGAGATAATCAATCATGCTGCAGAATAAACTTGCAGATGAACAAAAAGTAGCCTATCAGATTTTAAAGAATGGGTTAAAAAACAATAGTTTTGTTCATGCTTATCTATTTGTGGGAGAAAAAGGGACACCGAAGATGGAAACAGCCATTTTCTTAGCGCAAAGTCTATTATGTGATCAAGAAGGTTTTGCCTGTGAAACATGTGATACCTGTCAGCGTGTCAAAGATGGCAATTATGCCGATCTGATTATCAAAGACGGAACAGATTCTTCTATTAAAAAAGAAGATATTCTGAATATCCAGGAGCAGTTCTCTAAAACAGCGATAGAAGCTAAGGAAAGAAAAATCTATATTCTTAACATGATTGAAAATGCGACACCGGAAGCTTTGAATTCACTTTTGAAGTTTTTGGAGGAACCAAGTGAAGATGTTACAGCGATTCTTATCTGTGAACAGCAGGATCGATTATTGCCGACCATTATCTCTCGCTGTCAGATGATTCCATTTCGCAAGACATTGCCCAATGCCCTGCTTCAGAAATGCAGAAATGAAAATATGAATGAATTAGATGCTTATCTGCTGACATATTTAGTGAATAATTATGAACAGATAAGTGAAATCATTGAAGATGAGAATTATCAAAATGCCAGATATTTGGCGATAAGTGTCTTAGAAAAAATGATTCTTTCTGTTCATGAAGCTTCTTTATTTCTTCAAATAGAAGGATTTAAAGAAAAAAAAGGCAATGATCGGGCTCAATTCAATTATTTTATTGAAATATTGATGCGTTTCTTCAAGGATTGCTTGAGAAAAGATTGTGAATGTCAGAGTGAACAATGGCAGGAATTGATTCGTCAATATCAAAAGAAAAACTGTGTACAAATGCTGAGTGTCTGTATGCAGATCAAAGATAAATGCAATAAATCAGTCAATATTAAACTGCTTTCAGATCAATTGATGGCAGAAATAAGGAGGTGCAGTCATGAGTGAGGAAAAAAATGAAAAACAACCATTGAAAAAACCGGTAAATCATAAAAATAAAAAAACTAATCAGAAGCCTAAGCAGCAGGCTAATGAAGAAAAAACACCGAAAAAAGATAAACCTCAGAATCAGAACAAAAGAAAAAAAGAGACAAATCCAGTAAAGAAAGAAACAAAAGAATTAAAAGAAGTTCAGGAAATAAAAAAAGAAGTACTTCAAAAGAAAAGTGAAACTGCAGAAAAGAAAGAAGAAACAGCAGAAACAAGTGCAGTAACATATCGTTATCTTGCTTTTGTCAGTTTTGAAGGAAGCAAGAAGATGTATACTTTTGGTACTGACAGTGATGATTTTGAAGTAAATGATAAAGTTGTTGTGGAAACAATTCGCGGTTTAGAAATCGGTACTATTGTCAAAGAAAATCAAGTTTTCCAAGAAATTCCGATGGATATGGGAATCAAACCGGTCATTCGTAAAGCGACAGAAAAAGATCTGCAGGACAATGAAAACAATAAATTGGCCGCAAAAGATGCATTGAAGGTTTGTGAAGAAGCGATTGCGAAGCTTGGATTGGATATGCATTTGATTGAAGCAGAATATACACTGGACAGAAGCAAAATTATCTTTGTCTATGTAGCGGATGATCGTGTAGACTTCAGAGAATTGTTAAAGGATCTGGCAACAAAATTCAAATGCCGCATTGAGCTGCGTCAGATTGGGCCAAGAAATAAGGCAAAGATTGTAGGCGGACTTGGAACATGCGGTATGGAAACTTGCTGCTCAAGATTTTTAAATGATTTTGATGTTGTATCTATTAACATGGCAAAAAATCAGCTATTGGCATTGAATGTTCAAAAACTATCCGGACAGTGCGGCAAACTGATGTGCTGTCTGAAATATGAAGATGCGCAGTACAAGGAAATGCGTGAAGGACTTCCGAAGCTGAATGCACAAATTGAATATAGAGGAAGCAAGTATCGTGTGACAAGCTTGAATTTATTATTGAAGCAGGCCAAGATTGAAAACAAAGAAGATGTGCAGTTCTTGGATTTCTCTGAATTATGGCCGGATATTGATTGGTCAAAACGATGAAACGTCAAAAGAGCTTTGAAAATGAACAGCCGACATTGTATTTGGTAGCAACACCAATCGGCAATCTGCAGGAAATTACGCCAAGAGCCATTGAAGTCTTAAAATCTGTAGATGTCATTGCGGCCGAAGATACACGCAATACAATGAAACTGTTAAATTATTTCGATATTCATACTCGATGTATTGCTCATCATATGCACAATGAGCATGAAAGTGCCAAAGGATTATTGAATTTATTAGAAGAAGGAAAAAATGTGGCCATCGTTTCTGATGCCGGATATCCATTGGTATCAGATCCAGGACAGATCATTGTTTCAATGGTTGTGGAAGCAGGATACAATGTGGTGCCGATTTCAGGAGCTAATGCTGCGTTGAATGCTTTGGTTGCCAGCGGATTGAGTGCACAGCCTTTCATGTTTGTCGGTTTCTTAAAAGCCAATGAAAATGAAAGAAAAAAAGCCTGTTTGGAATTGCAGAAAATCAAACAGACTATGATTTTTTATGAAGCACCTCACCGCGTCAAAAAGACATTGGAAACCTTTTTGGAAGTGTTCGGCAATCGTCAGTTATGCTTAGCCAGAGAAATTACAAAGCTGCATGAGGAATTTATTCGCGGCAATGTTTCAGAAATATTGGCTATTGCCGATGACTTAAAAGGAGAAATGGTTTTAGTTTTGGAAGGATATAATGAAGATATCGTTGCCAAAGAAATTCCATATTCTGTCATCTATGAACATATTACTTGTTATATCGAACAAGGCTTCTCAACCAATGAAGCGATCAAAAAAGTAGCCAAAGAGCATGGAATCTCTAAAAATGAGATTTATAAAATGTATCACAGCTGTTAAAACGAAGACTCTGAATTAAATTATTCAGAGTTTTTTTCTGCTTTCATCAAGATCATTTCTTCCAGTTTTTTAGCAGCCAAACTTAATGAAATATCTTTACGTTTCACAAGACAAATTGCTCGTTTGGGAATCGGCGGAACTAAATCAAGAACATGAATGGAAGAGGAATGATTAAAAGCTTCCAGAAATGCTTTTGGAATAAAGCCAATACCTAAATCATGTTTCACTAATGGAAGTATTTGATCTGTTGTAGCGGCTTCAACACTTGGTGTGAATGGAACATTATTGCTTCGAAAGAAGTCAGAATAAAAAGCAAATGTTTTGGTATTCTCATTTAAGCTGATCAAAGGATATTGAGCTAATTCAGAAAGAGCCAGCGGCTGATCAGCAAGTTCAGCAAATGCAGAAGAACATACCGCAATCTCCTGTACATCTTTAATTGTTCTGCATTCCAAGGAATGATCGATATCCAGAGGCGTTGAAACTACGGCGATATCTACAAATCCATGCTTCAAGGATTCAATGGCCTGCAAAGTGGTATGATTGGATAATCGAATATGAATATCCGGATATAATTGCCGAAATTCTTTCAATACAGGAAGTAGAAGACTATGCAAGGCAATTTCACTGGCTCCAATTGTAATAGTACCCTGCTGCAAATTTTTATTTAAAGCCAATTCCTTTTCTCCGGCCTCAATATGTTCAAAGGCAATACGAATATGCTCAAATAATTGTTTGCCTTCTGGGGTAAGATGTACCCCATGATGAGAACGTATAAAAAGTATACAGCCAAGTTCTGTTTCTAAATTTTTAATAATTCTGGTCACATTGGGCTGATTATTTAATAAAAGAGAAGCTGCTTGAGTAATGTTGCCGCATTTGGCGACAAAATAAAAGGTACGGTAATAGTCATAACTGATATTCATATTTCCTCCATATAAAATAAATATGTATTACATATAAATTATACATTATCTATATGATAAGAAAAGTACTATAATAAATACGCATTTCATTAAAAATATTCGGGTATATTAGGGAGATAGGATATGAATAGGGATTTAACCGTAGGAAAACCAGAGACCGTTTTATGGAAATTTTGTCTGCCGTTATTCGGCAGTATTATCTTTCAGCAATTATATAATATTGCAGATAGTCTTGTAGCAGGGAAGTTCATTGGCGAAAATGCATTAGCCGCTGTAGGAAACAGTTATGAAATTACATTGATATTTATTGCTTTTGCTTTTGGCTGTAATATTGGATGTTCTGTCATTGTATCGCAATTGTTCGGGGCTAAAGAATTCAATAAGATGAAAACAGCTGTCTATACTACAATGATTGCCAGTGCTGTCTTATGTTTGGCATTGATGATCTTTGGATTAGTCATGTGTGAACCATTGCTTGATCTGATCAATACTCCGCAGGAATTGCTTGCCGATTCAATGACTTATTTGGATATTTATGTCTGGGGTCTGCCATTTGTCTTCTTTTATAATATTGCGACCGGAATTTTCTCTGCATTGGGAGATTCCAAAACACCATTTATTTTCTTGGCGATTTCCTCTACTTCAAATATTGCAGTAGATATTCTGTTTGTTACTGCTTTTCAAATGGGAGTTGCTGGAGTTGCATGGGCTACCTTTTTATGTCAGGGAGTTAGCTGTGTATTGGCGATTGTTGTTGTATTGAGAAGATTAGCTAAGATCAAAACAGAAGGAAAGACAGAGATTTTCTCTTTTGACTTATTCAAGAAAATTACGAATGTAGCCGTACCAAGTATTCTCCAGCAAAGCTTTATTTCCGTCGGAAACATTGTCATTCAAGGTGTCATCAATGGTTTTGGTGCCAGTGTTATGGCCGGCTATTCTGCTTCAGTTAAATTAAATAGTTTGGTTGTTACTTCATTTACAACTTTGGGTAATGGGATTTCCAATTACACAGCGCAGAATATCGGAGCAGAGAAGTATTCTCGTGTTCATGAAGGATTTAAAGCAGGACTTAAGTTAGTATGGATGTTAAGTTTGCCATTGTTCTTAGTATATTTCTTTGCAGGAGAAAACCTATTGTATTTCTTTATGGATAATCCAACTCCGGTTGCATTGCAGACTGGAATTGCCTTCTTGAGAATTTTGTCTCCGTTCTATTTTGTTGTTTCAGCTAAGTTAGTCGCTGATGGTATCTTGCGCGGAGCAGGATTAATGAAAATGTTTATGGTAGCGACATTTACTGATTTATTGCTGCGAGTTATATTGGCTGTTGTATTGTCTAAAACAGCACTGGGAGCTACCGGTATTTGGTGCGCATGGCCAATCGGCTGGATAGTTGCCGCTATTATTTCCATTCAGTTTTATCGTTCTATTCAATGGTCAAAAAATGAATATTAAAAAGATCCCACCAATCAGAAATTAAGCTGAATGGTGGGATTTTGATTACAGCACAAATCAATTTTACAAGATTCTTTATTACAGAGTTTACAGAAGGTGTTGTTGTTGACGATTAAGCACAAATCAATTTTACAAGATTCTTTGAATATTTAAATTAGTTTGGGGAAAATGACCTGTTCCAATTGTTTAGGGGTATACGGTCCATTTAACTTGCTTAAG